>ONIU01000238.1 GCA_900317935.1 uncultured bacterium
TTTTTAACTTTTTTCTTTTTAGCGATTGACCAGAGCCTTACCCCATAGCCGTAACCGCCCGATTAAGTTTTTTGCTTTCCCTTACCTTGTAAATATATTATACAAAAAATTTTTAAAATCTTCAAGTCGGAATATTGCACAAATTTTGGGAGCGGGAAGATTGAAAGTTTGTGCAGATTGTCGATTGACTTTTTTCTGGCGGGGTGGTATAATGGATTTTTCGCCGCGCCACAGACCAGCGCGGCGCGAGCAAAAAAAATAGGGGATAGTAAGCCCTATCCCCTTATTCTTAGCAATCATAGGTGTAACATCCCTCGTAAGGGTCGAACCCGCATTCATCTACATCAGGTTCATCATCCCAGTCATCCTCTTCATCCATTTCCGCAATCAGGTCTCCAATACCATCTTCAAAGTCATAAGCACTCAGCCGTCTATAAATTCTTGCATCTTCTCGTGTTCTCAGCATATCTTTGTCTCCTTTTCTCTTGTTAAAACATTTTCTTTACAATGCTATGCTTTTTCATATTATCAATAATATGAAAGCCTTCTGCCACAGAAGCAACTCCCTGTCCGCCCCAATAAGAGCGAGTACCGTCTGGCTCTTCTCTCCAGAACTCAAGAAAAAGAGTAACTTTTCCATCCCAAAGCATTGCGTTAAAATCATAATAATATATATTAAGATTCATTTTATTATCTCCTCTTCTCTTGTTGATGATTATATTATATCAGAAGTATTCTTTTCTGTCAATAGTTTTTTTAAAATTGCGTCCATCCTACCGGCCTAGGGGTTCCAGACGCTCCCCGTATGTTGCCTGCACATTTATATACCGCAAAGTAGGACTTCGGCTTGCGGTGGTGGGTCTTTGTTAGGAAGACTTACTGCGACAACTAGGCGTCTTGGGTTCTTTCCCTTGCTTCCATCCCTCACCTTATGTATTTATCATAGCACCTTTTGGTAACTATGTCAAGGGGTTTTTGAAACTTTTTTCGGATTATTTTACACCGGCTATTAACTTTCTAAGAAGTGGCTCCGCTTTCAGCGCCGTTCCGCCATCCCCTTGACAATTATTATTATAAGCGAAAACTATTAAAAATGCAATAGGTAATAATGCACAAATTACGGGATCAGGAAGAACTATTATTTATTTAATTTTCCTCTTGACAAAAAGCCCACGGGTATGATATAATGATTTTCCGCGCGCCCCGAACGAGCGCGCGGCAAGCAAAAAAGGACAGCTTTTAACTGTCCTTAAAAATTTGGCGGTTAGGATGCGCTCCCGTTTTTATCTAACCTTTAATCATCTTTATTAGTGACGCTCCTATGAACAATTTCTAAACATAGGGTCTTCTAACTTGCATCCAGTGGAACCAATTTTTTAAATTGCCTTAGGACGTTTCCGAGGATGAATCCGTCCCGATTTGATGGCTTCCGCCATAAACTTCTCTTTCGCTTCGACCTCATCGGGCGGAGTGATTTCTACAAGCTGAACATGTCTTTCGGGGAAAGGCAGGTCCTTAATATCGTCATAAGTAAACAGTCCCTTGCCATACATAACTTTTCTCATATTTTTCTCCTTTGCTCTTGTTGATGATTATATATTATCATATTCTATGGAGTTTGTCAATACATAATGTAAAGAAATTTTCCATCTTTACTTTTCCACATTTCCAGGCCCTTGCTATTAAGACCTAAAAATACAACGGGGACATTTAAAACATAAATAGGTTTAACCTGAATATCGGGACGAAGACCAAATCTTTCAATGACAGTTTTCAGTTCTTTATCAGACATAAGCTTTTTCATTTTTATCACCTCTCTCGTTCTTTTGCCTTTTGCCTTATAGGGAATACCACTGGTTCATGTAGGTGGCAGATACCGAATTCCCTATGGGGAGCACCACTGGTCTGTAGGTGGCAGATACCTGAACCTCATCTTGGTTCGCTCCCCTTGACAATTATTATTATAAGGGATACACCTAAAAAACACAATAGGCAAATTATACAAATTTCGGGGGTAATCTTTGTGCAGTTTTTTCAAAAAAACGCTTGACAAAAATAGCGGCGGTATGTTATAATGGAACTTCGGGTCGCGGCGGGGAGAAGCAGACCGCCGCGGCCCGGCCAAAAGATGAGGATTATTCATCCTCATCTTCATCTTCCCATAAGGGATGCTCTTCATGGCACTTCACTACAGTTTCAAGGGTTTCATCACTAATCTGGGGTCTTGCCATTAACCAGCCGAATTGGATAACAGCTTTATGTTCAAATCCATAGAGTCTGATCATTCTGGTAAGCATTTCTTCTCTTGTCATTTTTTTATCCCCTTTCTTTTGATAATTATATTATATCAAAATTTCTCTTTTTTGTCAACCGTCAGAAATCAATTTTTTTATATTTCTGACGGTTATAATCCTTTTTAGATTTATGTGTGCGGATTCCTGTATTAAAGGGGACAAGAACACGTTTCTGAGCGTTTTTTGCTTTCCGCATCTTTTTATTCTCATTGATTGCCATGATCGATTTCTCCTTTCTTTTGATGATTATATTATATCAAAGGGCTTGGCTTTTGTCAAGCCCTTTTTAAGAATTTTTTAAATTTTATTGTATCCTGCTTTTGTATGTTCAATAGCAAGATTGATAATGTCCTGCGGAGCTTCGTTCTCTGCATAGTACCGTTTAATCTGATTCGGTCTTGCAATGAGGATAGTAATCATAATACCTGTTCGCTTATTGTAGATTACTACCAATCCGGTTGAGGTAATCTTATGGACCTCAGGTCCGTTCTTATGACCACGGTCTACAGTAACTTCCTTTATAACCTGCCCTAATCCGATCTGGGCGATGATATGGCTACGTCTCTGGCGGTCGGCTCTCCAATGTTTGCTATCCATGTCGTATCTCCTTTCCTTTATCTTATGTATACATTATACACCATAGGGTAAAAGCTGTCAAGCATTTCAGGAAAAATTTTTTTAAAAAAATTTTTAAAAAAACTCTTGACGATCTGGCTGGTCCTATGGTATAATGGAATTTCGGGCCGCGGCGGGGAGGAGCAGTCCGCCGCGGCCCGTCAAGGCCAGGGCGGTGATTTCCGCCCTGGCTGTTTTTTAGTCGATATCTAAGCTATAAGGATACAGGAGGTTTCGAATCTCAAAGGTGTCACAGTCAAGAGACTGAATAAAGAGTGTGCAGGTGTCCATTTCTTTAAGTTCTCTCTTGATATAAGCAGAGGGAAACATTTTTTTGATTGTCTCCAGAGCGTTTGCCAGTTCAGCACCGTTCTGACACCAGAGGAGATATGAATCAATCTCCGGATCGGTCTCATCGAAGTCCTCATAAAGCTCCTCAGGAGAGACTTCACAGACCTCGAGCATCTCATTAACAGTTGCGCCATACATCATCATCATATCAAACATATCATACCCCTTTCTGTGGTGCTTTCCTTTAACTGTCTTTATTATAAGCCCAGAGGGCTGAAAATGCAATACCGGAGTATTGCACAAAAATTCTGGGAATC
>ONIU01000217.1 GCA_900317935.1 uncultured bacterium
ATATATAAAGACAATTCTTTAAAGAGCTTGAGGTCGAATTTTGAGGATTTTTTCTTTATATCCCGTTTAATTATATTGTCATATAAAGTATTTAAATATCGTTTAATATCTTCTTCTCTATGAAAGTCAAATCTTAACGGGAAACCGCCCCATTTTATGTAGTCAAAAATCAGATTATCACTATAATTGATGTTGTTTAATCCAAAATATTCTTTCATTTCAAAAAATGAAAAGGGGAAAACTTCAAATTCTACTGTTCTGCCTGTAAGCAGGGTAGCGAGTTCGCCTGATAATAAAGTCGAATTGCTGCCTGTTACAAATATGGAAAGGTTTAAAGTTGCTCTCAGTGAAGCTAAGGCTTTTTCAAATTCATTCACGTGTTGAACTTCATCAATAAAAATATAATACTTCTTTTTGTCAATTATACGTGATTTTATTTCTTTATTTAAATCTGAAGCTGTTTCAATATATTCATAATCTAAATCTTCAAGATTGATAAAGATTATATGATCGCCACTTATACCATTTTCTATTAATTCGTCTTTTATTGTTTCTAACAGAATAGACTTACCAGAGCGTCTAATTCCTGTAATAACTTTTATTAGATCAACTTCGTAAAAAGGTCGAATTTGTTGTAAATAAGTTTCTCGTTTTAGTTTCATTATAATCTGCCTTTACTTTGAATTATAATGAAAAATTTTATAAAAGTCAAAATAAACTAGCTATCATTTTGACTTTTATCAAAATTCTTTTAATATGTATATATTTATATGAAATTATTGTTGAAATTTTGCAAACCTCTCTCTCTCTGTCCAAAGATAATAATTGCTGATTATTGTATAGATGTTATTAAGAATAATATGTTTTATATGTATTCTTAATATAATTGAGGAGCATATTCGAAAAAAATAAAGTTTTGTCTTAGATTTTCTCTGGGTTATAACGTTTTCTATTATGAAAAATATAACTGGTTTTTGTGTTAAGCGTAACTTTCAATGGTGGCAATACTAAGTAGTTTAGTTTTTAAATCATCCAGACTGGAATTATAAAGTTATCTGAATTAAAAGCTGATAGTTCCTCTTTCATACAAATAACAGCACCTTTCCCTTTGGAAACCGAAGATCTATTTAATACAGAAAAAGTATTAATTAGTTCAGAAGCTGGATTTGCTGACCTTTTTATTTCTAAAGGGTGCAATTTTCCATTGTTTTCAATAATTATATCTATTTCTTTATTGTTTTTATCTCTGTAATACCACATTGGACAATTTTGACCATTATTGAAATATGTTTTTCTAATTTCTGAAATAATATAGTTTTCAAGTATTGCTCCATTAATAGCTCCATTTGCTAACAATTCCGGTGTGGTATGAGATGTTAAATAAGCGACTAAACCTGTATCAAAGAAATATAGCTTGGGAGTTTTTATCGTTCGTTTCAGTAGATTATTTGAATAAGGGCGTAAAAAATAAATAATATCTGATTGTTCTAGTATTTTTAACCAACGTTTGGCTGTATCGTCAGATATTCCAACATCTCTTGCTATATCGTGGATGTTGAGCATTTGTGCAGTTCTGCAAGCCGCTGATTTTATAAAATCAGAAAATAATAGTTTATCAACTTTGGCTATGTCTAAAACATCACGATTAATATAAGTTTGAACATAGCTTGAATAGTAAATATTATTGTCTGAATATTTT
Source organism: uncultured bacterium (assembly GCA_900317935.1). Classification (GTDB taxonomy): domain Bacteria; phylum Muiribacteriota; class Ozemobacteria; order Ozemobacterales; family Ozemobacteraceae; genus RUG334. Next base: position 1,700 of record ONIU01000217.1, read on the forward strand.
CCAGAAAGAAGAGCTGGCAATGAGCCTTTCCAAATTCTTTCATAAATTTCTTTTAATGACGCAGGTTTGTATAGATTTTTCCTTTGTTTTAAACTATCTAAATCTATAGTAAATGGAATATTATCTTTTTTGCCGTATAATTCATGCTGTGAGATTGCTGGTAAATGTAATATGGCTGTTCTTCCCGCCAAACTTTCTTGTGCTAGTTCCATAAGAGAAAAAGATTGACTACCCGTAAGCCAGAAAGAACCAGGTTTTGCCCCATTGTCAACGGCAATCTTAATATATGAAAAAAGTTCTGGAGCATATTGGACTTCATCAATAAAAATTGGCAAACTATGTATTTGAAAAAACATAGCTGGGTCGTTTTTAGCGAGTTTACGTTCTTCGAGATCATCTAGAGTAACATAAGTCCTTGATGATTTCATAAGGTGTTTTAGTAATGTTGATTTCCCAACTTGTCTTGAACCAGTGAGCAGAATACAGGAATACTCTTTATTAAGCTTTGTAATAGTTTTTTCTATATCACGTTTTATGTAAATCATAAAAATACCTTAGGCTAAAATACGATTCAATCTTATTATAGCCTAATATGTTGAGTTTTGCAACTTAGATTTTTAGGTTAGCCAAGCGGAGCTTGGCGTTTTTATTGTAGTTGGTTTTTGTTGTAGTTTTTGTTAAATCGAAGGTTAGTAAACATCAATTATGACTAATTTTTCGTTGCCTTTCAGACCTTCTAATAACGATAAAAACAAGAGAAGCGACAGCTTCAAAAACCAAAAACAATAACTACCCCTAATTTTTAGGTTATGATTGGTTTTATGGTTTTTACAAGTCTTTTTGAAATATTTGAATACCAAGGATGCTAAACAAAAATTATATCTTAACGTTCAAGTATTGTTTCCATTCTTTAACCGTAGGTGCCAGATGGGTAACTTTCGAGAAAAATAAAATAATTGATATGACTATGATTCAAAATTAAGATTCAAAATTCTCATGTAGTCGCTTTTACCTAAAAGAACTCTATCTACAAGCATTGAGTTGTTTTCTATTCTGTAAAAAGCAAGATAAGCTTTGAACACTACATAGTAGTATCCAGTGAATCCATTTTCATAATATAGTGGTGAACCTGACTTGGGATAATCTGCTTTTGCCTCTATTTTATTCATCAAATCATCTAAGTATTTTATTGTTATTTTTTGATTTTTTGAGGCTTTAAAAACTTCAGCCCATACACGTTCTAAGTCGCGAATTGCAGACTTAGAGTATTTTACTTTATATTTCATGGTCGTTTATTGCGGAAATAATCTCGGACTTCTTCTGATGTAGTATAACCTTCTTCTTCTCCAGAACGTCTTCCTTCATTAAGTTCGCACATGAGGCGAAGCATGGCTTTTGTTTTTTCAAATTCTTCATCTTCGGCAATATCACGAATTGTATATTTACCCCTGCCGTTAACTGTGAGATATACAGGAGAGCCGACAGACACTTTTTCAAGAACATTATTATAATTCCGAAGATCTGATACTGGAGTTATTACAGCCATAGATTTTGATATTCCTTTATATAATTATCTATTAACTTATAATAACTGATAAAGAAATTTAAAGCAATATCTTAAGATTAATTATTCGTAAAATATGATAAAGCCAAGCTTCGCTTGGCTTTATCCACGAGAAGTGGGGAACGCTTATGAAATTAAGAATTAAGAATTAAGAATTAGGAATTAGGAATTAGGAATTAAAACAGCCGATAATTCTGTGTTATTGCCTAAAGAATAATCTTTGTGGGCAATTAATAATTATCTTTTCATTTATAAATAATCTAAGAATGTGCCTTTAATTGTTCATTGCACGTTTCTCATTGTCAAAGTGCCCTCATTTGCTCATTACCAAGTCGGCAGCCCTAGCAGTTTTTCAACTTTGGGGGAACATCTTAAGAACTGCCCCCAAAGCAAAGCTTTAGGGGGAAGTGGTTACGAAGTAACCGAAAGGGGTCTTGTTGAATTGAGCAAATAGATCCAATCTATTCGTTTATTGCCTACACATTGTCATAAACGTATAGCTTTCAGGGCTAAAGCCCATACGCTATACTTATTATGACAAATGTGTAGGTAATTAGCACAATCTAATTTGGACTTAATACTAGTTTTCACACACCAACTGCGAGCCTATGAAAGGTAAATGGCAATCTTTATTTTTTGAAAAGTTAGAATATTTGTAGTTTTTAGAAATTGTTCTAAAGGCTCCACTTGAGGGGAGCTGCTGAACGAAGTGAAGCTGAGGGGTGATCGAACCAGAGTAAACTATTGTTTAGCGATAGCGTATTGAAATAGCAAGCGAAGCTTGGCGTGGTATAGGGCTAACGCCTGTGGTAAGAGAGATGAGGCTAAAGCCTCTGTGGACCTGTTGCTTATGCAACTTGTGAGACGGTAGCTGACGCTGCCAGTGATAGTTGTTGTAAGGG
>ONIU01000216.1 GCA_900317935.1 uncultured bacterium
GCATGATTAAATATGTTGCCAACTTCACCGAATTCATCAGTTGCCAAACCAGAAAGACGATGCTTAAAGTTGCGGTTTTCTATAGCTAAAGCACCATTTTGCAATATCAACAAAGGCTCTAAAAAACTTTTTGCTATCAATTGAGCCAACCCAATAGATAGAATCAAACTAAAAACCCCTAGTAACCAGAGTAGAGATTTTTGCTTACTAATCTCATAATTAATATTACTCATAGGATAAAGTCCGATAAAACTATATTCGTTTGGACCTTTCCCCTGTACACTTACTGCAATATAGGTTTCATCCCTGAAATTGATAGTCTCTAATTCATCTGTAGGCTTTTCGACAGCTCTTAAAGCAAAAGATTCCAAATCTTTATCGCCATTGTATAATTCTGGTGTAAAACTTCTTTTATATCTTTCAAAGGCAATAATTTTAAAACCTCTAGTATTTCGATTTAATTTTGTAAATATATCATTAACAAACTTCTTTTGAAGTTCCGGTGGCTTCCAAGAAGCAACAAGTATATAATCAGGTAAAGACACATCATAAATAGATATAAAATTTAAATAAGCTAGAAAAACTCTATTTCCATACCCCCACTCTTTAATTATTCCTTCGCGCTCAATTTCAATAAAATTATAAATTATTTCTGGTAATGGCTTTTGCATAAAACCTTCAGCAATTATTTCCAGTTTACTCAATATTGGTCCAGAAATTTCTTTTCCAGTAAGAGAACTAATTATTTTTTTTACTATAATAATAAAGAATCTATAGTCAGTAAATTTCCATCTTTCAATAAAGTCCATTAGCTCTTCAGGTTTTACTTTTTTCTGGTCATAATTCAAAACGCTTTGTGATAAATCAAATTGAATAGCATCCAAAGATCCATAGTATTTAAAAACCCCTTCTGTAGCACCCATATACGGAGACTCGCTTGCAACCACAAAAAAGTCATGAATATCATAATTATAAAAATCATTACCAATTGATTTAACATGCTCTATTTTTAGTAATGAATTTTTTAAATCATTTTTCCATTTAGAAACAGATTTATCAAAATAGTTTGTTACTGCTTTAAGATAGGACTGATAACGCTGTTCAATACCTAAAAGATTGCCCGTAGACCAAACCCTGGCTTCCTTTATTAGTGCCTGTCTTTTATAAATTTCATATTCATTAGAAACAACAGCAAATAATAGAAGAGGTATAAGTGTCGCAAAAGTAAATAAAACGGCTATTTTCAAACGAATAGAAGCATCGCCCGGTAAATTTAAAATAATAGTGTTTCTAAAATATTTAATAATATGCCAAGATAATAAACAATAAATAAGGAAAACAAAGAGTGCTTTCAAAATAAGACTAATATTCGTGTTATCCTTATAGGAAATAATAAACAGATTATAATTATTTGTTAAAGTCTGTTGATAAACATAAAATTTATCAGCCTCAATAAGCCTTTTATCTTTAAACTCAGCATTAGCAAAAAGCTTTCTGACATCAAATTCATTATTTATAACTTTATTTGTCCAAAATGATTTATTAATATCTTGGGAATTATATAACCCTAAAGTTAAATTAGTATTTAAAGAGTATTCCTTGATATAATACTTTAAATGAACTATATCTTTAAGCAATTTCTTAGAAATAAAGACAAAAAAACCGCCCCATCTAAAAGAATATACAGCACCAGGCTCTATATTTCCTGTATAATCTCCCCACATCAAGCTATATATATTTTCATCATATAATGCTTTAATATTTCGATAAAGAGTTTGCTGTCCAAGTACCACTTTTAATGCATTAATATCTCCATATTCGCCAGTATTCAATAATTCTGGAACCAGAGTATAATTAAATTTTGCAAAATGATAAGCTTTATACCAAACTCTTTGAGAATGATTATATCGTTTTGGATTAGAATTATATTTAATTTCACCTTCATTTGATAGAACAACAAAATCTATTTTATCTCCGAAGTATTCTTTAAATTTTTTACAAAATCTAACACTAGCTTCAATATTAGAATCTGGATTATCTATTTCTTTTAAATTATATTCATGAAAAACACTGCAGAAAAATCTTTCAGCATCCACATTACTTCTTAACTCATTCGTTATATGTTGAGAATAAGTTTTTAAATCACTAATAATCTGGTCTTCGTTAGTTTGAAAATATCTATAAACAGAGTAAGATAAAATAAATGCAGGAACACAGACAAAACAAAAAATAACAAGGATAAATTTTAAATATTTATCTAAATAATAAATTGTTTTTTCATCTGTTGCCATGTTAAACCCTATTTATAATAATCAGACTTAAATCATCATCAATCGATGCAACCCAATTTTTATAAACTTTGTCATATAAATTATAATAAAATTTTTCAGGATTAATATCATAGTTCTTAGGTAAGCATTCTAGAAATCTATCATAACCGAACTGCTCTTTTTCTACATTATTTGCTTCTACAATACCATCTGTATAAAGTATTAAAGACCGACCTTTTTCTAAATCAAATTCCTGATTTTTACAACGACACCTATGACCTATTCCCAAAGGAGTAGAAATATTATCATCCAGAAGAATAGCTTTTTTGTCATTATTATCTACAATTATAGGGAAACAATGACCAGCATTAGTATAAATAAAATGTCCTTCCTTTATATTCAAAACAAAATATTGAAAAGTCATCATACGTTTCAAACGCTCATTTTTAATAGAAAAAAACATTTTATGAAGTCTGCTTGTTAAAGCCGAGGGATCTATTTTGACTTCTTCAGGTGCAGATAAAACAGCAGATTTTGCCATAGCCATCATTAACCCTGCAGGAATACCATGCCCAGCAACATCTCCGATTATTATTCCAAGATAATTGTCATTAATTTTAAAACAGTCATAGTAATCGCCACCCAAAGTTGTCATAACAACAGTTCTTGCAAAAATATTAAAATCACCCTCATTAAAATGATTTCCTGGTAACAAGCTCTCTTGAACAATTTTAGCAACTTCGAAATCTTCCAAACCTTCTATAACACGATTAAAAACCTGACTTAAATGCCCAAACTCATCTTTATCACCAATAGGAACCCTATATGAAAAATTATGATCATTTATAGCTTTAGCGGCTTTGCCAATATTATCAATTGGCTTTAAGAACTGAAAAGTCAGCAGTTGTCCTATTATTATAGTTAGCAGCAAACTAATAAGAGCTCCTAATATAAGTTGGAAAATATAGCTATAAATATTTTTATTTATTAAATCTTCAGGGTAAACAGCCATCATCGTAACATTTTCAAGATTTTTACCTTTTAAACAAACAAAAACATTATTTTTCCCTTCAATTTCTATATTTCCAGTGATTTTCTCAGAATTACTGAAGTTTTTATCCAATACAGACTTCATTTTCTGCCTTAAATTTAAAGAACCATAAAAAGAATCTTCCAAGCCAGTATTTATACAGAATTTAGCTTCAGGCAAAGATTTACAGAGATTATTAAAATTTTCATTAAAAAACAAATTCTGAAATATCTCATTATTCCAGATAAGCAACAAAAAGTAATTATTGTTATAAATATCGTTTTTGCCAAATGTATAAAAGAAAAAGATTTGTTTAAGGTGACCCAAAAGAAAGACATTAACATTACCAATACTTTTTATTAATCTTCTAAAATATTCAGAACCTTCAATATCAAAAATTGACGAAAAAACATCCTCTTCTTTTAAATCTACTTTTACTCTTTTATTATTTAGATAATCTAAAGATGATTTACCTAAACTTGATATGAAATCAGAGGTAAAAGTGGTTGTATTTTCTCCTTTTTTGGAAACTATTATTTCTCCGCTGCTTGCAATAAGGAATAGAGCCGAAGGATTTAGCTCATCAAACATTTTAACTATATTATTCTTTTCTTTTTCTTTTATAGGTTCATTACCAACATTTTTAGAAATACCAGAAGCAATAGAACCAATTTTTGAAGAGAATTTTTCAAAAGAATAGTTATATTGAAGGTCAAATTCACGCATTGTTCTTTCTAAATCGTCGGTGATTTCATTTTTTAAAGAAATCCTCTTATTATCTATATACTTAGTCGCAATAAAAACCAATATTAAAATAGGAACAAGATTTGCAATAAGAAACAAAGTTGTTAACTTCCATCTGATTGAG
>ONIU01000214.1 GCA_900317935.1 uncultured bacterium
AGGCTTAACAATTATTTCATTAGAAATATCAGAAATGGGGCCTCCTCCATTTCTTAAAGATGATTTTGAAGATGTTCAGTCTGCATATGTAGACCAGTTCCAATACATAAACAAAGCTAACAATAACAGAGAGATAAAGCTTCCTGAAGCTCAAGGCGCCTATGAAAAGAGTGTAAATGACGCGATAGCATATAAAGAAACAATTACAGCAAAAGCTAATGCTGAATCAGGGAAGTTCACTCAAATGTTAAAGGCTTATGAACAGAATCCAGTAGAAGTTGGACATGATTTAAAAAGCAGAACACTTAAAAGCTTAGTATCCAATTCAGGGAATATTATTCTAATGCCAGATACAAAAGGAAGTCAGGATAGTGTTACTCTATTGCTAGGCATGAACGGTTCAATAATAACCAAGATTACGACTCCAGAAGGTTATTACGAGGAAGATGACTAATGGAAGACAAAGAACACGAACATAACCACGAACACAATCATAATCATGAATCTGAAAATGCACCTGGAATAACCTGCAGTTGCGGTCATCATCACCATCATCATGAAGACGATGATGGAGAAAGCATATTAAATTGCAGTTGTGGTCACCATCATCATAGTCATGCCCATAATCATGATGACAACGTTCATTCAGTAGGACTAAACTCTATTCTTAAAGTAAAATTAAACAATTCTATTTTTGCAATTGTTTTACTCATAGCTGGTCTGATATATAAAGTCATATATCCCGAACAAGAACAGATGTCTCAGGTGATATTGGCAATAGCTTCAATAATTGTTGCCATCCCTGTATTTTGGAGCGGATTAATAGGATTATTCAGTAAAGAATCAAAATTCATGACAGAACAACTTGTTAGTTTAGCTATACTAGCTGCCATGATGCAGAAAGATTTTATCGTAGCCACAGTTATTAAAAGCATTATGGGAATTGAAGAAGCGATAGCTTCTCTTAAAAAATTAAATTCAAAAGATGCGATAATTCTTAAAGATGGCAAAGAAAGCCATGTAGAACTAAGCACATTAAAACTAGACGACATAGTTGTTTGTTATCCTGGTGAAATAATAGCAGCAGACGGCACAATAATAGAAGGAGATTCCTCTATAAATCAAGCACCTATTACCGGTGAATCATTGCCTATTGACGCATATCCAGGAACCAAGGTTTTTGCAGGTACAATCAATCTTAGTGGGAAACTATTAATTAAAGTAACTGCTATTTCAGCAAACTCTGTCTTTAATAAAATTGTTACAATGCTGAAAGAAGCAGAAAAGTCGAAAGCTCCAATAGTTAAAATAATAGAAAAATATTTAGATCTCTATTTCCCATTCGTAATAATGATTGCAGCAATCACGTTATTTGTAACAAGTGACATAAACCGTGCAGTAGCAATATTAGTTCTTAGCTGCCCCTGTGCTCTTGTTTTAGCTAGTCCAACCGCTATGATAGCAGCTCTAGTCAATGCATCAAAATATGGCATTATGATTAAAAACACTGCTTTTCTAGAAATTCTCGCAGACATAGACACAATGGTATTTGATAAAACAGGAACAGTTACTTTTGGTAAATTAGAAATAGAAAAAATCAATCCTCAACCAGGAATCGAAATAAATGATCTATTAGAAAAGGCATCTATTTGTGCCAGCGGCTCTCATCATCCTGTTTCTACCGCTATTATAGACTATATGCACAACCACGACATAAACATTTCTGTTCATACAGGTCAGCAGGAAATACATGGAATGGGTGTAAAGACTGAATCAAATGGCATCAAATATTATCTTGGTCGCTTAAGTTGGATTTGTGAAGATTCTGGTCAAAAAGAAGTTGAGTCTTTGAATTCGGGGAACAGCATATCTGTATGGGTAGCTACAGATAAACAAATACTTGGCCAATTGTTTTTCTCTGATAAACCAAGACCTGAAATGAAAGAAGCCTTAGATAATGTCAGAAAGCTTGGAGTAAAACATTTCGTCCTACTTACCGGCGACAAAAAACAAATTGGAGATGAAATTGGTAACAAGCTTGGTTTTGATGAAGTTATATCTGAATGCATACCACAAGATAAGTTAGATTATATAAACAAGAAAAAAGATGAAAAACATAAAGTAATGTTTGTGGGAGACGGAATCAACGATGCTTTGGCTCTGAAGGCTAGTGATTGTGGCGTAGCCATAGCTCATGGAGGTTCAGACATAGCCATACAGAACGCAGATATAGCATTAAATGGCCATCATATGTCCAATTTACCTCAAATGTTTATTTTGTCTAATAAGACAAGATCTATCATTAACCAGAATATATTAATAGGAACAAGCTTCAGTATATTCATGATGTTATTAGCATCAGCAGGCTTTGTTACTCCAATATATGGAGCAATTTTACATAATTTAGGTTCTGTATTTGTAGTATTAAACAGCGCAAGATTACTAAAAGGCCCAGAAAAAGCAGCATAAAATGAAAGATTATTCTGTCAAGCTGGCCTTTCTTATAATACTAGCTTACGGATTATTATATCTGTTATATTTTTGGCAGACTCCATTAGGGCAAATGCCTGTTTTAGACGGTTCTGAGAATTTTTTACTAGCAAATCAGATTTCTTCTGGTTCTTTGCCAAATGAACCATTCTTCCGTTCAATGCTTTATCCTACTCTATTATCAATTCCATGTTCTTTAGGTTTTTCAGACAATTTATTTGCTATAGCCAGTTTTTCAGGAATTGTTTTTCATTTTCTCAGTTCTTTATTTATCTTTTTAATAGTAAACAATCTTTGGAACAATCGAAAGGCCGCTATTATCTCAAGCCTCCTTTATGGTTTATACCCACCAGCAGTTTTTTTTGCCGCAGAACCTTTAGATACAACAGTTTCTATTTTATTTATGCTTGGTTCGCTATATTGTTTCTTTATAGCAATAGACAAAAAAAACAAAAAATACTTTGTTGCAAGCGGAATCGTTATGGGAATCAGCGGGCTTTTTAGAAGTAATCTGCTACCCTTTGCAATAATATACATAGCTTACCCAATCGCCAAAATCCTGTCTAAGAAAACATCTAATAATAAAAACATAAGTATCACCGATAACGATACAGCGTCAAAAGAGAATCAGGAAGCAGATTCCAAAGATATATACAAAAATAGTTTAATTGCCATAACGAGTTTTTCTTTGATGATTATACTTGGCGGAGTAGTATGTTATTTACATTCTGGTGAGTTTAAGCTTATGCCGTGGCAGGGAGCTTCAAATCTATACTCAGCCAACAGCCTCAATGCTAACGGCAAATATTATAAACACAGTGTTTACATTCCAAATAGAAAAGCAGGAACAAATCCAGCTAGAGCAGAAGCAGAATATATTTATTCAAAAGAAACAGGGCAAAAACAGCCATTTAACCTTAATGATTTCAATAAATTCTGGCTAAAAAAATGTTTTGATGAGATTGCATCAAATCCATCTCACTGGGTTAATCTGACTTTAAAAAAGATTTATTATTTATTCAATAACTATGAACAATACAATAACAAAACCTTTGGTTTTCATAAATCTATTACCCCTACACTGCAATATAATCCGCTTTGTTTCGGCTTTCTTATAATCCTTTTCTCTTTAACTCTGTACAATCTTTTAAAAAATAAAAGCGATTTGATTAATCAAAACGAAAAATACAAAATTATTACGCTTTTTACAGGAATATTTTTTCTTAGTCTTGGAATCATAGCTTTCTATGTCAGTGCTAGATTCAGAATTCCTTTAGCTTCTCTGATAATCATATTTTCTTCATATTTATTCTGCTTAAATATGGATAAAATATTTAATAAGAATACTTTATTTGTTGTTATCTTTGCTGCTTTTATAACATTTTCAAATTTTTGCAATGCAGCAGATACCTCTACGTATAAAGAAGACAGACTTCTGATAGCTTTTGCCTGCTCTCGTCTTGGCCTAGATGATGAACAGATATTATGGGCAAACAGAGTAATAGAAGAAGACCCTCATAATCTTCAGGCAATAAGGCTTAAAATAGTTGCTTTTACAAATCTTGCTCTTTCCGGAAACTTAACTGATTCTAAAGAATGGAACAGCGTAACAAATGAACTACAATATTTAAATAAAAATAATCTTTATTTCGATGATACAATACTGTTATCTGGATGTTATGCCTGGAAATTTGAAAAAAACAAAGAAAAAGCACGATTATTATGGATAGACGGAGGCGCAAACTCTGTTCAAATAGAACTATTCCAAGCCTGTCTTATTTATGCTGGTTTAGTCGAACCTAATGAAACAGATAAAAAAATGTCTGAATATAACTCACTACTTCATGCTTCGATAAGTAAAAAAGCCAATACACAAGTTGCAGAAATAGAAAAAGCCAAGAAAGCTCTTGGCTTTTTACTAGACTAACTAACCAAACTTAGAATCAGGGTCTGACTATTAAAAAAGCTTTTCTTCTTTCTAATGGCTTTTTATCTTTACCAGATCTGGTGAATGAACACATTATTTCTGCTCTGACCATGGTTTTATCTGGTTCTTGTTTATCTTCATCTTTTATTGCCCAACTCCAAGTACCAACTACCTGAAAATCTTTATATTTTTGTTGAATCTCCAAAACTTTATCTATAGAAGAAGGATAATAAGCATCATTAAGAGGAAAAGGTCCTATAGCTTTTTCATCTAAGCTTTCTGCTTTAGCTCTTTCATAAAAGACTCCAAATTTCATAGTCATTAATTCACTTTTAATGCTTTCGAGTATTCTTTCAGCCATCTGAATTTTTTCTGTTTCTATAGCCTTTTCAGCATCTGCTTGAGAATTCCTAATAAGAGGAATAATACCCAATACAAGTATAAAACCCGCAATAAATACTTCTAACAAAGACATGGCTCTTTTATTCATTTTATTAATAACATCCTAATTATATATAAAAAAGAATTAAATCAATTGAATTAGATTTTAAATATATCATGCTTAATCTAAAATTTATTTCTGAGCATTTTCTAATCCTCTGCGTCAAACAATTGTTGCTTGGCATCAAACAATTCATTTAGAGTATTTGCTCCATCTTTAGTCATACTACCAGCTTTTGCCATGATTGATTCCTTATCTTTCTTCATTTCACTTCCAGACTTATAACTCGATACTAATGTTCCAATTTCTTTAGCTTTTTTATCACGCCTTTCATTTTCTCGATCTGCTTTCTTCTGTCGCCCAGACCTCGTAAGTGGCCACCAATAATCTTTATATGTAGCCACACCATATAATATAGCACCATCAATATCTTTTAATGTAGAATCAACATCTTGCATTTGTGCCTTTGTTTCTTTTAAGCCGTTCTCTAATTCAGAAATTACTTCCTTTAAATCGCTTAAAGACAAAGAACTAAGTTTTTCTTTTAATTGCCCTACAGTCATACCAGCAATATCGTCAAAAGTACCTATTATTGTTGATAAAGCATTTTTACCCAATGCGATGAACTGTTCTTTCAAGTCAGCTAACAAATTACCGTCTGTTTGAAAAACCCCACCTACAGTGCCTACATCTAACCAGTTAGGATCTTTTATGCTTGCGGCATCCTCCATCATAACGATTATTTTACTTTGTTCATAAATAGGCTGATCTTTTTCTTTTATACCAGGCAAGTCTGATTTCATAACAAGTTTTACAGCAAGTTTGCCTGGAGAAGTTTTAGCTTCAATTGCTGAAGGCTCGTCAATAACAACAGAGTCTACATTTTTAGAAACTAACCATTTTTTTGAATTTTTACCATCTGTAATAGTTCTAAATAACTTTGGCTTTTCTAATGTATATTTAAGTTCAGCATCATTTGCTTTAGTAGCTAACAGTAAGTTTTCAACTTCTTTTGTTCTAACTCTTATCGAGAATTCATTATTCTTTTGAGAAAATGAGCCTAATTTAGCCTGCGTAAGATCATTTTCTAATATTTTGTAAACTTTATTTCCTTCCTGTTTAATATGATTTCTAGCAGCTATTATATTAGCCTGATTTGATGAATCTGAGAGGACGAAATAGAGAGGAATAGAAATCATACAAAAAATCATTATGGTTATAACCAATTCCACAACAGTGAAACCTTTTTTATTGCATATCATCACTGGTTCTCCTATTAATTAGGCTTAACAAATTCAAATTTAGCCATTTTTGAACTCAAAGTTACATGATATCTAGTTGGTTCATACTTAGCAATAGGTCTAATCATAGAAAGCAATGAACTTCTAGAATTTCTAGAATTATAATGAACCTTTACTTCTCCGTGCATATCGCCTCGTTTAAATCTGTTTACAACTAAATTACCGTCAATTTTTACTCCAGAACCAGAAGTCTGAATACCTCTGTCACCATATAAACAGGCCTCTACTTCTTGGGCATTTGAACTAATTTGCATAACACCATTTCTAGCTACCAAAGAAAATAGAGATGGAATTCCTTCGCCATAGTCTCTTCTTTTTATATTACCCATTATTTTTATATTACCAGCACAAACAATGATTCCACGACCTTTAACATTCATTTCTGGAATATTTAAAGTACTATCATTAACAAAGGTAACTCCATCACAAACAAAAACTTTATCTTCACCTTCCATAATGCTTCTATTATCAATATCTCGAGTAAATTCAGCAGAAGAATTATAATAATAGCTGGCTTTTTTTAAATATTGCGCAGTAGAATACAAATTAGCAGGCAAGTTAGAAGGGTTATTTGGATCCCAAGCTTTAGCGCCATCGCTATCACTATCATAAGCAGGCCATTTACAGAATCCGTAAGGTTCTTCATATTTAGTCGCCCAAAGCCATGGAATAGAAATATTTATACCAGGGAAATGGAAATAAGGCCAAGGAATTGTAAATGGTGGTATAAAAAGATATAGTAAGTGTATTTTCAAATGAGAATAAACTTTTTTTATGTAACCTTCAACTCTAAAAGACATTGGCATACTAATATGAAGAGGACCAAACAAACAATTTCTTGGAAATCTAGGCATAGTTGGAATCCAATAAGAACCAAGTCCTGAACTACCGCCAACATATGGCCAGTCAAAAGCATTATCATTACTTAAAAACTTAAAAGCAGGAAGCTTTTTAAACCCAGGAATTAAATGATGTTTATCGTGGTCTTTATTTTCACAAGCAGCCTTACTACCATCTTTATGACCTAGTGCCAATGATAGAATTTCACATTTTAATAGATTTTCAAAACTCAGATCACTAAAACTAGGCAATAATCCAAGTTTTATTCTCATTGGCTCCTTCTCATCACTAGAATAATTTACTCTTACAAGCCCTGGAAGATAAATATTTCTTAATAATTTTTTAAAATTAGTAAAATTATGTATAATATTTTCAATAGTATCTTTTATTTTTTCAAAATCAGGGAAATTATAAAGAACCAAATCTTTATATCCTTCTTCCCAATTAATACATTCATTACCTTCCCAATTATCATCGTTTTCAATTTGTTCGTTTTCATAGGGCAATTTAGAATTAGCAATAAAAAAAGTATAATCAGGAGCTATTGGCTGAATATCAGCAACACGAAATTCTCTTTGAACCAAAAGCTTCTTTCGTATCACATGTGAAGTATCAGAAGCATGTGGATAAAACTCTAAATCTGTCTCAACTTCAAGAAAACCTTTTTTTTCTACTGTTACCCCAAAACCTATATTACCAGCAAAAGCTCTTAATTCCTTTGGAAGTAATTTGTTAACACAGTCTTTTAATTTGTTTATAACTCCACCAAAGGGTAGTTTTATATTCACTAGGTTAGGGAAAAATTTCTCAGCCAGAAATCTAGGGGTTACCCCACCATCACTCCCTGTAATTTTTTCAATTATCTTATCCCATACCTTTTCTAAAAATGGTTGGAGAAACTTACCTATCGGTATAGGTATTGGAATATCAAAAAATGGATTAGGACCTGGAACTGTAACGCCTGAAATGTCAGGACATTTCAAAAAATTAGGCTCATCAGGAATAAATTGAGCTAAATTGAATTCTATATCACCACCGTCAGTTTTTACTGCTTCATTATCTTCAAAAGGTTCAGTTATTTTAGATAAATCTGCATCACTAGGAAGTATTTTATCTAATAATTTACTCAAAAAACCAGTTGCTTTTTTTACAGGAATCTCAACCCCACCTGTTTTATATTGAGGATTATCTGCCAAAATTCCAAAAGCCTGTTTTATTTTAGCAGTACACTTAACTGAAACTTTGCCACCATAAGACTTGAACATATCTCCCAACGGAGATAAAGGACCAGCATTGTCTGTTTCACTATCATAACGATAAACAATGCCTCTCTCGTATACTGGTTTTAATAATCCATTATTGAAAATATCTAGCTGAACATCCATACCTTTAGACTGGAAACCACTCAAGCCATCAAGATGAGCCTTTGTTACAAAAGCTGGCATTCTAAAATACATATATGGGCTTCCCAATATTTCAAGGGGATTTGCAGGGAAAGGTAAATTATTATAGAAGACAGAATCATCATTCATTCTGTCTTTGACTACTTTAAACATTAAGTTAGCTGCTGCTTCTGCACATTCTTCTGCTCTTTTTTCGTTACTGGTTAAAACAGTGTTCCATCGACCTGATGTAGTTAGTTTTGAAACAGTAGCTCCAATAAGAATTAAAACGCCTAATACACCAAGAGCCATCAAATAGGCAGAACCCTTCTTTTTTAGCAGCTTCTTAAACACCTTAAAACCCCTTAAAAAGTAATAAGCTTATTACTAAATTATAATGTACATCAAAGAATTAGGCAAGCTATTTCAAAGAGAACCAAGGCAAACGCAAGCGGATTTTAATAGCAACC
>ONIU01000213.1 GCA_900317935.1 uncultured bacterium
ATAAAAAAGACATACACCAAAAATAATACAGATGAAAACACTTTGTTTAATACTGCTTTTAGCATTGTAACAGCAAGATTTTCCGGTGCAAATGAGTCTTTATATGTTTTGGCAGATGAAAAAACAATTCCTGTTTATTGCAAATTCGATGAAAATACTACTGTTAGTGATTATTTGACTCTATTACAAAATCAGATAAAAAAATCTAAAGAATATGCTTTGCCTTTTGAAGAGATAGCAAAAAAATACAATATTAATTCAGACTTGGTTTTTGGGTATGAGGGAGAAGGAAGACCCCCTCAGTCACTACGTGACAACTCCCCCACTTGCGCGGGGGCGCATCGGGATGGGGCGTTACTTCGTGACAGCTCCCCCACCCTAGACTCTAATTATAAACTAGCGGTTTATATTATTGAATCTTGCGATGATTTTTCATTAAAAGCCAGTTACCGCTCAGATTTATATGAAAAATCTAGCATAATCAATATTCTTCAATCTTTTGAAGCAGCTTTAAATAATTTAACAAGGTGTCAGTATATTAAAGATGTTTCTATCCTTTCAAAGGAACAGGAAGCAAAATTAGACAGTTTTAACAATACTGAAGCAGATTTTGATTCTTCAAAAACTGTTGTAGATATGTTCTCTGAAATGGTTTTGAAATACTCCAAACATACAGCAGTTGTTTACAAAGATAAACATATTAATTATGCTGAATTAAGCCAGATTACCGCTAATCTGGCTGGATATTTGATAAGTAACGGTTTAAAGAAAGAAGACGTTGTTGCTGTTCTCATTCCCAGAAGCGAACATATGGCAATTGTTTCTTTGGGAATTGCCAGAAGCGGCTCTGCATATCAGCCATTAGACCATACTTACCCACAAGACAGATTGCATTTTATGTTGAGGGATTCTGAGGCAAAACTGCTGATTACTACCAAAGAAATGCAGTCCTTAGTCCCAGAATACACTGGCAAAAAACTTTTTGTAGAAGATATTCCCAATTTACCTGAGTATAAATCAGATTTACCGAAACCTAACCCTAAAGACTTGTTCATATTACTTTATACATCAGGGTCTACAGGTATTCCAAAAGGCTGTATGATTGAATTTGGTAATATTTCTGCATTTTGCAACAATTATCGTTTACAATTCAAGCTTAACTCTTCTTCAAAAACAACTGCCTATGCCTCTTACGGCTTCGATGCTTCAATGATGGATATATTCTGCCCTCTAACCTCAGGAGCAGAACTTCACATTATTCCTGAAGAAATAAGACTTGATCTAATTGCGTTAAATTCTTACTTTGAAAAAAACGGCATAACTCATGCTTTTATGACAACTCAGGTTGGAAGACAGTTTGCATTAGGCATTAAAAACAGTTCTTTAAAGTATTTATTGACTGGCGGCGAAAAGCTTGTTCCTGTTGAACCGCCAAAGGATTATAAGCTGATAAATCTTTATGGGCCTACCGAAGCAACTGTTTTTATAACAAACTTTCAATTAAATAAATATTATGAAAATATTCCTATTGGTAAGCCCGTTTCTGATACCAAACTATATATTGTCGATAATCATGGAAACAGACTTCCTATAGGTGCTTGCGGCGAATTGCTTGCCTCTGGTGCACAAGTAGCTCGTGGCTATTTAAAAAGGCCAGAAAAGACAAAAGAAGTATTTATTAAAAACCCATTTTCTAAGGAAAAATCATATAAAAGAATTTACCGCACAGGCGATGTTGTCCGCTTGTTAAGTGACGGTAATATATCTTTTGTTGGTAGACGAGACGCTCAGGTAAAAATCAGAGGATTCAGAATTGAGCTTACTGAAGTTGAAGAAATAATAAGACGTTTTCCAGCCGTAAAAGACGCTACTGTTGCAGCATTTGATGATGATGGTGGCGGGAAATATATAGCCGCCTATATTGTTTCTGATAAAAAAATAGATATAGAAGCTCTTAACGCCTTTATTCTAGAAACTAAGCCACCTTATATGGTTCCTGCAGTAACAATTCAGATAGATAAAATTCCTCTGAATCAGAATCAGAAGGTAAATAAGCGTGCATTACCAAAGCCGGAAAAGAAAATTGAAGAAATAATCAAGCCAGAAAATGAAACTCAGCAAAGAATCTTTAACTCTGTGGCTGAAGCTATTGGTCATAAAGATTTCGGCATAAACACAGACTTTTATTACGCTGGTCTTACTTCGATAAGCTCTATTAGACTTAATTTGCTAATTTCCAAAGAATTTAATGTTAATTTAAAAATAAATGACTTAAAGAATAATCCAACTGTTGAAAAGCTTGAGCAATTCCTGAAAAATGCAGAAAAATCAAAAACTTACAATATACAGGAAGTGTACCCTCTTACAAATACTCAGGAAGGCATATTTATAGATTGTACAGCAAATATGGGAACAACCATATACAATCTTCCATTTCTGTTTAAACTAAGTCCAAAAATAGATTTATTGAAACTCAAATTGGCTATAGAAAAAGTAATCGAAGCCCATAAATATCTTAAAGTAACTCTATTTATGGATAAAAACGGGGAAATTAAACAACGCCGAAATGATGACGAAAAGTTTAAAATTAAAATTATAGATGGAATGGACAAAAACGAGCTCGTTAAACCCTTCAATCTATTTAGTGAAAAACTAGCAAGATTTGCGATATACAGAACACATCAAGGCAGCCACCTGTTTATTGATATTCACCATTTAATCGCTGACGGAACGTCATATGAAATTATACTAAACGACATAGAACGGGCATATAATGGCGAAGAAATAGAAACAGAAAAATACACTTCTTATGAATATGCATTAGACAACGCTGCAGCAGTTAATAGTGAGTTATATGCGAAATCAGTTAACTATTTTGATTCTATTTTTGAAACTTGCGATGGCAACACTGATTTCAAGCCTAACCTTTCTTACCCCAAACAGGGTGTCAAACCAGGCCTTGGTATGTTAAGAATTGTAGGTGAAAAGCTGAAACCAGATAGTGTAAAACAAATATGTAAAAAATATGGAATCACTGAAAATATTTTCTTTAACGGTGTATTCGGTGCCCTGTTAGCTTCAGCTATTTCCGTAGATAAATCTGTTTTTACTACAATTTATCATGGAAGAAATGATTCAAGGTTCACGAATACCGTTGGTATGTTTGTTAAAACTTTGCCTGTATTATGTGATGTTTCAAAAGACACAGACTATTATTTTAAAAATCTGCAAACTCAGATATTAGGAATGATGAACAACGATTTGTTCCCATTCACCGAAATTAGCAGAGAATATAAAATAACACCTAATGCCATGGTTGTTTACCAGGGTGAAACATTCGAGTTCGATAAGATTTGCGGGGAAAAAGCAGAAAATATTACATTAGATTTAAATGCCGCCAAGACTCCCATCTCTTTAGAAATATTCCTTAATAATGGTTCATACAGATTTGAACTTGAATACAGAAGCGATATGTATTCAAAAGAATATGCCCAGGCATTAATAAAAGATTTTGAAAATGCAGCAGTAAAACTTGCAAGCGGCAAACATCTTTCAGACCTGATTCCGCAGAATCTATTCGCTATTATGCCTTGCCTAAAACAAGGTTATAAGAAAAAGCATACTAAAAAACACAATATAAACAATACTGAGTTTGATTTTGTTTTTGAACCTGTTAGCAGATTATTTGAAGCAGAAGTTGAAAAATCTCCGAATAAAACAGCAGTAATATTTAATAAAGAATCATTGACCTATAAAGAACTAAATAAAGAAGCCAATAAGGTTGCTCATGAACTTATTACCAGAGGAATCGGCAGAGAAGATATTATAGCTGTCCTGCTAGACAGAGGTATTAAAACTTATGTTTCACAGCAGGGCATATTAAAGGCCGGAGCAGCATTCACCTGTATTTCTCCAGAATACCCTGAAGAAAGAGTTCGCTTCATATTAGAAGATTCATCGGCAAAATTTGTTATTGTAGACCCAAAAACCAAACAGCAATATGCTGATTTTTTCAAAAGCATAGAAACCAAGCCTCTTTTAATTGACGAACTTCTTAAATGCAAAAAAACAAATAATCCAAAAGTTGAAATTTCTGAAAAGGATTTATGTTACTGCATTTATACTTCAGGCTCTACAGGCAAGCCCAAGGGCGTTATGATTGAACATGGCAATCTTGCCAATTTTGTAAATGCCAATCCTAAAAACCACGAAACTCTTGGCTTTACAGAAAAAGGGAAT
>ONIU01000211.1 GCA_900317935.1 uncultured bacterium
CTTGAAGCGAAATAATGATATTTTTTTTGTCCATAATTTCCCCGCCTTTTCTCCTTCGCAATTTTTGATTAAAAAATCACGCAAAAAATATATATAAAAATGAACAAAAAAACAAACAATTTTTTTAAAAATTTTATTGAGGGGGGTTTTTGAAAACACCATTTTTTAACTTTTGTTAGATATTATCTATACTTTTTGTATTTTGACTTTTTCAAAATTTTGTTTAGTTTTTCTAGCGATTTTTCACTCAATTTTTTGAGCATTTTTTTCGACGAGTTTTTTGAACGATTTTTTTGCTCATTTTTTGGGTCGATTTTTTGAGTGGTTTTTGAGGGTTAATTTTTGAGGCATTTTTGCACCAATAAATAGTAAAAATTGGCTTACGCTTGCACGCGTGTATTTCTTTGAATTATAATTAGGTCCATGAAACACAAAAAAATCATCTTATTACCGATGCTAATTGCGGCATTAGTTCTTCCTTCTTGTAGCAAAGAAAAGGAAAACATTCGACCAATTATGACATATGGCACTTATATCAAGCATACTGTTGCTTCTTTACCTGAATTGAGTAACGAAGAACTATTTGATCGACTTTATAACAAAAATGAAGTTCTTTTACTTGCGACCTATCAAGGCGAATACAGTGAAAGCTGTGCTTGTTGGACTACCTTTAAGAATGTAATTTGTTACGAGGCTAATTATTCCCACTATCAGATATATTTATTCAACGCTCAAGCGCAGGATGAATCATTAAAGGATTTAAAAATTAAAAAAGTTAATAATAGCACACCAATGCTTTATGTTTTTCATGGTCCAAAGCAACTAGCATGTTTTTCTGGCGATAATAATAGAGATAAAGAAATATTCAGAGATACCAAGAATCACGAATTAGCTTGTCGCGTAGGAGAATACGTACAGCCATATTGTTTTTTATACTACGTTGATGAAGATAGCTTAGACAAAATTATTAGTGAAAACTACATGAAGAAAGTCTTCTTTGTTAGAAGTAAATGCAGCGATTGCACATATACGATCAACAATGTCGTAAGACCATTTATGGAAGAGCAATATAACAAAGAATATCTTTTCGAGCCTTGTTACGTTTTTGATATGCAGCCATATTACGAAATTGAGAAATATTATGTAGACACTGAGCCTGTTTACTCTAATCTTAAGGCAAAATATCATTTAACTGCGGCATCAGATGAAAAGAACGGTTATCTCAATGGTGTTGTTCCAACTGCTCAGCAATATAGAAATAACGAGTTAGTTTATTCCTCTGTTTTCTTTAATGATTCTATTAGCAAAAATGAAAGCGACGAATACTATATTAGTGATTCTTTCTATTCAGAGGAAAGATTACCCTACCTTACCTATTTAAACGATGATAACTTTGACTGGACTATTGATCACAAAGTTTTAAAAGGAATGAAAGTTCCAACTAGTGATGTTCTCTTCAATAGCAATGGGTCACCATATTTGTCACAAGAAAAAGCAGCAGAGTATCATACCCCACTGCTTCGTGCTTTCCTTTCAATGTAACTTATTGCTTATATTTCTTAAAGATTAAAGCGCCTTGATAATTCTTATATTCATCTAAATCAAGTTCTTCCTTATCTAAATATTGATAATTAAGGAAGAGCTTTTTAAATTCTTCGATCATATTGCCATCAGGATAACCACTGTTATATTCCTTCATGTAATAATGCATTGGGATCAAGATTCTTGGCTTAATAATGCTAGCAATTTCTTTTAACACTTTTGGACCAACGGTAAAGAAACCATTAATTGGGGCTAATAATATATCACAGTTTTTAAATGGTTCTAAAGTCTTTTCGTCTAATAAGCAACCAGTGTCTCCAAGGTGAACAACTTTATAACCTTCAATGTCAAACATATGAATCTTGTTTAAACCGCGTTTTGCACCACCACAATCATCGTGTGGAACCGTAGCGGAAACCGCTCCAACAGAAGCTGGATTATCCTTAATATTAACTAATTCGCGAGCGTTATGATCAGCATGTTCGTGTGAACATACTACGATGTCAACTGGTTCGACATTTGGAAATTTTAAGTTTGGTACACTACCATTTTGGTATGGATCAATTACTAGAGAATAATCATTTCCCTTAAGTAAAAAGGAAGCGTGTCCTAAATATACAATTTTGCTCATAACTAACTCCTCATTTTATCACCATTATTTTAACGTATTTTCTTATAAAAAGGCATATGTTGATACATTGCATTTTAAATAAAAATGGATTACCATAAAAATAACTTGAAAGGAATTTCAAACATAATATGGCAAAAAAAGGAAAAAAGGGTCCAGGTTTATGGGCCGAATTTAAGGAATTCATCAATCGTGGCAACGCCTTCATGTTAGCAGTTGGTGTTGTTATTGGTGGCGCATTCTCCGCTATCGTCAATGCATTTGTTAACATGTTAATGTCCTTAGCGACATGGCCAGTCCCAGGTGGCTTAGCAGGTTTAGTTACTGTTTTACCAGCTTTGACAGAAGGCCAAAAAGGTTTACCAGGTGTTGGTCAATCATTCGCCGCTAGCGAATTTGACGCTGTTGCTAAAACCATTGGTGAAAACGCCGGTGCTGGCGACCCATTAGTTTATGGTGGTAACATCCTCTCTGGTAACTACGTTAAATATGGTACAAACTTCTATTTCAAAGGCAGTGCCATTATTAACTGGGGTGCATTAATCAATGCCGTTATCTCCTTCATTATCATTGCTATCGTCTTATTCATTATCGTTAAGGTTATGAATGCTGCTGCAAGAAAGAGAGAAGAACTCAAAGCTAAAGCACAAGAAGCTTATTACGAAAAGCATCCAGAAGAAAGACCAGTTCCACCAGAACCAGGCAAACCAGAACCAACAGAAATCGATTATCTCAAACGTATTGCTGATGTTTTAGAAGCAAAAAAGAAATAAGTTCGATTAGATAAAACAAAAAGAAGCGATTGAGTTCGCTTCTTTTTAGTTGTATTTATCGATTTGTGCTCTCAAGTCTTTTAATACTTCTTTAGCGTTTTCAGATTCTATTGAATAATACTTGGTATACATGACATATGTTCCATAAGAAGTGTATCCAACAAAGCCAAGCTGAGCGCACAAATTATCGATATCTATCTCTAATTCGGAATACACGTCTCCTCCTTGGAATTCAGCATAAACCCATTTTTTTGTCGTATATTTAAGGTCTGATTCCTCAAAAGCATTATGTGCTGTTTCGGAATCAATAAGTTTATATTCAAGATCCTTTAATGCCTTATAATACTTTTTTGACTTATCAATAACGCTATATAGTTTGCATTCTTCTTTAGCTACGTTTTCAAAGAAATTATTTATATTATAGTTAGCAATATAATTATCAAATTCTTTTACCGCTTCATCGCCTTTTTTGACTAGATTATCAATCATTTCTTCTGCTATTTTGGCATCGAAAGAAAAATAATATGTAGGCTCTGCGGAAGTGAAGTGACCATAAGTAAATAAACCATTAGCGTAAATAGTGAAATCAAACAAATCAACAAGGGGCACGCCCTTTTGGTATTCCTCAACCGCTACAAACGTTCTTCCTGATATTGATTTGTCAGATTTTGGGGTATTTTTGTTTGCTCTTACGAAGTCTTCAGTGTTTTTTATCCCGTTTATCACAATTTCTTCTCTATCTGTAAAATCTTCCATGTTTGCAGGACCATTCCTATGCCCAGGATAAGCAGGATAAAAGATAGAGATTGAACCCCAATGATTATCTAGAAAGTCTTTTGGAGTGTCATACTTATATGTGTATTTATAAGTGTTTTTATTAGTTTCACCACACCCAACAACCGAAAAAGACGTAGCAATTAATGGTAATAATAATAGTATTTTCTTTTTCATAAAAAGACCCTCCTTACGCACTAACAATAAATTAATATTTTTTAATGAATATATCAAGAAAAAACGGTATCGATTTTTATATCAATACCGTTGGTTCTATTTTTAAAAATGTTTGAGATTAGATCTTGTCGTTTGAGCCTAACACATCAACGATTTTGTGTTTGACTAATTGTTTGACATAAGCACGGCCATCGCCGACATATTGACGTGGGTCAAAGTGATCTGGATGAGCTCTCATATGTTCTCTAATACCAGCGGTCATCGCTAAGCGGAGGTCGCTGTCGATATTGATCTTACAAACGGCTAATCTAGCAGCTTGTCTTAATTGAGCTTCTGGAACACCAACTGCGTCTTTTAAGGCACCACCGTTATCGTTA
>ONIU01000297.1 GCA_900317935.1 uncultured bacterium
CCTTTTTTGTTTATCATAAATAACACCTTTCAATAGAATGACAAAAGCTTATTTCTTCCTATTATTAGCTTCTAAAATAAGAATTATATTATTTTCCTGAATTATATCACACAAAGTGAATTATGTCTAAATTTGCTTTGCGAAACCAAAACTTAAACAATTTTCGAATCAGTCTTATTGAGCATTTACAAGATATTCAGGGTCCTCAACAGAGGGCATACCACGCAACTGAGGCAAGTTATACCCAGCACGGAATTCCCAGACATTATCAAAATCCCAGCCTAACTTATTTACCCAAAAAGACTGCTGAGTGGAAGCACCCCAGAATTCTGACTTGGCAGCGTCCGCACCATTTTCATTGTTTGCAAGTCTTTCGCCTGTCACATTTTCCGTATTCCAACCATAATTATTGCTTAATGTTAAATTTTCACTATTGTAATAACCATTTAAAATTCTTTTGTAATTTGAAGAATCTGCTGAACTACTGTCATTAACAACAAAACAATTTGAAACAGATGATTTATAACTTCTATTACAAAATATTCCTGCATATCAACGGCAAGCTTGGTTAAATAGTATACTATTTAAGCTTTGCAGCCCATTCTTGAAAAAATTTTGTTATTGATCGTATCCCTTCTTAAATAGAGTAAAACAATCCAGCTAACGAAATGGATTGTTAGAATAGTTTAAAAAGGTGATTTTATGACAAGTTCAAGAAAAGCGAGAGGTAATTTACCCAAATTGTAATAAAAAAACATTACAAAAAAATACGGTAAGACTTTGACTAAATAATTAACGACTGATACTTAAAAGGAATCAACCTATACTCTCCTATCTTAAATCTTAAATCTTAAATCTTATATCTTATGTCTAAAATAAAAAATAGGCCCGCTCGGATTCGAACCGAGGACCCCCACCATGTCACGGTGGTGCTCTAACCAACTGAGCCACGAGCCTTTATTGAAGTCATAGTATCAATACTTTTATATTGAGGTGTATTATGAAAAAAAACAATGACTTTATCTACAATAAAAAAGGTGGGGCCGCTGGCTTTATACTTATTTTTATTATTGTTTCACTTTCTTTAGTGATCTACATAGGTTATCAAAAGTATCAAGAGAGATATTATTTAAATTTATACGATGATGAAACAATTGATAGAACAATAGAACTACCTCCGTTTGTAGACCGCCTGACATCATCAGATAAAGAGTTGATTGGAGAATGTGATTTACATATAAAAACAAGTTTTCAACAAATAATAGAGTTTTATGATCAGTATTCTCACAAATGTGGATTTTATTTTGAATCAACTACTAATAGTTTTAAAATTTCAATTAGAAAGGACTACATAATTGAAGGTTCATTAGTAGGTGAAGATTTATTAATGCGCTGGTATCCTGTTCTTAATCCAAGTCAGACAAAAAAAGCAAAAAAATTATTTGGCAGTATAAAAAAGAAACCTGAAAAAGAAGAGATTGGATACTAAATAGTAAAACGCCATGTTATGAAATAACATGGCGTTTTATTTACTTAATTACTTAACTATAATTTACTTCTTAAGAATTATAGCAGTTGTTGGTGGGACGTTATAATCACCTTCAGCAGTATATAAACCTGCATCGTTTATCTTTTCACCATCGCAAACAACCTTCCAAGTTCCGCTTTGTGGCAGATTAAATCTAATCCATTCTTTAGAATCGCCGTTGAACAATACCAAAATATCAGTTGTTCCTTTGAGATACATACCTAAACCATTCTGATTTCCTGGCTGTATCCATTGCATAGTCTGATTATTCATAGCAACTGGAGATCTGAAATTCGGGTATTTCTTACGAAGAGCAATCAACCCCTTATAAAGTTCAAAAATATCTTTATTCTTTTCTTTTACAGACCAGTCAATCCAGTTAGTAGCATTATCCTGATCGTAAGAGTTGTCATTTCCGCCTTT
Source organism: uncultured bacterium (assembly GCA_900317935.1). Taxonomy (GTDB): domain Bacteria; phylum Muiribacteriota; class Ozemobacteria; order Ozemobacterales; family Ozemobacteraceae; genus RUG334. The sequence continues at coordinate 1,952 of ONIU01000297.1, forward strand.
GCTTCTGCCAAATTCCTGACCTGAATGAAGCATTGGAATACCTTGAGCAGTCATTAAAGCGATAGCAGCTAATCTTACTTTCTTCTTATCGCCTTTGAACAAATCATAAATGGTATACCCATCATGAGCTTCAACATAGTTCAAGCTTTCTGCTGGTTTAGCTGCCCACCAGAAACAAGAACCAGCGAGAACAGTCATAAGATTATTTCTATCTACATGACCACCTGCTAAACCTCTGACGTTTTCTCTGAAGTCATCATTCCACTTAGCTAAGCGAGTATTTCTGAAATCGGCTTTTGCCCATTGATTTCTCTGCCAATCAGCAGCCCATGGTTCTGAAGTAAGGATTGTAGTAGAAGGCAATTCATCTATAATAGCCTGCATTGTGCCTTTGTCGATAATAGTACCTAAATCGAAACGGAAACCATCTACTTTGTATTCAGTCATCCAATATTTAAGAGAATCAAGAATCATTTTGCGGCACATTGGACTTTCTGTATGCATTTCGTTACCACAGCCAGTGCCATTCCAATAATACTGCTTATCGTTTGGCATTAAGCGGTAATAACCTGCATTATCAAACCCCTTGAAGTTAATTGGTGTGCCTTGTTCATTACCTTCTGCAGTATGGTTGAATACTACGTCAAGAATTACAGCAAAACCTTCGCTATGAAGACCATCTATAGTAGCTTTTAATTCTTTAACTGCCTGACCATATGGTTTTGTTGCATAAGCTGTTTCGGGAGCAAAGAAATGAGTAGTCATATAACCCCAATGATTTGGGTGACCTGCAAAATCATTGTCATATTCATGAATTGGCATTAATTCAATAGTATTAACACCCAATTCCTTCAAGTGACCAAGAACTTTGTTTGTTCCTTTTCCCTGAAGCAAACCTAAATATTTACCTCTATAAGGTTCTTTAACACCAGAACTCTTATGAGCAGTAAAGTCTTTAACGTGCATTTCATAAATAACGGCATCTTTAGAAGCTGGGCGTTTGAAATTAGTGCATTTCCAATTATAGCTTCTATCTACAACAATAGATTTGCCATTGTGATTATAGTTTGCATAAGCATATGGGTCAGAAAGCAATCTGGTTTTATCGAACAAATAACCAGGACCTTGTGGACCATCAGCGGTGAAGCCATAGTATGTTCCATATAATTCGCCGTTTACAACAGCTTTCCAAACGCCATCAGCACCCTTTTTCATTGCTACAGCATTGCCTTTTTTATCTGTTGCATTCTGGAACAAATATAATTTTACATCAGTAGCTTCTGGAGAATATACAGAGAATGTAGTTTTGCCATTTGCAACATTAGCACCAAGCTTTGCTGTTGAAGCTTCTCTTTTTACTCTTGCAGCAGGTTTTACAGAATTATTAGTTCTTTTTGTTTTATTAGTAGCAGTTTTA
>ONIU01000207.1 GCA_900317935.1 uncultured bacterium
ATAAGAAATATAATACCAATTATTTTAAGCTTTTTTTTCAATGTTTTTTATATATAAAAAGCAATTATAATTGCAAGATTCATTTGCCAAATTGTGAAAGTATATTAACATTGTTTTTGCTTAATTTACAATGGTTTTGAATCTTAATTTATTTTAAGCAAAAAAAAACCTGCTCATAAATGAGCAGGCCTTTTTTAAAAGCAAATATTATTTAGCTTTAGCAACCATATCTTTGAGGTCTTTACCAGCTTTGAATTTTACAACTTTTTTAGCTGGAATGCTGATAGCTTTCTTAGTCTGGGGGTTAACACCCTTGCGAGCAGCACGTTTAGCAACTTCAAAAGAACCAAAACCAATCAACTGAATCTTTTCAGATTTCTTGAGAGAATCTTTGAAGGTTTCGATCATGGCTTCGAGAGCTTTCTGAGCAGTAGCCTGGTTAACTGAAGCTTTAGTAGCGATTTCTTTTACTAGATCAGCTTTATTCATGTTTAAGAACTCCTTGGTGATATATGTTTTAATTCGATGTTGTTATTATATGCAACCTCTAAACTGTTGTCAACAGTTAATTTTAATTTTTTTTACTTTGTAACACTTTGAAACAAAGTATTACTCAAGACTCATTATCTTATCAGCGATAAATACTGCTAAACAAGCGAAAAAGGAAACAACAATGAGGTCTTTTTCCTTATAGCTAAAGTATAGAGCAACAATTAAACCTGCTACGGCAGAAACAATAGAAGCGGTACAAAATAAGATATCTGGAAATATCATTGAAGAAATAGTCGCATATGGTACATAGTGTAAAAATGACTTAATAAAAGGATTTTTGATTTCTCCTCTTATGATGGTCATAGGCAAAGCTCTGACAAGATAAGTAGCAAATGCCATAATAAATATATATATATAGATATTATTACTCATCATACAATTCTACTTTCATGGCTTCCTTGTGAGCTTTAATAGTTGCTTCAGCTGTTTTTGCAGCTATATCATCTTTAACGGGACATAAAATTGCCGCAACACCGGAAACAACCAATGTAATTATCATTATGCGCATTCCAGAAGATAAAGTCTTTACATAAGGCAGATAAGCTAAAGCCACAGCCATAATCATAGATGCAATGCAAACGTTTCTAACCACTTTATCATGTTTAGAAGGCGGAACAACTATGGCAAAAAATAAAGAATATACAACTATTCCCAAAGCACTAACAAGAGCTTTAGGAAGAAGAGAGCCGGAGAAACAACCGCAAACCGTTCCCAGACACCAACTTGGAACAGTCATAAATAATAACCCATATGTATAGAAAGGACTGACTTTACCTGGTTGGCAGCATACAACGCCAAACATTTCATCTGTAACAGCAAAAGAAGTTATTGCTCTGTGAATTAATGGAAGATCGGCATCATATTTTTGTGATAGAGAACAGGACATTATAAGATAACGAATATTTAAAATAATCTGAGTCAGAAACATTTCCACATAACTGACTTTAGCAGCAATCAGTCCAAGTCCTGTAAACTGGCCTGCAGAAGTAAGATTAGTCAGAGATATAAGGAAAGAATCAAAAATAGAAATATGACTTTTTGCGGCAACTATTCCAAATGCAAAAGCTACAGCAAAATAAGCAATTCCCAAAGGAAAACCATCCCTTAGGCCGCTTTGCCAATTATCTATGGCATTAGTCATTCCATCAAACTTAGACAATCATTCTTCCCCAAGAACAAACTCTTTTTAAATATTTTTAATATTGTTTAAGCTAAAAATCAATAATTTTCTTAATTAAAGTTCAAAGAGTTGGAAGAGTTAGAAGGGTTGGAAGAGTTCAAAGTGTTGGAAGGGTTGGAAGGGTTGGAAGGGTTGGAAGGGTTAGAAGGGTTGGAAGGGTTAAGCTGCGCTATGGGACACTTAGCTTGGCTCTAAACTCTATACTCTATTCTTCCGATAAATAAAAAAAGATATTATCGGAGGCCAACACAGAATGCCAGAACTTAAAGATTTTTTCTCCCAAATGAATAAATTTCCTTGCCCTGAATTATTTGAAACCCATCTAGAAGGTTATGATGATTTAGAAAACATTTGGGATGTTATAAAAAGAATACAAAAGGGTTTCGTTGAAAAAAACGTGAAACCCCAGATTTTAGGCACTATAGAAGAAGGTGCTCATATACGTAATATAGATCAGATTTATCTTGGCAAAGGCTCAGTTATAGAAGCCGGAGCAATGGTTTGCGGACCGGCTATCATCGGCGAAAATGTAGAAATCAGACATGGTGCTTTTGTTAGAGGTAATGTAATCATTTGTGACAATGCTGTAGTTGGTCATACTTCAGAATGTGTAAGAGCTATTTATATGCCTGGCGCAAAATCACCACACTTCAATTATGTTGGCGATTCAATTCTTGGTTCTAATGTAAACCTTGGTGCAGGAACAAAGCTTTCAAATCTTAAGCATGATGGAACTCATGTAACTATGATGCTAGAAGGTAAAAAAGTAGATACTGGTATGAGGAAATTCGGTGCCATTCTTGGTGACAATTGCCAGTTAGGCTGTAATTCCGTTTGCAATCCTGGCACAATTATGGAATCAAATTGTATGCTTTATGGTTGCGCTAGCATTCAAGGTTATTTCTTGCACGGTTCACGCATCAAATTACGCCAGAATACAGTGGTAGTCCCCCCAAGAAATTAAGAAGTAAGTTACAAGTTGCAAGTTACAAGTTACAAGATATAAGTTACAAGATATAAGAAGTGTTACGCTGCGCTGTGGGACACCTACCACCAATTTCTCAATACTCAATGCCGGGACGAGCTGCTACACCTTTATCAAAGTAGTGCTTTTCCTTGGTCATTGAGGTAACCAAATCACATTTTTCAAAAATAGATTTATCATTGCAGCGGCCTGTCAAAACCAATTCAGTTGTTTCAGGCGTATCATCAATAAGTTTTTCAAGCATAGCCTTATCTAACATACCATAAGTAACAGCGCTTAAGGCTTCATCAAGAACCACCATATCAAATTTTTCAACCTTTATCGCATTTTCAGCTATAGCAATTCCTCTTAAAGCTTCTTTTTTATCGCCTTCAATAACACCGAATCTGAACTTGCCATCGGTTCCCATTCTTTCAAGACCAGTAACGTGGTATTCTATGCCTAATCTATCAAGGGCTATAAGTTCATTGTGTCTATAAGTTTCACTACCTTTATCGAAAAAAATCACAATAACTTTTTTGCCAGAACCGAAAGCTCTGACAAGCAGACCTATAGCGCAAGTAGTTTTTCCTTTTCCTTCACCAGTATAAGCGTGTATCATGTTAATTCTCCGAATAAAAAGTATTATTACTCAACTAAAATGTTATATCAAATTCAGAACCAAATAATGGATCTTCTGCCATACCTGGAGCAGAGGTCGTTTTTGAATCTGGTTCAGTAGAAGATTTACTGCTTCCCCCACCGCCAAAATCAATAGGAGCATCGCTAATAACAGGTTTTTGCTTAGTATCAGTTTTTTGAGTAGTCTGTGTTGATTGAGATTGAGATTGAGCTCCACGCTGCCCCTGTGAAGAAGACTGGCTTGTCGGCTGCTGTGGCTGAGTAACTACAGGTTTAGCAGGAATTGGCTCAATTGGCTTATGGGGTACAATTGTTACAGGCCTTACAGTTCTAGATGAATTAGAAGATGTTTTTGAATTGTCAGATTCATCACTATTCCCTTCAGTGTTTTTAGCAACTTCTATTTTTTCTAGTTCTGGAGTATAAGTAGCAAGAACAATCTGTTCTTCCTTCTCTTTATCCAACATAACTATTTCAAATGGACGTTTTCGTTCTCCACTCATATCCCAAAGGGAATAGAAATGTTTCCATTCATACTTTTGCCAACCCTTTTTTATCTTTCTGAAGAAGAAAGTATCGCAAGGTTTAACTATTGGAAGTATTATAAATTTTAAGGGGCTTTTCTTAGCACCGTAACGTCTGCTGTTATCAACAAAATCCATCAAGACAAGCAAACAACCATCTTTATAAAGAATTCTTTCAAAGGAAACTTTGGAATAATCATTCCAGGTATAACCTGGCGCCCAGACAAAAATCATAAATCTGTCAAAATCAATATAAGGAGGGGTATTGCCTAGTCTTGTATATTTCCAAAAATTATGAAAGAAAATGCTATCTCTTATAAAAAAGAATGGGCGTTCAGATCTATAAGTGCTGTCTTCTACAAACCATTCGTTATATAGTTCCAACTCTTTTGTCTGACCAAAAGAAGGTAGGCTAAACATCATTAAAATAAAAAGTATTAATATAGAGAGAGTTATTTTCTTCATATTTCTATAATATCACAATCTTACCTTCAAGATATTATTATTTTT
>ONIU01000201.1 GCA_900317935.1 uncultured bacterium
AAATAAGCACCAGAAGCCTGAGCTATGGCTTTCCCGTGAGTGCCTGTGAAAGCGATTCTTTCAATATTTTCTCTGCCGAAGCGGGTCTCTATATTGCTTAATATTTCTGAGCAAAGCTCAATGGTTTTGCCGAAATGACGACGATATGGCAACTCTTCAATAAGCTCTCCACTATTGTTGCAAATAACTGTATTTATACTGATAGAGCCTATGTCAAAGCCTATGTTGACTTTTCCCATTTTATTACCGAACTATTTACCAGCCAGCATCCTCATCACTTACAGTAGGTACAACAGGTGGGATGGCTTGATTGGTGTTTTTGTTGTTTTGAATTTGTTGTGTATTTGAAGCTTTTTGAGGAGTTATTTTTTCAAAAGCTTGATTAACTTTTTGAGTTGGGTCTGGCATAGAAGGCATGCTGACACTGGTTGAATTGTTTTTAAATACTGGTTTTGGCATTAAACGAATAGTTCCGTCATAGTTCAAAAGCAAATCGCCTTCAGCAAGTGGATATGGCTTTCTGAATAAACTGCTGCCTTTTGCTAGCCACAAGTTGTTGCTTGAATCAGCGCCAAGACAAGCTGCAAAAGTTTGTCTTGCAGAAAAATCTTCTTTGTAAGTTACAAAAATACCGTTTCTATGAGGGAAACAGCCGTAAATATCGCCCAAATCTTTTTGCCAGGTAAGAACGCCAGAGTTTATGTCAAAGCATCGAAGAGTTACTTTATCGGCAATTACTAGATTAGAACCAATCTGAACAGCGCCGACAAAGTCTTTCTTTAGAGTGCTTGTCCAAGACTTGCCAGTAAGAAGTGATAAGTAAACAAAGTTTGTATAAGCCTGATTTGCTAATATAACACCTTCATCCAGTGCTTTAACAGCAATGTAGCCCTTAGCTCCACTTCTGTAAAGAATTTGCCCTGAAAGCTGATTAACAACAATAGCTTCTCCTTCTGCTGTAGTTACTACACAGGTATCTTTTACAAATAAAGGAGTTTCTTTGCTGACAGGTTCTTCTAAGGTCCAAAGGTCTACACCGTATTCCAGGTCATAGGCAGAGCATTTCCAATTAGGTTTGGAAACATCTTTGTAACCATGTATTGCAACAATGACTTTATCGCAGGCATAGTTCTTCATTCCATCATTAACAGTAATATCCCATAACTGTTTGCCTGTTTTGGAATCAAAGCAGAAAATGCTTTTGCCGCTACTTTGCAAGACATTGCTGTTACCACATTTTATAGGTGGAAATTCAAACATGTCATTTGAAGCAACTTCCCAGGCTACTTTAAAATCTGGCAAAGAGAAACCTCTAAGCATTCTGCCGTGGTCAGCCATGATTACATTGTTGCCGATTACTATAGGGTCAAAGGGAAGATGGGGTAGATCTTGGCTTTCAGCAACTTTCTGACCTTGAGAATTAATCAGGTATAATTTATAAAGATTTTTGCCTTTGTTGCCGCCCCAAAATACATAATTCCCTGCTGCAGCAAGAGGGTCAGAGAGTATTTTGTTTTCTATTTCTGTCTGCCATATTGAAGTCGTTTCAAAATCGCTGGCAAGCAGGTGATAAGCTATTACCGAAACTATTATTAATACTAAAGCTAAGAGACGTTTTGACATAATTTGTTATAGATTCTTGAGAAGATTTTCAATTATAGTAACACAATTATCAGGTTTAATCTTGCTTGTATTTAAAACTAAATCATAATTGTGAGGGTCGTTCCAATTGGAATCGAAGAAGTCGGATATAAAATTAGCAGAGGCTGTATCCCAATCGTGGATAAGTTTTTCAGCTCTTTGTTCGTCTTCAGCACGACTTTCACCAGCTTTGTAATTGCTGTCATAAAAACGGCCACCTTCCATTTCTTCTTTTATTACATGTTCTAATCGATCTTCGTATTCAGCTACGATTCTGACATGAATAGCATTTTTATATTCTTTTAAAATATGGCAGCCGCCGCGTCCGAGAAAAACGGCATTGTTTTTTCCTGCAAGTTCTTTAAAGACCTGTCTTAAAACCTCATAGTAATCTTTTTCTTTAAAAGACTGCTGGGGATAGCTGGAGAACATTTCGCTTGCATCCCAGTTGAGTGCACCCAAACCAAATGGATGAAACACCATTCCGCCTTGAGCTAAACTTGATAGGGCTTCTTGAAAGAAAACGCCAATCCTGTTGTAGGTGTTCTGGTCGAAATGCTGAAGCTGGTCTTTTTCTTTACCCATTTTTTCTGCAATACTATTGATAATCTGTTGGTCATAGCAGGTATAATTCATTTTTTCAGCAACTTTTAAAGCTATATAAGTGCCTGAAGCGCCTAACTCTCTTGATAATGTAAGTATTGCCATATTTTCTCCTTCTCACAGCCGTTTTTCTTATTTTAACATTATTTAGCATTTTTTTGTTAACTTTTTTATTAGTTGATAATTGAATAATAAGAGCATAAAATAAAAAATAAAAATATTGTTTTGAATCTAATTATGGATATAAAGGTTCCATCAGAATTTAATACTATACGAAACTCAAAATTTGAGATTGAAGACGGGAAGATATATAACCGTTTGGATTATTTTTTACTCGGTTTTTTAGAGGTATTCTTCTCAATTCTACTAAGTGCTGCTTTAGTTGCGTTAATAAATTTTGATTTTAATACTGGAAAAATGCTTTCAGCCAAAAATGATTTTGGTGCTTTTTGGGCTGCAATTTTTACTATAGTTCAGTTGGTTTTTTATAACAGATTTATTAGATTTCACAATGTAGTAGACTTTTCAAATGCATGTGTTTATAAAGAATTTCTCTTTTTCGGATTAAGGTTTTGGTTTTCATATTATCCTAAAGACCAGATTGTACAAATAGGTAATAATATTTATGGGCAAATACCAAACCCTGGTGGAAAAAATGGAATGGTAGACGGGAAAAGAGTTCTACTTAACCCTGAGACGAATCTTTTTGATTATTATCAGGTAAGTATTTTAATGGAAAACGGTAAAACTATTAATTTTGAATTTGGCTACTTTGATGAAGAATATCGTCAAACTCTTCGTTTTGTTTCGTTGCTTTCAAATTATTGGAATATTCCTTCGGTAAGGTGTAATAAAAATTATCATCTTGTTGTTTGTGAATCAAAAAACAATAGTTATGCGCTTGTTGAAGAGAAAATGCCCTATTGTTCGCATCTCAAAAAGCTTATATTCTTTTCAATAGCTTTAGTTGTTCTTTATTCAATAGTGTATTATACTATGGTATTTTTTGATAAGTATGATTATAGAAATTCGAATCCCCATCATTATAACTATAGACCTAGTTATCGGCATAGAAGATAGGTAAAATCTTTCGAGTATAATCATTTTTGCTCTGACAAACCTTTTAAAACAGAAGCTCCAATAGGAATTGCTATTAAAAAGCTTAAGAAATCTGCTGTCGGCTGGGTGTAGATTATTCCGTCTAAGCCGTAAAATCTAGACAATAAGTATAATGTTGGCAGGAAAAAGAGGCACTGTCTTGCTGCTGCTAATACGGTGGCCTTGAGTGTCTGCCTTGTTATCTGGCACATCATGCTACAAGATGTAAACCAGCTTACTATAGGAAAAGCCATACATTGTGCTCTTAGAGCTAACGAACCTAATCTGATGACTTCCGGATCGTCAGCTCTGAAGAATGCTATTATCTGCGGTGCCCAAAGGTAGGCTGCTACTGTATTAAATGTCATTATGGCGGTTCCTATTTTTACTAAGAACCAGAAAGCTTTTTTAACTCTGTCATAGAGCTTGGCGCCATAGTTAAACCCGCATACAGGCTGGAAGCCCTGCCCAAATCCTATTAAAACAGAAAATGAAATCATAGCAGAACGGGTTGCTATCGCCATTCCAGCAATAGCGGCATCGCCATATTGACCGACTTCTTTATTGAGGCAGAGCATTGCGATTCCGCCCATTCCCTGTCTGCAGAGAGAAGGAAAACCACCTTTGAAAATTTCAATATATCTATGAAACTTAGGAGAAAAGTCTCTTAGGAAAATTCTGACGTTTCCACTGGCTGCGGTAGCAAAATATAGAGAAAAGAAGCCAAAACACTGGCTTATTAGCGTAGCTAACCCTGCTCCGGCAACTCCGTAATTCATTAAAAATATGAAAATAGGGTCTAGTATTACATTGAGTATAGCACCGCTCATAATACCTATCATGCCGTGAACAGCACTGCCTTGAAATCTTAGTTGGTTGTTAAGGGTCAATGAGCCAGTCATAAAAGGCATAGCTATAAAAATATATTTGAGATACCTGCAGGCATGAGGAACGATAGTCGGAGTTGCACCAAGGAAAACAACAATTGATTCTATATTCCAAAGGCAGATAATCCCCATTATAAGACCGCAGATAAATGAAGTAACGACACCTGTCGAGGCCATTACTGCAGCTTCGTCATAGTTTTTAGCGCCTAGTTGGCGGGAGATATAGTTTCCTGAACCTTGGCCGAAGAAAAAGCCTACAGATTGAATTACAGCCATTATAGAAAAAGAAATGCCTATTGCTGCAGTTGCACTT
>ONIU01000234.1 GCA_900317935.1 uncultured bacterium
GAGGGGTGAATTAACTATAGTAATTCTTTTTTAGCGACAGCGTATAATTAATCCCTAGAATAATAATTTACTATAGAGCGGCAGAGCAGTAGAGCCTGCGGCTCTTGTGCAGATAGTGGGACAGTTGCTTACGCAACTTGTGGGACGTTTCACTGTGGGAATTGTCAAACAACTACCACGGGCAACGTAAGTTCCGTCTCACAGATTCTGTCTGCAATCGTTCCACAGAGGCTTTAGCCTCGTCTCACTTCACATTTCCCAATTCTCATTTCCCAATTCTCAATTCTCAATTATCTTATACGCTATCACTAAATGTAGTTTTCTATGGCTAGGTCACCCTTCCGGTTCCTACGGAACCACCTCCCCTCAAGTGGAGGCTTTTAGGACACATCCTCTACGCTCTGTTGCTCTGTTGCTCTGTTGCTCTATCCCCTTCTCCCTAGCAAAAAGCCTCTGTCTTTTTGCAACCAAGCGCGCTTGCCTACCTCCCTCCTGATGTTCTATAAGTGACATAAATAAAGAAAGGCACACCGAGAAGTGAAGTCACTATTCCTATAGGCATTTCTGATTCAAAGCCGCATCTGCACAAATCGTCCACTAACATTAGATAAATAGCCCCGATTAACCCGGCTACTGGCAGCAACTGGCGATTATCCGGTCCGGTAACCATTCTTGCTATATGCGGAATCATCAGACCGACCCAACCTATCATGCCGCCCAATGCAACAGTAGTTGCACAGATAGCAGTAGTTACGCCAATAATTATATTTCGGGTTAAAGTTACATTTATTCCTAAGGATTGAGCTTCTTCGTCTCCCATACTCAGCAGATTAAGTTGATTTGCCATTAAAATCAGAATAATACTTCCCAAAATAATAATGAAAGCACAGATATAAAGGGAATCACTGGTTACAGTCGAAAATCCGCCCATCAGCCAGAATATGATTCCGGGCAGCTTTTCTTTGGAATCAGCCATATATTTTATTATTGATAGAAGTGATGTAAATAACGAAGAACTTATAACACCACCCATAATGAGCATAACAAGCCTATTACCAGGAAAAAACACAGATAGGGTAACAGCGAGAATAACAGCTAAAATTCCAAAAATAAAGGCGCCTGCCTGAGCTCCAATAAAAGTATTTCCCATAAGCATACCTATTAAAGCTCCAAAAGCGGCGCCTGCCAAGACTCCCAATAAATCCGGGGAAACTAATGGATTGCGGAACATGCTCTGATAAGCTGCTCCAGAAATAGACAAAGCCAAACCACAAAGTATCGCAGCAAAAACTCTTGGTGCTCTGATGTCTTTGATTATCGTCAGATAAGATTCAAAATCCGAATCAGGTATTTTTTCGGCTAATATTTGGAAATTTGGGCATAAAGCTTGAAAAGCCGCAGAAATAGGTATTTTTATGCTGCCCATATGAATAGAAATATAGGCTCCAACTACAAGAATTGCTGACAAACCAGCTATTGTAAAATAATACTTACGCTTGCTCATCTAACTCGTTATATTTTGTTGCCTTTCCATAGCATTTTTCAGCAGGATATTTCGCAGCATTTTTGCCAATCTTGCGCTCGATTTCCTTGAATAAATCCAACCCTAAGTCGTGGGAAAGTAAAAAGACATAAGAAGCTATATCAGCAATCTCATCAGCAACATTTTCTGGTTTATCTTTTATACGCTGAGCAACTTCCTCATCGTTTTTCCACAAAAACTCCTGCATCAATTCAGAAGCCTCGATAGATATTCCCATAGAGAGATTCTTAGGAGTATGGAACTGCTCCCAGTTTCTTTCATGCCTGAAAGCAAGAAGTTTATTCACCACTTCGTTGTATCTGTCCATTAGAAACTCACCTTACGCTGGAACGGTATTTCCATAGAGCCAATTTTAATCATTAAATCAACTGTTCCTTTAATGACTGTTATTGCTTTTATGTCTTCGCCCAATTCTTTTTTAACTGATTTTTGAGATAGTAAAGTTTTCAAAAGTTTGCCGGCATTCTTTTCAACAGATTTGGCAATAGCCCTTCTTGCAACGATAGAATCAATATTACAGGCAATAACAACATTGGTATCCACATTGGGATTCAAAGTAACCATAGCATCGGCCTGCATTCCGTTAGCAACTTTGTCATCGCCGATATTCATATCGAAAGTAAGATTCTTAAAAACTACACCAAAAAGAAGATTATTCTTAACTTTGAAATGAAGTCTTACTTTTGTCTGCTTATCTGTGAGCTTATTCGGATCAAGTGTTACGCTATCGAGTTTCAAATCAATTTTTTCAGCCATTTTTCCTTTATAGCTGTCAAAATTAATCATAAGATAGATAAAACCACCTAATGCAATAATGACTAATAACATTATTACAAAAAGTATTTTTTTAAAAAAGCCACCAATTCCGCCTGATGATTTGGCTGCTGTATTTTTCTTTGCCACGGATATTAAAAATCCCCCTTTATTTCCCCTTTAACAAATAGGGACTAGATTGCCACACCTCTTTCAGAAGCTATCAATGACAATTACGAAAAACTGATTTGGGTAACAATAACACCAATCATAACCTTTATTTATCAATAACTACAATAATTACCAACAACAATAACTACAAGCTTCTAAAAGAAGCTTATCACGTCTTTGAAAGTTACGTAAATCATAAGAAGAATCAAACAAATCATTCCGACAAAATGAATGCTTTCTTCTACTTTCTGGTTTACGACAAGTTTTGTTTTAAATATTTTATTAAAAATACTGAATAAAACATCAAGAAGAACGAATACTATTCTGCCACCGTCTAATACCGGCAATGGGAGCAGATTCAAAAGGCCGATATTAACAGATAACAATGCGGTTAAATAGAATAAATCTGTCCAGCCCTTGGAAGACTGATCTTTAATCATTTTCATAATCTTTACAGGGCCAGCAACATCTGCCTTAGTCTGACCTGTAATCATTCTATAAAGACCGTCAATAGTCTGGGCAATAATATTGATAGCATCTTCGCAACCGCGCTGAATTGCGGTTCCAAGAGGAAGTTTGGTATAATCATAGTTATTGGGAGCCAAGCCAATACCAATCTTGGCAGAACCCATAGAACCTTCTGGAATAACCTTAATATCTAGCTTTTCTTCATCGTGAGTCTGATAAGAATTATTGCTGTAAGCAATGTTATCTCTCATGATTCCACCGGCTGAAGCGTCTTTATTAATTGGGTGATTACGAATAATACTAAGAGTTATTTCTTTTCCAGTAATTGTTTTAATAAAAATTTGCAATAGTTCACTTTCTTTTTCTTTTATAGGTAAATATGTAAATAATGTTAAAACATTTCCTTCTTGTATATCATATTGAAATAAAGATATATTATCTCTGAGAATTCCTCTTTTAAATAATAAGGTTTGATCACTTGTTTCAATACCTAATTTATCTTTGATTTTTTCTTTTAACATTTTTACTGTAAAGTCTGGCTTTACTTCAATAGAATTTATTTTTTCATCCCACATAACAAAAATTTGCATTTGCATTTTTATAAACTATTTTTAATTTTATTTAATTATTTTTATTTTATAGATAAATGATATATATATTAACATAAATCTATTTTATTTAACATATTTAAATA
>ONIU01000200.1 GCA_900317935.1 uncultured bacterium
AAAACAAAATAGTTTACATTATAAAAAACAGATGCTACAGACAATAAACTGCCAAAAATAACATACTCTTTACTGAAAAGAGCTTTTATGTCTTGATATTTAGAACTGTCAAAAGCAAATCTATATAGAAGATATAAAGATACTAAGAAAAATAAAAAATATGAATAATTAAGTAAAGTTATATCTCTAAAAGAGATATATAAGTCACAAAACCATGTACAAAGACCGTATAGGGCAGCAAACCAGCCAAATTTATTCCAATACAAAAATGACTTTGAATCGGAACGCTGATTACTATGTAGCATAAAAGCAACAATAGACAGCAGAAAGAATGCTGCCCCATACCAGATACACACATAGTCTAATCTAAATGTAAACCAGCTTTCTAGCAATTAGATCCTCCCAAAAATTGCTTTATTTCTTCAGATTAGTTTTATGATTGCTTCCAAGCCAATCTTTAGCATTCTCTTTTTGCCTTCTGCAACAATAGTTCCGTGAGGGTCATAGTTCCCTTCGTTCCATTTAAGTGGATTTCCATCTACTGTTGCTATAGCACCAGCTTTTATATTATTTAAAGAAGCAATAACAAGAAGGGTTGCTACTTCCATTTCTGCACCAAGAACACCTGCTCTCTGATAAGTAGCTAACGAAGATTCCATTACTTTTGAAGGATAGAACAAATCGCTTGTAAGAACTAAGCCTCTCTTATATGGAGCATCGATTTCTTCACAGGCTTTAACGATAGCGTCGCAAACTTCATTGTCTGCAATTGCAGGATATCCTAAGGGAACCATCAAAGGAGAAACGCCGTCTTCACGAACAGCGCCACTGACAACGATATGGTCGCCCTGACCTAATCCATCCTGAATACCTCCGCAAGTACCCATTCTGATAATTATCTTTGCACCAAGGTTAATCAATTCCTGGAAACAGATTGCGGCACCAGCAGAACCAACACCATGAGAAGTAATAGTTATCTTCTTGCCTTTATAAGTTCCGACCAGAGTTCTATATTCGCGGTTATAGGAAACTTCTTCATAAGAATCGCAAAGCTGTGCAATTTCTAGAGCTCTCGCAGGGTCACCGCAAACTAAAACATAAGGAGTAATCTTATCGGGAGTAGTTTTTACATGAGGTGCTTCGTAAGTCATTTTCATACCTTCCTAAAAAATAAATTTGTACATCAACTCAACAATTTAAAAATAGCACTGTGTACAAAAAAATGCAAACTTTTCAACCTAATCAAAAAGCTTTACTGTTACGAATTTGAATTAGATTTAACTAAATTCAGGCTTAACTATCTTATAATCTTTGATTCCAAAAGCTTCACATATTTTTTCAATAAGAGCTTCTCTTACAACAAGCACCAAATCAATCTTTGCCGCAAGAATACACTTTAAAATATCTGCAAACCCCTGCCCTTTCAGTTCTAAATGCGCAACTTCATCAAGATAGAAACATTTTATATCTTTAGCTAGTGCTTCATTAGCGATTTTTTCGGCAAAGGCAAAGCCTTCTTTGTTAAAAGTATAATGCATACCCAGTCTAAAAGCTTCATTCCAATTCTCAGGAATATGAGTGATTTTTCTTATGAACTGGCAAGTCTCTCCTGTAGCCAAATGAACCAGTTCATAGCCTATATGTTCATCATTAATTCTGATCTTTCTACAAGCAAATCCATCAGCATTTTCCTTAGATTTAAAATCATTTATCAACCAGGTAGTTTTGCCTGTGTTTATAGGGCCTGTAACTATAGTAACCATGTTTTTATCCTTTGAAAATATGATTTAACCATTCATCTACAGCAACCGCAAAGCCATCGAATTCGTTTGATGGACATACTTTGAATCTCTTTTTCAAATCATCTGGTGAATTCTCCATTACAAAAGCCGAGCCAGTCCATTCAAGCATTTGAATATCATTATAATCATTGCCGATGCTCATTGTTTGCTCTTTTGATAATCCGAGATATCTGCAAAGCCACTCTGCGCCAGTTCCCTTTGTTACTTTATCAGGGAAAACCTCTATCCAGGTATACTTAGGAGTAAGCGGACTGGTTGCCCTAACGAAGCTCAAGTGCCTAAAGTTGGATTTAGCTTCGTCATACAAAGAAAGATATTCGTCGGGAATTATTATAAGAAACTGCGTTGCAGCAGTTAATCTCCTAACAAGCTCGTCATTTCCTTCGATAGCAAATTCCTTTAAATAGTGAAGTCTGGATATTAAATCAGGAGATTTGACGGGCCCGGAGAACCAATAAAAGAAATGATTATCTGGAATCGGAAAATGTATAGAAAAATCAACATTCTTAGCTTTAAAAAACTCTTTAAGATTTATAATATCTTCTGCAATCAAGCTATGACGACAAAGAATGTTATCTTTTGAAAAATCAGATATACCTGCACCAGAAGAAAACACCAGAAAATCAAAAGGCAAACCGCAGGGTACAACTTCTCTTGCAGAATTAAGCGTTCTGCCGGTACACACTGCTCTAGCTATTCCATTATCGTGAAGTTTATTTAGAGCTTGAAGGTTGGCTTCGTTTATGCCGCCAGTAGTATTTAAAAAAGTACCGTCAAGATCTGTTAAAACTAGTCCTTTATACTTTTGATTATTATGCATTTAAGTTTATACTCTTCAAAGATTATCTAGTCCCAAACATTTTTCTTTTAAGAAATAACAAGGTAAAAAAAATCTGTCAAGCCGAATTCTTTTATGCCGATAAATTAGATATGGGATGGCTATGGAACACAACACACGACATATTTGATGCAGACGAAAATTATTCTGAAATCTGTATCTGCAGCCTAACTCCAGAACAAGTAGTTGCTGGATACAATTTCATACGTTCCAAATGTAGAAGACTGCGCGGAACCCCAACCTTTTATAGTTACGAAACCCAGCAGGAAACCGGACTTGATGAAATAGGCAATGCTGCAGAATTTGTATGCAGACGCAAAGCCAAACCATTTCATTTTATATCTGCAACAATTAGATTAGATCTTTATGATTTAGGCTTCTTTATACTGGACAATGCCATAGCTATAGATTTTCAGCGCGGTAAGCTATGGGGTGAACTTGAAATAGAGACCCTTATGAGAATAATAATGGAAATAAGGAAAGGCACATCAGATTCGTTCTTGCAGCTTCCATCGACAGCGGCACCTGAATACAGAAGAAGAATAGAAGAAGCATTAATTCAATTAGCAAAAGAAGATGAAGAAGAATAAAAAAACCTCCTAACAAATCAATGTTAAGAGGCTTTTTTAAGCTTAGTTATTAATCTTCAATCAATGCAGTAGAAGCACCTTCAACTTTGGTTGAATCAGAAACTTCATATGGAAGTTCTATATCAATTACTGCCGCATTGTCTGGATCAAGAGGTTCCAGAACAAATGAAGAAACCTCATAACTGGAAAGTATTTTTTCAGCAAATTCAGGATTTTCTGCTAGAACAACCTTTACATTAGCAGCATCTGATATTTTTTCCCAAGCTTTAATTGTAGAACGCCACTGAGCTAATTCAAGATTGATTTTAGTAACTAATTCAGGAGGAGTTGTAACTGACTTCTTAAAGAACAGGAAAGTTTTTCTTTTATCTGAAGCGCTAATTCCAGCAAGTTTATTGTATTTATCAACATCTTTCTGGATTTGCTTAAGAGTTTTTTCAGTTTCATCATAAGAAGAATAAAGCTCTGCAAGCCAATCAAGGAAACCGCCACCTTTTACAGATAAGAAAGAACCATCTTTCAGATACTTGATTATATCCTTGTTCTTAAAGTCCTTATCAAAAGAATTAAGAGCTTCCCATTTATCTTCAACATAAGCGTTCATAATAGAACCCATATCCAACTGCTGTTTTACAGTTATAGTCAGAAGAACCATTTCAGCAGCTTTCTGACTTAATGCTAATGGATCATAATAAAGAGCTTTTTCAATGTCTTCACGACAAGCTTCAAGAATATTAGCAGGGGTCTTCTTTTTAGAATCATCCCAATCAAGGTCTAACAACTTGTTTGCCTTTTTGAAAAGACTCTTGTTTTCTTCATTAGGTTTCTGGTAAGCTTCAGCAAAATCATCAAGGAATTCTCTAACTTTTTTGCAATGTGGAAGCTGGTTTTTATCTATTTCCTTAACTAAGTCATCTGCTTCATCAATAGATTTATCAAGAGACTGAACAGTTAATTCAATCTGGTTATGAATAGCAGCCATTTCTTTTTGACCAACTATAAAAGCATCTGCTTTTACAGCTTCTTCCAATAATTTCTGGTTCCAATTCTTCATTTCTATTCCAAGCAAAGGAATATAATTGAAAGGAGACTGTTCGATTCTTAAGCCTACCATAGAATAAAAACCATCATTCAACTTATTTGCGGTTACGTACACCTGATATTTTTTATTCAAAACATAGTCAGGATTAAACATAACTCTCTCAATTTCATTATTTTCAATATATTTTTTATATTTCCTAGAACCTATTTTGTCTGCGGCCCAGCTTATATAAGTCTTAGGATTGAAAGCAGCACCAACTTTTTCCCAAAAACTCTTTTTCTTTTTAGATTCGGCTTCTGTAGGCTTCCAAGCCATATAACTGGCTTTCATTTCCCAAAGTTCCATCAAATCTTTAATATTGAAATCAGAAAGATTATATGGTTTTCTGTTGTAGTAACTAGTTAAAACTCCTTGTTTTTCCAAAGCTATATAAACTCTGCTATTTCTAGCTTCAACACTGTCATCGTCTTTGGCTTCTTTAACTTTGAAATCAGCATAATTCTTTTCTACAAGAATATGAGCAGCAGACTTTTCTTCATTATTTAACAATTCACGATTATCATAAAAACTCTTAAATTCTGGGTCATTTTCGTAAAGATACCAATATGAGTTCTTGTAGGCATTTTTCCACTTCTTATTGAATTCACCAATCATATCACCAATCATGGTCAAAACGCCCCATATAGCTGTAACGATAGCCAAAACCTGGCCTACAATTGGGATACAGAACATTGCTACGATACCAGCAAGAGCAAATCCTATAGCCACCAAGTCTTTTACTCTGTTATAAGACCATCTACCGACATCTCTGTCTTCATTCTTTGCATAGTTCCAAATGGAAAGAGCAGCACCTATAATTGCAAAACCGATACCAATTGTTCGTGCTACACCCTGCGCATTGTTTATTTCAGTGGTAACATCTTTTCCACCTTTTTTCTGGAGCCAATGCCAGTATTGATCCATACCTTTGGAAACATTTTTAGTATTATGCCAACAACTTGGTGGACAGCAGAAAGAAAGAAAATTCAAGCTTTTACTATTCTTACAAAGTTCGACACCTTTTTCTGTCCATTTATTCATGCGAGACCAACAGCTAAGAGCAGTATGGGCTCTATTGGTTTTATTAAGTTTGTCAAAAAATGCAGTGGTCATATGAGCATATTTCCAAACTTTTCCAATAATATCACCTACGCTGCATGTAGTAGACTTAATATCTTTAGCTACTTTCAGGGCATCATAAAGCCCGAAAACATCTGTAGCGCCTTCATCAATAACTAGATATGACGAGTTTATAAGGGCTTGCCACTCACCCCAAGCTCTTAATTCAACCTGATCACGGTTTTTCCCTCTAAGTTCAAGCATTGCATCAAGATAATCATGCGGAGCTAAAACATCTGCCGGATCCATAAGCCCGACTTCTTCATTTATTACTGTAGGTTCAGGCAGTGACTGAGCCTTAACAATCTGAATAGCAAAAGGTTCAAAGAATATCAGGAAAGCAAGAATGACAGAAACAACACGTCTAAATAGCTTTCTTTTCATAGCTAACTCCCAAAATATAGATACATCTGTACAATTTTAATAATAAATAGAACAAAACGCAAGAGTATCGCAAAAATAAGCAGCCTTTGGTTAATTGCAACCTTCAAACTGCCGCAAAGCAAATAAATAGCCAAACCATCATTTCCAAAGGCTTTAACAAGGCCCTGCAAGAAATCCTAAACTTGATTGCATTCAAGAAAGAAAATGAAGCCTCAATAGATAACCGAACCTGATAAACAAAATTGCTGAATTCTATAAAAATATCCATCAATTTTATAAAAGTTTTTATTTTCTTGCATTAAGATACCATTGACTGAAAAAAAACATTCTGATATATACAAATTAATGAAAAAGAAAGAAAATGAAATAACTATCCGTTCTAGTGCAGCAGAGTATTTAACTTATGTTGCTTCTTTTGGTAACCGTCGTGATAGCATAGAAATGCGTTACGAAGACGAAAACATCTGGCTTACGCAAAAGATGATGGCAACCCTTTATGATGTAAGTATTGCTGCTATAAATCAGCATATAAAAAAGATTTATGAAGACTCTGAATTAGAACCAAATTCAACTATTAAGAAATACTTAATAGTTCAAAACGAAGGCTCAAGGCAGGTTAGCCGAGAAGTTACTCACTATAATCTTCAAATGATCATAGCAGTTGGTTTTAAAGTAAACAACGATAGAGCTGTTCAATTCCGTAAATGGGCAAATAGAATTGTTAAAGATTATACTATTAAAGGTTGGGTAATGGATAACGAACGCTTAAAAAATGGCAGTTCTGTTTTAACTACCGAATACTTTGATAGATTACTTGAACAAATTCGAGAAATACGATTATCAGAACGCAGATTCTATCAAAAAATCACAGATATATACGCTACTGCATTAGACTATGACAAAACGGCGAAAACAACAAAATTATTCTTTGCCAAAGTACAAAATAAGATGCATTATGCTGTTCATGGTCATACTGCAGCAGAATTAATTTATGAAAGAGCGAATTCAGAAAAGCCCAACATGGGGCTTACTACTTGGGCAGCTGCTCCAGAAGGGAAAATAGTAAAAAGCGATGTAAGTGTCGCCAAGAATTATCTTAGCGAAAAAGAAATGCGTTCCCTTGAACGAATCGTATCAGCTTATCTAGATTTAGCAGAAGACCGTGCAGAACGACATATTCCTATGACTATGGAAGATTGGGCAAAACGTTTAGATTTATTTCTCATGGCTGACGACAGAGAAATCTTACAAAATGCTGGTAAAATTACCATGGAAATAGCAAAATCAAAAGCCGAAACAGAATTTGAAAAGTTTCGAATAATTCAAGACAAGCTCTTTTTATCTGATTACGACAAATATCTTTTAGAATTAGAAAAAAGTGTAAAATAGTTAGCAACACCGCCATTTCTAAAGCTACCCCTTTGAGGCTATCTTCTTATTACTTAGGCTTATAATTACTAAACAGCGTTTAAATCAAAACCGTCATTGCTGTAGAAGTTAATCAATTAGTTACATTTTCTTTGATGAAAAAACTATGTTTATTAATTATAAAACATTGATAGATTCATTATTTACCCCCTTTCTTAAAGGGGGATGTCATGCGTTAGCATGACTGGGGGATTTTTAATAAGCAAATAAAATGTGCCATATGTCTCGCTAAAGCTCGACTTCTCCCCTTAAAAAGGGGAGTATTTTAAGGTTTATTTCATCTTTATAATGTAACTAATTGATTAACATTTACAATTGCGAGCCATCGTCAGATGGCGTGACAATCCAGTTTGTTTAGTAATTAATTGCCGTTTTAATAAAGATGCTACCCCACTCAATCAGTCTTCGCCAGAGGCTTTAACGAATTAGACGACAAAGACCAGCAAGAGATTTTAAATTTGATGCATATTTTAACCGCATACAATTCGACAGGTTTAGAAACAAAGCCAGATTAAATAGATTTATATTTTTATAATTTATTTTTTATGAAACCATAGACAATCATACTTCATTTATATATAATTTGAAGTGTGATTGTCATATTTTTAATTCTAAAGAAAGGAAGGGGGGTGGTAATAATGAAAGACTTATTCAACTTAAATGACATAATAGAAAATGATTCAGCCACTATAATTACAACCAAAGAAATAAATTCTTATGGTTTACATCGTAGCATCCTTAAAAAATTAGTTTCGGATGGAAAAATATCAAAATACAGCAAAGGCATATATATAAAAAATAACTCTTGGGAAGATGATTTCCAACTTCTACAACTAAAATACCCAAAAGGAATTTACTCGCACAATACAGCCTTATATCTTCTTGGTTATTCAGACAGAACACCAGCACTTTTCACAATGACTTTTCCTCATGGTTATAATACTTCCTCCTTAGCAAATGAGCCAATAGAAAAGAAACAATCAATAAAAGAATTTTATAATTTAGGAATAATTGAAATAAAAGATTTCTCTGGGAACCTAGTAAAAGTTTACGAACTAGAAAAAACTCTCTGCGATATGATGAGAGGAAACAAAAAAGATATTGAAGTAATCACATCAGCATTTAAAAGATATTCTGCTTCAAAGAATAAAAACATTCCTAAACTTATGAAATATGCCAAGCTTTTAAAAGTTACATCAAAAATACAACCATATTTAGAGGTCCTTTTATGAATTTCAAAAATCCTATGCAGTTAAAATCTTTAATAAAAAATAAAGCATTGCAAAACCATATATCACCGCAGTTATTAATGCAGAATTATTTATTAGAAAGATTACTAGAACGAATAGCAACATCAAAATATAGAAATAACTTTATCATAAAAGGTGGTTTTCTAATCTCTGCAATAGTTGGATTAAACACAAGAACAACAATGGATTTAGATACAACAATAACAGGATTAAGCTCGACAGAAGAACATCTTAAAGAAATATTCAATGAAATCTGCAATCAGCCAAAAGATGATAATTTAATATTTAAAGTAACAGCTATCACCGAAATTAGAGAAAAAGATGATTATCCTGGTCTGCGAGTTAATTTATTAGCACAATACCCACCAATAAACACACCATTAAGCATCGATGTAACGACTGGAGATAAAATTACTCCAAAAGCTATTGAATTCAACTTTCCCAAAATGTTTGAAGCCGACAAGATTAATTGTCTTACTTACAATATAGAAACTCTGCTAGCTGAAAAATTAGAAACAATTATAACCAGATCAACTAATACAACAAGACCTAGAGATTATTACGATGTTTATATAATCAGCTCTATGCAAAAATACAATTTAGATTTATTAAGAGAAGCAATTAAAAATACTGCCACAAAACGTAACAGTCTGGTAATTGTTTCAAATTTTGCTCCAATAATTGAAGACATAAAAAATAGTCAGAGAATGAAACAACAATGGTTAACATATTCTAAACAATTTCAATATGCTAACAACCTAGATTTTCAAGAAATATGCAACAGAATAGAAAATATATTAAAATCAATCTTTAAGAAATAGGGTCTAATGAGATTGTTTGATAATCCAACATTAAAATTAATTATTCTACTACCCACCCACGCTAAATCTGTCTTCGCCAGAGGCTTTAACGAATTAGACGACAAAGACCAGCAAGAAATTCTAAACTTGATTGCGTTCAAAAAAGCGATGGCAAAGCGGAAACAAATGAAGTAGAAGATTTTAACGTTAGCGATTTTGCAAAAAAGTCAAAAACGCCAACGTTAACACAGAATAGCTATAAATAATGTGCCACAAATTTAAAATCATTCTAATTTTGTGGCACATTTCTAATTAACAGTTATCTAAGGAAATGCAAACAACTAATATTCAATTAAGTTAACAATATTTCCTTTTTACCAAGAAGAAAGTCTAAAATATTTATATGAGAAATACCATTTCTAGAAAAATCTATTCTATCCATTGATAGAACATACTTTGGAGAAGCATCTCGTATTGGACTAAAAGCCCCAAATTCTCTTTCTAAAGTTGATGGATTGAATAAATAATAAGCAACCTGAATAAAACATTTCTTTTTTCCATCAATAACTACAAAATCTACTTCACCTTTATAAGTTTTACCAACAAACACAACATAATCTCTTGAAATCAACTCGTTATAAATTATATTTTCCAAGAAAAAAGTATCTTCAATATTTACAAAATTAGTATTTATTGTTCGGAAACCAGTGTCAATAGCATACTGTTTTTCCACATAAGCCATATATTTTTTCCCAGAAATATCAAAACGTTTAACTCTATCAATCAGGCAGGCTTTTTCCATTTTTTCAAGATATCTATATATAGTTTTTTTGTCTATTTCATCAAATTTTTTACTAGAATAATATTGTTCTATTGATTTACAAGAGAACTCTTTACCTGCATTTGCCATAATATATCCAGATATTTTTTCAAAACTCTGCCGATTTATTTTTGATTTATCGGTAATAATATCTTTGTCTAGTATGCCGTTATAAGTCTGTTCTATATATTTTTTAATATCCTTATCACGTTTAAAAGTAAAACGAAGTGGTAAGCCACCCCAATTAATATAATCTATAAATAATTCATCAGGAGTGATATTTAAACCTAATAATTTAACATATTCATAACTTTCCGAAAAAGAAAATGGCATTATTCGGAATTCGATACATCTACCAACCAATAAAATCGCCATTTTCCCTGAAAGTAGCTTAGAATTGCTTCCAGTAATAAATATTGAACAGTTAATGGTTGCTCTGAGAGAAGCTAGAACTTTTTCAAAACTTCTAACATGCTGTATTTCATCAAGAAATATTATATATTTATTATTATCTTTTATATGGCTAACAATGTATTTATTAAGTCGTTCTGCATTTCTAATTTTTTCATAGCGAAAATCTTCAAAGTTTATTCTTATAATATGGTCATTATTATAACCCTTCTCTATAAAATCATTTTCAATCTGTTCTAATAAAACAGATTTTCCACAACGCCGAACTCCTGTAATCACTTTTATCAAATCGGTATCATAGAAAGGTCTTATTTTAGCAAGATATCTTTCTCTCTTTACAAACATTTTTCTCACCTTTTTAAATTTTCTTAATAAAAACATACCACAATTTTAAAAGTTTTCAAGATTTGTGGCACATTTTTAGCTATTTTAACTTAGTTAAATCAATCACCACCCATCACCTAACACCAATCACACCGCTTGCGTTAGCAAACGACGACAAAGACCAGCAAGAAATACTAAACTTGATTGCGTTCAAAAAAGCGATGGCAAAGCGAAAACAAATGAAGTAGAAGATTTTAACGTTAGCGATTTTGCAAAAAAGTCAAAAACGCTAACGTTAACTTAGATTTAAAGCCTCCACTTGAGGGGAGGTGACTGCCAAAGGCAGTCGGAGGGGTGACCGAACCAGAGTAAACTTATCTTTAGCGATAGCGTATTATAAAACCCAAGAATTTTAAATGTAATCTCAGCAACTTCTTTGGTTGTAGATTTCTCTTTTTATGCAGTCTTCACCTTGTCATAACAGTATAGCTTTCAGGGCTAAAGCCCATACGCTATACTTTTTATGTTATGACAAATGTGAAGACTATTAATTATCCTACCCCCTTTCAATAATCTGTCTTCGCCAGAGGCTTTAATGAATTAGACGACAAAGACCAGCAAGAAATACTAAACTTAATCGCTTTTAAGAAAACTATGGCAAAGAAGAGAAATAGTTTCTAAAAAATGTTTTGGAAGAAAAGTCGCAAGTTCGTCTTCTGCTACATAATTTACTTTATTGGTTTATATCAATTTTAACATTATTTATTCAAAAAAGCCATTTTCATAAGCTTTGTCAAGGATTTGAACAAGTCTTAAGCATTGTTTTTCCGATGGGAATCTTCCTTTTTCTATTGAAATAGCCACATTAATAAAAGAAATATCTGTTGGGGTTAACTCTTTAGTTTTAGTATTCCAATTCTTTAGTTTTTTTCATCGTTCTACACCAAAATCATAAACTGCTTTCTGAGCTTCAATTCCATTATCTATTTTTCGTATCTTTTTGTTATCGGTTTCTATTTGTTTTGCTTCTTCTTTAGAAATTAATCCAGCAACAAAGTCCTTATTTAATGTAAAATATATTTCTTTTTGGGCCCTAGTCCAGCAAGCTTCATGTTTTGCCCATTCAGTAACATTATCAACTACTCTATCTGGTGATTGCAGAAAAACATTAACTTGTTTAGATACAGACTCTATTTGCTTTTGCCAAGCATCAGACAATACTTGGCTTTGCCAAATCGCACGATAATCTATAGTCATTTCAGGGTAATCTTCTTCTACAGTAGAAATTATCTTCGACAAAGTATATGCTATAATATTTGCCTTATAACTATTATATCCTTGTTTTTTTACAATTTCTTGAGCACCACGGAATAATATTACAGAAGCAACCACTTTCTTAAAATAATTATCATTAAAAACAGTATCATCTTTTTTCCATTGTTCTGCAACTTTGTTAGCATAAAAAGCAAAAGATTTCTGATTTCCCTTACTTGCTATATGGGGTTTTTGCAAAATAATATTCATATATTTTGCCAAATCTGTTTTAGTAAACATCTGATTTTTGGGGAACTGTTTTTCAAATTTATTTCTTTCTGCATCAGAAGATTTGTAAGTAGCTTGTTTATACTGGCCATTTGCACGTTCATAAAACCATTTTGTACCGAATTGATTTCCATTAACAGCAGGTGCTATGATACGTCTTGATAATTCTTCCATTCGGATATGAAATGGGTGATTGGACCATAAATCTGCTTCACTTACTTTATTCTGACTATTAGCATATTTCGATATATCTTGGATTATCAACTGTGCTTTTTCAAGAGATTTTACTACTGATAATTTCATCGGGACAAAAATTTTCTTTAATTTTGTTTCAATATCATCGCGTTTAAATTTTATCATAGATAAAGCTAATGAAGCCGTTGTTTGTCCACCATTAACAATCTGTAAACCTGTTATTTCAGTAATATAATCTGTTCCATCTATATTATCTATTTTTATACTTTTAGCCGTTGCAGCAATACCGTTATTATAAGCAAAAAACATATCTGGTTCATTTTGAATAGTATTTATTATTCCTTTTTTAACTTTCCCCCTAGCTTGCAAAAAAGAGCGAACATTTCCTTCCAATAATCTACCTTCATAGTGATTATAAATTTTTGCCAACATAAAACCAGGAATATTACATAAATATCTAGATATAAATCCAACAAAATTTTCTTTTGCTTCAAATTCAGAAGAAACATAACCTATTTCTTTTAACAACACTTCTCTAAACTCACTTATTTCCATAATTAACTCCCTATAAATATTTGAATACTATAATTTAAAACCTTTATCTTTAGCTTTTTTCAAAATTTTCAAACACGTTTCACATTGAATTCTATTTAATGAATCCAAACTATTAACCAAGCAAATGTACCAAAAGATTACATCTTGACCGATTTAGAAATTTAGAAGATAATAACGACCTCATAAACAAAATAATTCAACTAAAAGTTAATTTGGAGGCAAATTAATGAGACGTTTTTTAAACTCATGCATGTCTATAGTCTTAATGTTATCTGTTTCTTTAGCTCTGCCACAACAAAGCTATGCTAGAGATGTAAAGAAAACCCAAACCTATTTAGAAAAAATCGGTCTTTCAGACAAATCAGATGCTCTTTCTTTGTGGAATAACAACGCCAGAGCAAAAAAAGAGCTAACCACGTTCGTAAAAGCAGTAACCAATAAGAGCAATAAGGATTTTATTCCTGAAAAAGATCGTATTGCTGTCTTTGATTTTGATGGAACCCTTTTCTGCGAAACAGATCCGAACTACTTTGATTATATGTTGTTGGAATACCGTGTATTAAAGGATCCAAAATACAAAAGTAAAGCATCTGTATTTGAACGCAAGGTTGCAAATATGATTAAGGAACAAAATGAAACAGGTAAAAGCTTTGACAATCTGCCTGTAGACCATGGAAAAGCTGTAGCCTCTGCTTTTAAAGGAATGACAATAAAAGAATTCAATTCTTACATTCAAGAATTCAAAAAACAGGCTATGCCTGGCTATAAAGGAATGCTAAGAGGCGAAGGCTTCTACCTGCCAATGATTCAGGTTGTTGAATACCTACAAGCTAACTATTTTACCGTTTATATCGTTAGTGGAACAGATCGTTTCATAGTTCGTGGAATCATTGACGGTAACGTGCTCGATATTCCAAACAGACAAATTATAGGGTCAGATGAAAAGATTATCGCTAGCCAACAGGGCAATAAAGATGGATTAGAATATTTATTCAAAGCAGATGACGATCTAATTCTTGCAGGTGAATTCATCGTTAAAAATCTAAAGATGAATAAAGTTTCTGTTATTGCGAAAGAAATTGGTCAGAAACCAGTTCTATCTTTTGGCAACAGCTCTGGTGACAGTAGCATGGCTCAATATGTTGTCAGCAAGAATCCGTATCGTTCTCTTGCTTTTATGCTCTGTTGTGACGATTTGGAACGTGAAAATGGCGATAAAGCAAAAGCTGAAAATATGGTAGGAACTTGTAAACGTTACAATTGGATTCCAGTTTCTATGAAAAATGACTGGAAAACAATTTATGGCTCTAAAGTAAAAAGAATCTTTTCCCAAAAGAAATAAAAGATTACAATAACTTCTTTGTCATACAAATACCATTAATTGTATTTTGAAACATTAATTATAAAACGAGATTACATTCTTTAAAATCTTCCAATAACTGATCTTTTGTTACTCCTATAGTTGAAGCTGCTTGTTCTAATGTAATTAAACCTCGTTTGATTAATTCGTAAAAAGCACTAAGTTTACCTTCTTTTGTAAAAACTTTTTTGTCATTTTCTCTATCATAATCTCTAAATGTCTTTGTCATTCTAATAACCTTCAGTAAAATTTAGAGGTATTCAAAGATAAACAATCTTATAATACGAGATTATATTTTTTGAAATTAGCTAAGAGTTGTTCAACAGATATTCCAATGTCACTAGCAGCTTCTTCTAATGTTAATCTACCTTTTTTAATGAAATTATAGATAGTATTAAATTCTCCTTCTGCTCGACCTTCTTTTGCGGCTTTCTCTTTTTCATAATCTATAAATGTATAAGTCATTTTTATCACCTCATCTAGATTCTGAACATTCTTAAACTCATCACAATCAAATTTTGTAGCTAATAACCTTCGTAAGAAACACATAAAAGTAATAAAACGCTGTTTCTGCTCATCATCAACAAAACGTTCCTTTAATTGGTTTATAAATAAGCTAAAGTCTTCTGTATCAAGAGTTCTCTGTAGTTTCATTGTTGCAACCACAGCATTTGCTAGTCCATCGAAAACGGTATCTTTTTCGTTGGCTTCTGGATGAACTTCATCGATAAAATAATAGCTTAACTTAGGAACGAACTTCTGTAACTGATCAGATGTAACAGAATCATCAATCATATCTTGAATGTTTTTCGTCACATCCCAGGTATCTTTACCATTATAAAGCACGATCGGAAGAACTATCGGAAGTTTCTTCGTCTTGCCATATTCTAAGTTCTTATTTCCAAGCAAATATAAATACAGCAAAGAAACATACGACATTATTCTGACAGGCATGGTTTCATCGACATCTGACTGGAATTCAATAATCAGATATAAATAAACCCAGGAACCACGCCATTTCAAACGCCAGATTATATCATCATGACGTTCGGTATCTTCTTTGACAACAAAAGAAGTGTTGTCTCTTTCCAAAGTGCTGAAATCAAAATCAGCAACACAGTCCAAAGCAACAAATCCCTGAATTAAGTCTTTAACATTTTCAGGGTCAGAATAAAACTCTTTATGTGCTATCTTTATGTGCTATGTCATGCTTTCCCATAACTAAATTTTAGCAATACGAAGTTATTTAGTCAAGTTAGGAAGCTGTAGAAAAATATTGAACTAATTGGCTTCAAATATATTTCATTATCTTAATTAACGCTTAGATTATGGTTTTCCTTCAGCATGGTTCACCAACCAAGAACTGCCCCCAAAAAGTTGGGGGAAGTGGCACATAGTGCCAAAAGGGGTCTTCTCAAACATTGATAACTGAATGTTAAAAGTTCCTAAAGCCTCTACTTGAGGATAACTTCTTAAAGATGCTGCCCCGCTTAGAGGGGAAGCTGGCGAACGAAGCGAGACTGAAGGGGGAGCAAAGCGGTAGCTTTGCGTTGGCGGGCTGACCGAAACAGAGTAAACCTCATCTTTAGCGATAGCGTATTAGAAAACCCAAGAATTTTAAATATAATCTAACTTTGCCAACAGAGCAAACGCAAACTTTTTCGGTTGTAGTCTATGTTTGCAATACTTAACATGCAACTTCTTTGGTTGTAGATTTCTCTTTTTATGCAGTCTTCACCTTGTCATAACAGTATAGCTTTCAGGGCTAAAGCCCATACGCTATACTTTTTATGGAAGACTATTAATTATCCGACCACCCCACTCAATCTGTCTTCGCCAGAGGCTTCAATGAATTAGACGACAAAGACTAGCAAGAAATACTAAACTTAATCGCTTTCAAGAAAGCCATGGCAAAAATAGATTAAAGTGAGTATATCTTTAACTGAAAATAGATTCTTGATTTAAAGTATACAATTAATTAAAATATCATAAAATCAAAAATCTAAAAAATCTTATATATGAGAACTTCTAAAATTTTTAAAGACATTGAAGATTTATTAAAAGCAGCTAGATCTAAATCATATTATGCTGTAAATTCAGTTATGGTTGAAACCTATTGGGAAATAGGGCGACGAATTGTAGAAGAAGAGCAATCAGGCAAAATCAGAGCAGAATATGGAAGTAAGCTAATAGAAAATCTGTCAAAATATTTAACCGATATTTTTGGGAAAGGCTTTTCAGAAGCTAATTTATTAAATATGAGAAATTTTTATATAGCTTATCCTAAATTCCCTAGACACTGTCTAGGGAATTTGAGTTGGTCAAATATAACTAAAATAATTCGTTTAGACAACATAGAAGAACGAGATTATTACTTAAAAGAGGCTGCTGAACAAAATTGGTCATATAGACAATTAGAGCGAAATATAAAAACTGGCTATTATCAACGTCTTTTATCTTCCCAAAATAAAGAAACAGGTTTAGTTTCACAACAGACTTCTAACATCATAAATACAAAAGAATTCATAAAAGACCCTTATATTTTAGAATTTCTAGATTTGCCTGAAAACATTGAAGGGAAAGAAAATTTATTAGAAGAAGCATTAATAGATAATCTTCAAAAATTCCTATTAGAACTCGGAAAAGGATTCTCTTTTGTAGCTAGACAATTCAGAATTAGCACAGAAACAGAACACTTTTATATTGATTTAGTTTTTTATAATTATTTGCTTAAATGTTTTGTAGTAATAGACGTTAAAACCACCAAACTAACCCACGCCCATATTGGGCAGATGGATATGTATGTTAGAATGTTTGACCAATTAAAACGTGGCGAAGACGATAATCCAACTCTAGGTATAATCCTATGCACAGAAAAATCTGAAACAATTGTTAAATATTCTATATTGAAAGATAGCCAACAAATTTTTGCAAGTAAATATAAAAGAGTTTTGCCTTCCGAAGAAGAACTTGCAGATATGATTTCAAAGAGAAACTTGAAATTACTTGAAAAATAAGGCAATTATAGACTCTCAAAGCTAATAAAACCAAATTAAAAGCGAACAATAAAAACTACTAAAAATAATAATAAAATAACCATTTTTTCTTAAATCTAATGGAGCCTCAAAAGCTTTTGATATTGTTAGTGAACTCAATTCAAGCCAAGCTATAGTTAGAGTAATTCTTTCAGAAATGGGAAATATTATAATCGAAATAGGCTTTACAAATTAAAAGAATAGTAAGTTTAAAACTGCCATTACGATTTTACTTGTATTTTATCCTATCTTTTTTTTATTCTGTTTCCACTTCTTATATTCTTCTGGCATACAGATAGAACAAGGCCTATACCCTGCTGTTATAGCAGTTTTCTCGTCTAGGAAAAATACTCTATTTTTTGCATATTGCCCTTTTGCCAAATACTTTTTTGCAGATGGGCAATCTAGCCGACCATAGATTTTAAAGTTGATAATCCTACCCCACTCAATCTGTCTTCGCCAGAGGCTTTAACGAATTAGATGACAAAGACCAGCAAGAAATCCTAAACCTGATTGCTTTCAAGAAAGCCATGGCAAAACATAACAAATTTTATTTTGAAAACTTAGCTAAATTGTTGCAAAACTTTTCAATGAGAAAAAATTACTTCATCAAATCGTAATCCAATAAAAAATCAATTAAACCTATATTTAGAATGCCATTTTCATCTATCCAGCGTTTTCGAATATCTTTTCGAATAATAATTTTAGGGAAAGAATCTTTTGTTAGCAAAAACGGCTTCAATTCAGAGCTTCTTTTTCCCTCACTCTCCATAGCAAAAGCCGATTGTAAGTAAAACTTCTTATCACCCAAAGTAGCAACGAAATCAATTTCTTTTGCTACTCTAACAGGGTTACCCTTTAAATTCCGAATACTTTCATAGACGACACCCACATCTACATGAAAACCTCTATATATAAGTTCATTATAAATAATATTTTCCATTATATGAGTTAATTCTTGCTGCCTAAAACCTATTCTAGCATTTCTTAAACCCACATCTTCACAATAATATTTGTTTGGAAAATCAAAATAAGACTTGCCTCTAACATCAAATCTTTTACATTCATTAAAAAGGAAAGCATCTTCTAGGTTTCTCATATATGAATTTACAGTATTTATAGAAACAAGCTCTTTCCCTTTCAATTTTTGTTTTGAATTCAAAGAATTTGTAACACTAGTAGGATTCGTTAAAGAACCAATTGAAGAACAAAGGAAATCAACCACTGAAGATAGAATCTCTGGTCTATTTATCTTTTTACGTTCAACAATGTCTTTCAAATAGACTTCCTTAAACAAATCCTTTAAATATTCCATCTTCGCAGTTTCATTTGGTCTAGATAGAATAAAAGGCATCCCTCCATAAAAGGAATAATCATCGAAAGCAGCCTCTTTATCGCCACCAACAAAAGTAAAGTATTCGCTGAAACTAAGCGGATGAAGTTTAATATTGTCACTTCTTCCTCGAAATTCTGTAAGTATATCATTAGAGAGCATTTTCGAATTACTCCCTGTAACATAAATGTCTAAATTTGGAAGCTCTCTTAACTCATTTAAAGCATCATAAAATGTAATTTTTTTCCCGTCAGGATTATAAGGATTTATAACTTCATCAGAAAGCTGTATTTCATCAATAAACAAATAATATTTGGTCTTTTTATTTTCAACTTTTTTTCTAATGAAGGTAGAAAGTTCTATAGGATTTCTGTATTTTATGTTTTTTGTTTGGTCTAGTTCTAGCGAGATTATATGATTTTTTAAAATACCTTTTTTTAATAAATAATCATTAAAAATTTTTCTGAGCAAATATGATTTTCCACATCTGCGGATTCCAGAAATGACCTTAATCTGACCATTCCATTGATATTCAATCAAACTTTTTAAATATTTATCACGCTTTATTTCCATATCAATCTCGTTTAAAACTTAGCTAAATTGTTGCAAAACTTTTCAATCTAAATTATAACATTATAATATCAAAAAATGCAATTATTCTATACTAGAGGCTTTAACGGATTAGACGAAAAGATCAGCAAGGAATTCTAAACTTAATCGCATTCAAGAAAGCGATGGCAATACAATAAGAAACTAACTACAAATGGATAAAAATGCAGAATTCCGCAAAAATATCCATTACAATAATTCTATATTGAGAATCGTCTTTATTTTTAACGTTAGCGATTTTGCAAAAAAGTCAAAAACACTAACGTTAACTTAGAATTAAAGCCTCCACTTAAGGGTATCTTTTTGAAGATGCTCCTCCACGAGTAGTGGGGGAGCTGTCACGTAGTGACTGAGGGGGGAGCAAAGCAAAGCTTTGCGTTGACGGGATGGTGACCGAACCAAAGTAAACTCATCTTTAGCGATAGCGTACTAGAAAACTCAAGAATTTTAAATATAATCTCACTTTGCCATTATAACAAAAGCAATCTTTTTTCGTTTGTAGTCTATATTTGCAATACTTCACATACGACTTCTTTGGTTGTAGATTTCTCTTTTTATGCAGTCTTCACCTTGTCATAACAGTATAGCTTTCAGGGCTAAAGCCCATACGCTATACTTTTTATGACA
>ONIU01000199.1:0-1254 GCA_900317935.1 uncultured bacterium
AAACAAACCTTCCCACCCCAAAAGCATAAAAACCAATAAGAATAGCTTTGTAACAATAATATCAGCGGATGTAGATCTAGCTAAAGAAGACAAATCTGTCAGGAAAAATCTCACTATTCCCAAATGGCTGAACGATAGAGCAGAAAAAGCCCATTTAAACTTTTCTCAAACGCTTCAAGAAGCTTTACTATCGAAGATTTGTAAAGTTTCAGCTTAATAGAGAACCTAAAACAGGTTGCATTATTTGTTCTTGCTGACACTTAGATAAAATATAGATTATAGTTGAGTCATAATATCATAGACAGCGAAATTCCTTGATTTTGAGATTTCAACAGTAAATAAAAAAGAAGTAAAATCGTCTTCTTCGAAACTAAACGTACCGCCATTTGACTTTGCAAGATCTTCAATTACAGATTCTGAAATTGTTTTGCGTCCATTAAGTTTGTCATTAAATTCTTTTTTATATTGTTCTATTCCTTTTTTTAGATTAACTAATGCTGTTTTCTTGTCTTCATCAAAAGTAATGAATCTTAGACTACAACAATAAACAACATTATTTTTTGTTTCTCTTCCATAAAACATATTATCTATATAATCCTGCATTGTATTATTATATTCATATACAGGGATATAATATAATGTTTCTTGTTCTGCACTGTTTATATCGAAGTTTTCATTAATTTCAATTATTTTCATATTTTCTATCAATTTTAAAAAATAATTGATACTACCTCCTATAAATTTTGTTTAAAATCTTCTTTTTTAGTATAGAGAAATAATTAAAAATAATCGTCAAAAAAAAGCTGCAAACTTGAGGAAGTTTTAAGATATAAGACCATAAATGGAGATATTAGCTATAAGATATAAGACCAAAGTTTGAGATATAAAATAGAAGTGTGGATAGCAAAGGAGGAGAGATAAGAGGATTGTTTTAGCTTTTGATAATTTTAGCTATAATTAACTTTTTATAAGCTACAAAGTTTCTTCGACTAACCTTTTTTTAGAGCAGAGAGCAACAGAGCTCAGAGCAGATGAAATTATTTTTAGCTGGTAAAAGTTTTTAGCTATAATTAGCTTTTTATAAGCTATTAAGTTGCTTAGACTAACCTTTTTTTAGAGGAATAAGTTGCTTTATTATTATTTTTCGGCTAAAATAATATTAAATATTAAATCAGCCGAATGTAAAGGGTGATGTTTTATGTATCTAAGACGTCATGCAGAAAAGACAATAAAAAAGCTTTCCAAGATGTTTGG
>ONIU01000199.1:1267-5859 GCA_900317935.1 uncultured bacterium
AATATTAAATATTAAATCAGCCGAATGTAAAGGGTGATGTTTTATGTATCTAAGACGTCATGCAGAAAAGACAATAAAAAAGCTTTCCAAGATGTTTGGGGCAGTAATGGTTACAGGTGCCAGACAGGTTGGGAAAACAACTATGCTCCAAAATATTAAACCTAAAATACCATATATAACAATGGATGACAGTATTCTTTGTGATACAGCTCAAAATTTAAGTGGAACATTTTTTAAAGACAATCCACCACCTGTTTTTATAGATGAAATACAGAGAGCACCTCAGCTATTTTCACAAATAAAAATGCACATAGATAAATCCCATAAAAAAGGCCTTTTCTTTTTAAGCGGTTCACAACAGTTTCAGATGATGAAAAATGTTTCTGAAACTCTATCTGGAAGAATAGGATTAATAAATCTATTAGGATTTTCCTTAAGAGAAATTCAAAAAATCAAATTCGATAAACCTTTTATACCTAGTGAGTCATATTTAACGGAACGCAGTAATAATCATAAAGCAATAGATTATGAAGAAGTTTGGTATTATTTACATCGGGGTCAACTTCCTGAATTAGCCTTAAACAAGAGCTTTGACTGGCGACTGTATTATTCGGCTTATCTAAAAACATATATAGAACGTGATGTAAGACAATTAATCAATATCGGAGATGAATTGAAATTCTCAAAATTTATGCGTGCCACAGCAGCTTTAAATGGGCAATTATTGAATCTTGGTGGAATTGCCAGAGAAATAGGAATAAGCCAGCCGACGGCAGAAAGATGGTTATCGGTTTTAGTAGCTTCCAATATTATTTATCTGCTGAAACCATATTTTAACAACGTTTTCAAACGTTCTGTAAAAGCTCCAAAATTATACTTCCTTGATTCTGGACTTGCAGCCTATTTAACTCAATGGAATACTGCTTCTGTTTTACAAAGTGGTGCTATGGCGGGGCATTTTTTTGAAAGCTTTGTAATCAGCGAAATTTTAAAAAGTTACTATAATAATGGTATTCTAGAGCCACCTATTTACTTTTATCGTGACAAGGATATGAAAGAAATAGATCTAATAATTGAAGATTCGGGAACGATTTACCCAATCGAAATAAAGAAACATGCTGACCCTAGTTTGAAAGATATAAAAGCATTTTCTATTCTTGATAAAATTCCTGATATAAAACGTGGTAACGGCGGAGTTGTCTGTTTATACGACAAAATTATTTCATTATCAGAAAGAGACAAAGTTATTCCTGTAAGCTATTTATAATAAAAATAATAATACATTAGTTTTTGAATAAAACCTTCAGAAACCATAATCCCATTGCCACAACATGGGAAATGCGTAAAGGAAGCTTATATAATTGAACTGAGAAAACTTTTCGATGAAATCATTTCTGAACAAGGCGGTGAAAATAAATGAAATATACTTTTTCTGTATTTCAAACTGAAATTGAAAAACACATATTTTGGATAGCTAAAAGCAACTTATTAAAAGGCTGTGTTGGACAAGGTGACACACAAGAAGAAGCAATAAAAGAACTGTCTGAAAATGAAAAAGCTTGGCTAGAAACAGCAAAAGAAGTAGGAATAAAAATTCCTGATGTTCCTATAGAAAAATTACCTAAATATAGCGGAAAAGGCCCATTTAAACTTTTCTCAAACACTTCAAGAAGCTTTACTTGCTAAGATTTGTAATGTTACTGTGTAAATTGGGTGAAAAGAAGAACCAAGCGAATCTAGGCGTAGTTATGTTGTTGTATTTAACTATAATTGCTGAAATATCCGTTATAGCAAGGCAATCTAGAATCTATGGCAATCCAAATTTTTAAGTTATAAGGGATTTGTTTAGTTTGTGCTTCTGCTTAAGTCATTGCATTTACATTATTGTGAAGCAATCTAGAAATCGTGGCACCCCCAAAAAAGAGATTAGAGAACACTAAAGGATTTCTTAATTTATCAAAATATTTGGAATAGTCCTATTTTAAATTACAGAACTAATAAAATTTGGAAAAGTTTACTCGATAAAACCTAAGAATATCATTTACAAAACTTGAAAAGAAAAAAGCAATAAAATTATCTGATTGCCACAATCTAGTAATATTATAGTTCTTTTGTTTTATTTGATTTTGGATATCTATCAATATATGGTTTTAAAGCTTTTTCAAGTTTTATCATACTATCAGTTAAAAATTGATTTATAGTATTCCAGTCCTCTTCATTAAAAACACTTACGTTTCTGTTTATATAAGAAACTCGAGACATTTTTTTATCATCTAATCTATCCCATTCTAATTTTTTACCAAACGTATTATCTATTTCTTCCTTGCTCTTGTATAAATAATCATAAAACTTTTTGTTTTCATCTTTTGATTTACCACCTATTGCTAATTCAATCCCAACATAAGCTTTACATACTACAAAACTAAATCCTGCCTCACCAATTCCAGAGCCAGTACTTAACCAATGATCTTTATATTCTATTTCTGTATTTCTTCCACTAAACAAATTAGATTTTTCATTAAATTTCTGTAAAAATTGATGCCAAAATTTATTTCTTACTATTTCAGCATTAGCTCTAGTTTCCCTATTTTTAGCTTCATCTAAGCTTTTTTGTTCATAACTAATAGTAATCTCTGCTATATCTTTTACAGGTATTATCTGGTCTGTATCAACAATTAAAAGATTATTAATTTTAAAAGGTATAATCTTGATACATTTGATATTTACACCAAAATCTCTTGCCCAAATAACAGTATTCGTTACTTCTTTTCTAAATTCCTTTGCTACTAGTATAATTCTTTGGCTCAACTTTTGATTCAATTCTATTTCAGAATAATCAGGTTTATCTAAAAATTCAGATATTATTTCTTCAGCTTTATATTTTACACCATTTTTATCTAAATACTTCTGATAAATATTTTTAATATCATCCTTTTTTAAGGATGAGCAATAACCTGCATATTTCATGGCTTGCCATACAGTATCTCTACCACTATCATCTAATTTATTTTCTATTATTACTAAATTTCCTATTTTATCTATAGCTAATAAATCTAATCTTTCATGTGTATCACAAAAGCCATCAAATTCTTTTTGTATAATTAATAACTCTTCACCTAAAATATCTGGATTATTGCAAATCCATTCTTGCAAATCACTTCTTTCTTTCAAACCGCATTCTTTAAAAGATATATCATCTATTTTATGAATTTTCTTGTCTTCTTTATTTACTAGAAACATTTTATTCCTTTCCTATTATAATTTATAATTAAAAGATATAATGTATTTTTGCACATTGATAATAGTTTTATCAAGATTAATTTATAATTCTTTCACGATAAATCCTTATAATTAATAGATAAAAAAAATATAATAATCAAATGAAAAATTGATTTTTCAAACATTGCTAGATTTATTAAGCTTCAAATAATAATTCAAATATACTGTTTCTTTTATATTAATCATTCTAATTTAAAAAGTTCTCTAGATATATTATTTCAGATATTTTTAGACTCCTTTTTATATGATTCTAATAACAGATAATCATTTCTGGATTGCCACGCCATCTAAAGATAGCTCGCAATAACGGTTATAAAGGAATAAGCTAGTTTTTACGACTAACATTACAAAATCTTTTTATATTCATTTTCTAACAAATCATAAAATTCGTCGGTTTCCATTTCCTGTTTCCAAAGCTTCATCAAATAATCATAATAATGAATTACCCAATTTTGAACTTCTTTTATTTCGCTTATTTTGAGCTCTGTTCTGAACTTTTTTGCTGGTTTTAACTTTTTTGTTAAAATCTGCGGATTATCTGAAATACTCATCATATAAGAATGAAAGAAACCTCTATAATCTGATTTGTCTTTTTGGAAAAATATATGTGGAACTTTTGTAAAATAGCCTCTTTCACCTGCCTCATACAACCATATATTCACAGGTAATCCAGTAATATATTTCTCTAACCCATAGACAAAGAAACTTTCGTTGTCTTTGTATGGGCGTTTCTCGTATTCATACTGATAATACTTTTCAGTATTCTTAGTAAACAATTTTTCATGATATTCTGTTTGAAGCTGTGGCAGTCTCAGTTTTATTCGACCACCAACACCTTTGAATTTTCTCATTGTCATTACATCCTAGTTTAAAGAATTATATTATTGATGTGGCAATAAAATAATGAATATTTCTAGTTAGCCAACAACAAGCTACAAGAATTGCTTGCTAACGCAAGCGTAGTTATAGTTTTTGGTAGTTATTGTTTTTATTGTGGAATAAGCCTTAAGTTCAAAGCTACAAGCTATAAGCCTGAATAAAATTGCTAAGAAATATCTGATTGAAGCTTAAAACTTATAGCTTACAGCTATTAACAAACAACAATTACAACAAAAACCAACTACGATAACTACTAGTAAAATGGCTCTACAGTAATTATATTTCTAATTTTAAAAAATAAGTTTTTATTTGTCGTCAAAAAAAAGCTGCAAACGAACTTTTTTAGAGAAGAGAGAAGAGAGAAAAAGAGATAAGAGAAAGAAAGAGCAACAGAGCTCAGAACGTAGAAATGAGAAGGGAGAAGGGAGAAGGGA
>ONIU01000320.1 GCA_900317935.1 uncultured bacterium
GCGTTAAGAAATGCTTTTACAAAGAAAACGTCTTAAGTTTCAGAAGACCCCTTTCGGCACTACGTGCCACTTCCCCCACCTAAAGTGGGGGCAGATCTTAGGCGATGTATGAAGATGCTCCCCTAGAATTTTGAAAAAATTGCTGGGGGAGCTGGCGAGCGAAAGCGAGACTGAAGGGGTCTTAAAAGGAGAATGAAAAAAAATATTATAAATAATGATTTATAGCAAACGATTTTGCTGAAGTTAGCAAAATCGTGAAGGCTGGTGCAGAA
Organism: uncultured bacterium; assembly: GCA_900317935.1. Classification (GTDB taxonomy): domain Bacteria; phylum Muiribacteriota; class Ozemobacteria; order Ozemobacterales; family Ozemobacteraceae; genus RUG334. The sequence goes on from ONIU01000320.1 coordinate 273, forward strand.
AATGACAACAACAATAACTACAATTGTTAAACTGGATTGCCACGCCATCTAAAGATGGCTCGCAATGACGGTTGGGGAAAGTATTATTTATGATAATCAGGTAGGAATAATGACTGAATCAATAAACCTAAAAGAATACGAAGAAAAGAAAGAATCAGAATTACAGGGTTTGGATTTGGTTGGATTTAGGAATTATTTAAATCGCCAAAAACTGAGTTCTGTTATAGATGTATATTCTGATTCGATAAAGTCCAGCCAATGGGTTGGTGTCATAAAATATAAAAAGACTATAATTCAGATTCTTCCGAAATTAATTTGCGACAAAGATGATAATAAAACCATTTTAAAAAATCTGATTTATATGCTTTCTTTTACCAAAAGGCTTGATATATATATGCTTTCTTTTACCAAAAGGCTTGATATAAAAACAAATGAAGTCGCAAAATTATCCAAAGAAAAAAATCCTTTTATGGAAATATTAATTAGAGAATTTGCTGATTCCCTTTTTGAATGCTTAAAAAGGCTGACTCCACAAAAGTATATTAGAGAAGAAAATAATCTGAATTATTTAAAAGGAAAAATTAAATTTTCTGAAAATATTCGCTATAACTGCTCAAACTCTGCAAAGTTCTATTGTGAATATGATGAATATTCCGAAAATAATATTCTGAATCAGTTGTTCCTCTTTGTTTCAACTTGTCTATATAGTATTTCCAACAATAATTATAATAAAAAAATATTGAAGTTTATTACAAATTATTATGCAGATATAGACTTAATTTGTTTCGATAAAGTTAAGGCTGAAAAAATAAAGCTTTCTCGTAATCAAGAAATGTTTAAAAAGCCTTTTAGGCTGGCAAAAATGTTTATTGAAAATGCTACAGTCGATTTAACTAAAAACAGGCTTGAAAATATTATTTTACTTTGGGATATGAACAAACTTTTCGAGGAATTTGTTTTTGAGCTATTGAAACGAAATGAAAACAAAAATGGCTTAGAAGGCTGGAAGTTTACTGCACAAAAGGGAAAATATCTATTTAAAAATAATAAAGATAAATTCAGAATGACTAACGCAGATATTTTTGCCGAAAATAGCAAAACAACAGAAAAAGTAATAATAGATACAAAATATAAAAAATTTGAAACTTTTAAAGATGTAAGTAATTCAGATATTTTTCAGGTTACTACTTATTGTTTGCTGCATAATGCAACTAAGGGAATTCTTTTATATCCAAGATGGAAGGAAGATAAAGAAGATAAAGAAGATAGAGAAGATAGAGAAGATAGTTACACTTTAAATACCAATAAGGGAAATTCAAATTTAAAAGATCTTGAAATAGCTTTCAAAACAATTGATTTAAAAGGGGAATTAAAAAAAGAGAATAATAAAATAATAGAAAATTTAAAGGGATTATTTGAAAATCCCCCAGTCATGCTAACGCATGACATCCCCCTTTACAAAAGGGGGTAAGGATATTCCTCCATACATTGATTATTAATAAATTTATAGTTTTTAGAGAACCTTTAAGAAAGTGGGTTAGAAAAAGACTCCTTTCATCGAAAAGCTACGCTTTTCAGTTCCCTCAGTCACTACCTGACAGCTTCCCCAATCTTCTATTTGGGGAGCATCTAAAAGAAAGAACCCCAACAGCTTACGCTTTGGGGGCAGATCTTCTTTTTTCTATTTTCTGAAAGTTATACGGTTATGGCAATGTGTGGACTAGAAAGGATACACTGGATTGCCAAGACTCAGGTAGCAATGACGTTTTTTTATTATTATAATAAAGACCCCTTCAGTCAGCCCTACGGCTGCCAGCTTCCCCAGCAGTTTTTCAACTCTGGGGGAGCATCTTGGTTGGTGATAATAAAAGCTAGGCTTTTTTCAGTAGCTTTGTCTGTTTTTTTATTCGGGCTTTGAGTTCTTCTATTACGCTAGATGGAGAAAGAACTTTTACTGAAACGCCGAAAGAAAGAATTTTATTGATGACTTCGTGTTTCTCTTCGGTGTGATAATAAAAAGTTGTTGTACATTCGCCTGTTTCTTCATCGAAAAGGTTTTCTTTTTTATATGTTGAGAACTCTATCATGAATCTCATTACCGCTCCACGAATATTGTGCACGATTAGAGTTACAGGTTCTTCGCAATATTCATCTGCATAGGGGTTTCTGTTGATGCTTTTATCAGAATAATCTTTAATTTCAACAATTTTGTTGATCTGATTGATATTATAGGCTTTAAGTTCTTTTTTGCCATTTCTGAATCTAACTGAAAGCAATCTGAATTTATCGTTTTTCAGTGAATATTCAATTTTTAAAGGAATAGCCTCTTCAACATAGTTTTCGTTCCAAATATTCGTATAATCAAGAATAACAGATTTTTCGTCTTCTATGGCTTTTTTCAATAATCTGAATTTATTAATAAAATCCTCGCTGGAAAAATCTATTTTTTCTGAATTCTGATCGAAATAGTGGAAAAAAGACCAGTCAAATAATGGTTCCACATCACCTAACATTGAGTCAAGAATATTGATTTCGTATTCATCTGCAAACAGCTTGATTTTGGGGTCAGAGATAATAGCTTTAAGC
>ONIU01000094.1 GCA_900317935.1 uncultured bacterium
CAGTGTCATTATGCCGACTTTAATATTTTGATTCATGTATTTGTCTCCTATTAGTTTATCAAAGCAATGTCATTGGTCCCTGTGATTCACCTTTGATAAACTGCTGAACCATTGGGTTGGGTGAATTTAATATATCTTCTTTTGTTCCTATTTCTACTATTTGTCCGCCATAATGAAGAGCAACTCTGTCGCAGATTCTAAAAGCAGACTTCATATCGTGTGTAACAACAATTGAGGTTACACCAAGCTTTTCTTTCAGACTTAAATGTAATTCATCAATTGCAGAAGTCATAATTGGGTCAAGACCTGTTGTAGGCTCGTCATAAAGTATTATTTCTGGTTCCATGGCAATAGCTCTTGCCAAACCAACTCTTTTACGCATACCTCCGGATAATTCTGAAGGCATTAAATAGTTTGTACCAGGTAAACCTACCATTTCTAGTTTTTCTGATACTAAATGGTGTAGTGCAAGTTTAGATAACTTTGTATGACGCCTCAATGCAAAAGCCACGTTATCTTCAACATTCAAAGAGTCAAATAATGCCGCAGATTGAAAGAGCATACCCATTCTCATTCTCAGTAAATCCAACTGAGCAGCATTATATGTTGTAATATCTTCGCCATCTATGAATACCTGCCCTGAATCAGGCTTCATCAAGCCTATAATATGCTTTAACAAAACGCTTTTTCCGCAACCTGAAGGTCCGAGAATAACAAGAGACTCCCCATCATATATTTTGAGGTTAACGCCTTTTAATACTTGTTTTGGACCAAATCTTTTATGAACGTTAGATACTATAATCATTATTGTAAATATGCATTATTAAAGTTGGTAATTCCTACTGTTAAGAAGTAATTTACAGCAATTATCAACATAATTGCAATAACAACTGCACTAGTTGTACTTTTACCTACTCCTTCTGCTCCGCCTTCTGTAGTAAATCCTTTATAACAACCTATAATAGCTATTATTCCACCAAATATTATTGCTTTTAAAAGACCGCCCATCAAATCTTGAATTTTAAGCAGATGAAGAATAGAGTTTTTAAAAGATTCAAATGTTAAACCAATTTGATAAATAGCTGTTATTGAACCGCCAACCATTCCAAAAGCATTTGAAACAACTGTCAGCAAAAACAGCATGGAAGTACAGCCCCAAAAGCGTGGAACAACCAAATAATCAACAGGATTAGTAGCCATTGTTTCAAGAGCATCTATCTGTTCTGTGATTTTCATGGTTCCAATTTCAGCAGCCATTGAACTCCCTATTCTACCTGCCACAACAATCGCTGTCATAATAGGAGCAATTTCTCTTGTCATTGCAAGAGCAACAACGCCACCTACGTAGCTTTGAGCACCCATATTGGCAAACTGAAAACCAATTTGAACAACAAGAACGGCCCCAAGTGAAAATCCACTGATAGCCACCATCAAAAAGGAATCAACCCCAATAATAGACATTTGATTTATCAAATTCTGGAAACTAAATTTTCCAGACTTCAAACTGTTTATTGTCCAATACATAGTCTGCAAAAACAGAATTGTTTGCGCGCCTGCAGCTTCAATGAAGGATTTTATCATGTTATTCCTCACTTAAGGTCAGGGTAGTGTCTACTCTGCCAGTAACAACCAGATTAGTCGGCTGTATTTCATAATCTTTATTATTCATTTTAAGCTTTTTATTTTCATCGCCTTCTACAGTAATTTGGAACAGTATATCAGAATTCTTAGGTGAACTTGTCCAATTTCTTATAACTGAAGAAAAATCGTTTGTTGCATTTTCTTCTTGTTTAAAGCTAGAAGCCTTGTTTTCTTTCGAGTCTGTTGGAACATCTAAGTCTTCTACTTTCATATTTAAACCGAATACCGAAAGAGTAAGACTTTCTTTACCTATATCCTGAGGAATAGGGAGTTTAACTTTTCTGATGAATTTAGGTTCTCTGAAGGGCTTTAATGTTACTTCTACATCAAGAACTCCTCCACTAGAAACAGAAGAACTTTTAACTTCAACTTTTTCGATCGTAAGAGTTCTTCTCTTATTTTCTATTTCTACTTTTAAAAGTATTCTCGTAGGCATGACTTCTTCAAATTCACTTTCACTAATCATGTCTACCAGACTAGTGACTTCATTTGTCAGCACCTGACAAATATCTGTTTTTGAATAAAAAAGGTTTTCTCTTCTGAAATTGTAGTTTTCACCACTTTTGCTGGAACAATCCATAGAAATACTCATCAGAGCAGTTCCAGGTCCTTCTCTGTCTATAGCCCCTTCAAGAGCCTGCATAATTGTTGTATCCAGAACAGTGGTTAATACTGAAGCATCTTTTACAATCTGATAATTAATGCTTTTTTCAATTCCCAAAGTTTTATCTGTAACATCTATTTTTATTGGAATCATTGCCGGCAGTTTTCCAATTACGGCACTTATTCCCTTTTCTCTATCCTGATCAACCGTTCCCAGCATTTCTGTTGGAGCGCCAATCTTAAATGGCATTTGAACACTGCCGAAAGAATGGTGTATATAGGCACCTGTAAGCAGGAACGAAACCTTTCCTTTTTTAAGGAATGAATGAGCAAGCCCTAAGATTCTTTCCCCATCTCTGTGAGTAAGAGTTCCAAGAGTGGTAACATTTATATCGCCTCTAGCAAGCTGAATACCTATTGAAGAACCTGGTTCATAATAATCAGGCGATATAATGGCAAAGTATCCAGAAAGGTCGCTATCTTTTTCATTTTTATCAGAAACTATAACATTTTTACGGTTAAGTCTTGCTTTTATACTATCTGAAACTCTATTTTTGTTTAAATCATCAATACGTAATTCTGTAGCAGCCTGAGCAAAAACAGCTTCATTAGAACCGGGAACTACAGAACTAGCTAAAGAATAAGGTGCTTCAATAATTGTATCTATTGTTTTATTTCCTATTTTAACAGACTTATTCAGATAATGCTTCTGCAAACAACCAGTTTTTATTCCTGTTTTTGTTTTGTTTCCGCTGGGATAGTTCCAAATTTCAAGCATTTCATCTATTGGAGTAATAAGACCAACTGTGTGGTCTGTCATCAACCAACCAGAACTTATGCCACCTACCAGCTTATTATCTATATATACGGGACTACCGCTCATACCAGCAGCAATGCCACCAGCTCGTTTTATAACATCCCCGCTAACTTTGACTAATATTGACTTTCCATTTATTAAGGGAGTCTCATTCATTTTATTGTTAGAGCAAACTCCCAAAACTTCAATATCAAATTTTTCAATTTTTCGACCGGAAATAACAGTTTTGCCATAACCTTTCATACCAGCTTGAAGGTCTTTTAGCGGGAAAAACTCTACTTCAGCAGCTAAAACAGGAATAGCATTCCATAAAAGGAATGCTGCTAATACGATTATAAAATATTTATATTTATCTTTTTGTAACAAGAATTCCATTAGAAATTCTTCGCTCCGATCCATCAGAAGGTCTGTTAATTATTTTACCATTTAGATACATCGCTGTCGAACCCCCACCGTCAAGATTTATAGCATGCATGCAACCCAATCTCTGGAGGTATTCGGCTAATTCCTGAAGTTTCATACCAATACTGTCTTTTTTTCTTCCATCAACAGCAATTAATAATAAATCACCATCGAAAGTCATTGCAACAGCTGTTCTTGGATGTCTTCCATTGATTATTGAATTGTCAAATTTTTCTTCTTTGCCGTTAATACTCACCTTGCCATTAGCCAAAAGTCTTGGACCACCGCAAAGAGCATGTTTAATGCTATTCCAGGGTTTATCAATTGAATAATCTAATTCAACAGAATTACCAAGACTTAAAGAGCTTAACATAGAAGCTTTAATTCCGCCAGCAGAAACTACAACTCCATCTGGTGGAATCAGGGCATCTTTTGTATGTATTCCTACTACTTTTCCTTTAACTATAACAAATTCTTTACCAATTTCTGCAGTTAAAGTACTTCTAGCATATTCAGGAGTAAATACAACAAGAGAACTTCCACGACGAGGCTGATTAACCGCATCAATTTTTAGTGATATTTTACCAGACCTTAAAGTTCCAGAAAAGTCTGGATTACCAAAAATTAATTTGTCATCTTCTGTTATACCAAAAACTGACCTTTTGTACAAAGGGGAACTTATTAATTTTCTATTAATTATTAAAGTGCCGATTGGATCGCCTCTCCAGGTGAAATAACTACCGTTGATTCCAGCAACAGCATTATATCTCTTAGCCATTGAAGAAAGATTTTCTCTCTGGGCAATACCTTCATTAGCCAAAATCGGTAAGACTTGAATTTTGTCAGAAAGTGCTTCAATTCTTAAAATATGAACATCCGACCAGCCAGAACCAGATTTTCCGCGATCATGATAATAGGTTAAACCTTCAGCTATTTCTTCACCCTTTCTGAGAGAGAAACGGCTTTTTCTGCTCTGATATGGAACACAGAGTTTAAAAATTCCTGTAGTATCAGAAGCAGTATAAGGATTTCCTATTTTCCCCTTAGAACTGAATAAAAGTTCTGTATAGTATTCAGTTTCATATATAGCTGTTTTTTCAAAACTTTGATTTAGCTTGTCTTTAAATTTCTTATCTGAAAGAGCTACAGGCGGAATAATTCTAAGCTTAAGAAGCTGTCCCCCCTGATTTTTTCTCATAATCTTAACCGGCTGTGAAATAGTGAACTCAGCAATATCATAGCTAGCTTCACGCCTTATTTTTAAATCTGTAATTCTTATTTCTTTTGTTTTATTTTCTTTGCTCTTCTTATCTTTTTTATCTTTTTTGTTATTTTTTGCTTTGTCCGCTTCAGAATCAGCAGATTTTTGTTTTTTATCTTTTAATTTAAGATTTTCTTGATTATCAGCTGTATCTTCTTCAATGTTTTCTGGAATAGGCATTTCGTCTTCCGACATCTGATCAAACTCACCACCATCGGAAGATTTCATATCAAAAAAAACTTCTTCCGAACTGTTATCGTATTCCGGGAGCTCATTATACTGACCTTTCTCTGTCTGCATATAGGCACCTATTAGAAATAGCTGCCCGACAACGAGAAAGAATATTAATATTTTCGCTAATCTATTTATTTTGTTTGCCTCTGTTTATATTTATGTATATTTATCGGCATACAATAGCATAATTTTAATCTCTTATCTATAACTACAGCCAATGTATTTGACGCCTGTTTTTATTTAATTAACAAAGCTTAACTTCTTTATAGTTGCTAAAAAACAAATAGATTGCTATTATTATAGTATGTACGTCCGTTTTTCTTTGAGATGTAATGAATATGCAGGAGCATTTTTATGATAAAGCTAAAAAATAAAAAACGTGGTCTGGCACTGTTTTTTACCATATGTACCATAGGAGTTGTATGCCTTATCGTTTACGGTATGATGCATTTCATGAGAGGTGAAGTTCATCTTTCAGAAAACTATGTTGATGGAACCATAGCTTTATTATTAGCTGAATCTGGTGTTGAAGAATGCCTTTTTAGCATAAAGAGCCAAATGACCTCCAAAGATAACGTTATATACAAATTGATAACGACTCAGGATTCAGGAGTCATTGAGGTAGATTTAACCCGACTTGCCAAAGGAGAAGGCAAAAAAATCGAGCCTGTCATGAAAGGCGGAGACATCAAAGCCAGTGTAACCTGGGAACTAGACACCAAAACCACTCAAGAATTGGCCAGCAAAGGTGTTCCCCGTGATTTAGCAAGAGAAGGTACAATTACTATAAATTCTATGGGTGTTTACAACAACACAAAAAAACAGGTTGAAGTAAAAAAGAAAGTTAAAGCCGTTTTGTTAAAAGGCGGAATCAATAGCAATTCTGTTGGAATGATTGCCCCAGGGCATGGATTTTATCTTAATGAAGCCAGCAGAGATTCTTTCAAAATAGATACTTTCGACTTTTGGGATCCCTGGGAATTTATAGTTAAAGGTGGCAAAACCTATATGAAGGATGGCGTAATAGTTGACCTTCCTAAATGGTTGATGCTCACTGCAATGAAGAAGGAAATGGAACATCCCTGGCTTGATATGGGCATGGGTTGGACTGGTTGGACTGGCGGTGCCAATTTTACCGAAACAGAAATTGAATACTCTAATGACCCGGTAACTCGACAGTATTACAAATGGCAGGGTGTATTTACTTTCCCATGGTGGGAAAAATGCAGTAGTGAACTCTATCATTCTAATACAAAAAAAGTTGAAGAATATTCTCCAAAACAGGTTCAGGCATATCCCGCCTCTGTTTATAAAAGCATAGCAAACCGTGTAATAGACCCACAAGACAATCCAACAATGGGCAAGTATTTTCAGGATGTAACCTTTGTTGAAGCTTTTGAACGCAATAAAGTTACATATAACAAAGTTCTTCCTCTCTATGGATGGGGTGATTGGAGAAATGTTTCCAATAAATATAATAAATATTTTGGCAACCCAAATAAAGCTCACGATACCAGCCATGCTGTAGAAATTAACGGCATAACCTATGTTAAAGGTGACGTTTTCTTAGAAGGATGGGTAAAAGGGCAAGGATTGCTCGTAGTAGAAGGAAATGTCTATGTCGGCGGAGATGTTTTAACTCTTCCAGACGACAAAGGCTGTGAATCCTGCCTTGGCGTTATAGCACTTCGTTCTGAAACAGATAATTCAGATGATGAACCACGCACTGGTAAAATCATTTATGAACCTCACCACGACAGTGACTGGTCAAGATTTGGTTTAACCACCCCGTTCAGAAATCTTAGCCCTCGTCTTGAAGGTAGTTTCCATGCACAAGGCGGTATGGAACTAAAGACAGATTCTTCTATGAAAAAGCTCTGCAATATGGATATTGTTGGCAATCTTTCTGTTGACCGCTTTGATAGACGCAAAATGCCTAACGATGTAAGAATCACTTACTATGATTGGCAGAGTATCTTAGAAAGAAGCGGCTACGATTATACAGTAGACAAAACAATCGATTATACAAATCTTTATGATTTGGCAATAACAAAAGAAATCACAAGTTGGCGAGAAGTTCCCGCTACTCTTTGAGGCTCTCTATGACAAATCCTTTAGAATCGGCTCGAAAAGCCTTGAATTACGAAATTGAGGCTTTAAAAGAAGCCGTCAATAATCTTGATGATAATTTTACCAAAGCAGTAGAACTAATAATGAACAGCTCAGGCCGCTTAATTGTCAGCGGAATGGGTAAATCAGGTTTAATAGGCAGCAAAATCGCAGCAACTCTTTCCAGTACAGGAACCCCATCTTTTTTCCTTCACCCTGCTGAAGCTTTACATGGTGATTTAGGCATGGTAAAAGAAGATGATATAGTATTACTGCTCTCTAATTCAGGCGAAACAGATGAAATAATCAGAATTGTTCCCTTTTTAAGAAGAATAGGAACAAAGATCATAGCCATGGTTGGGAATTTGGAATCTTCTTTGGCCAAGAACTCAGACATAGTTCTCAATTCTTATGTTGCAAGAGAAGCCTGCCCACTGAACCTCGCTCCTACAAGTTCTACCACAGTTAGTCTAGCTCTCGGCGATGCACTGGCCTGTGCCTTAATTGAAGCAAGAGGTTTTAAAGAAAGAGATTTTGCCAGATTTCATCCATCAGGCAGTTTGGGTCGCAAGTTTATAGCAGTAAAAGACTTAATGCATACAGGCGATTCTATTCCATTAGTAGACCCCAACGACATATTGCGCGATGCAGTAGTAAAAATGTCTCACGGCGGATTTGGTGCATTAGTCATTATAAGCGACACAAAGAAACTCTTGGGCGTGTTTACAGATGGTGATTTGCGCCGTTATTTTGAAAGAAGCAAAAACGTCGATTTGGATATTCCTATAAGTAAAGTCATGACAGCTAATCCCAAACGTGTTACTGCAAACCGATTAGCAATGGAAGCCCTTAAAACAATGGAAGACAAAGCCATTACTTCTTTACCTGTTGTAGACAATGAAGACAACGTTGTTGGCTTCCTGCATCTCCATGATATTTTAAAGGCCAGGTTGGTATAAAGCCTGACGTTTGAACAGCAAAACATGGTGGCCGTCTACATCTGTTTCACCAGTTACTTCAAAACCGTTTTTAAAAAAAATCTTTTTTGAAGGAATATTGTCATCGAAAACTTCTGCTACAAAATACTTAGCTGTTTTCAAAATGTTTTCATCTTTGCAAGCCATACTTAAAATACGGCTTCCATAGCCTTTTCCAGAATTGTTTGGAGCTGTAAAAATAGAAATATTATAGTAGCCTTCAATTTTAGTTTTATCAAATCTTATCTGGGCTACAGGATTGTTGTCTACTTCTAGAATAAACCCAAAAGACAATTTATTTTCCATAAACTTCTGAAACCAGGACTTATGCGATTCATAAGAAAATTCCTGGTTATTAAAGCTTTTTGATCTGACTTCAGGGCTCATTCGCCAATCATAAATCATTCGGCAGTCTGAATCCCGCCAAGTTCGTAAATTATATCTAGATTCCATATTATTCTTTGAAACAAATATTATCCATTTTTTTATAACATCGGACAGTTGACGCGAGACCATTTTTAGAGAAAATAGATTAGCTAAAACACTACCATAAGCTCTAATCTTTTTGAAAAAATTGGTAAGAACAGGATTGCCACTCTCACAATAACAAAAGACAACCTACCACTCACCACTTACCACTTACTTGCTTTATTCCGCGAACAACTCTTTCTAAGTCTGCATCTGTTAATGATGGGAAACACGGGAAAGAAAGACACTTTCTGTAGTAATTTACAGCATTCGGAAATTTTTCTCCGTGGAGTTTATCAGCATAATAAGGTAGCATCGGCACTGGTATATAATGAACCTGGGTTCCTATTCCAATACTAGCCAATTTATTCATAAAAGCAGCTCTTGTCATACCAGCCTTTTCAAAGTCTATCAACATAATAGCCAAGTGGTATGCATGACCAATCTTCTTTTTATCAACAACAGGGAAAGAAATCAACGGGCAGTCAGCCAATTCCTTTCTGTAATAATCAGCTATTTCTCTTCGTCTTTCTATACCGGTTTCTAAACGTTTAAGCTGACTCAAGCCTAGCGCAGCCTGCATTTCAGTCATTCTGTAGTTAAAGCCTAGTTCCTGCATTTCGTAGTACCAGGGATTTACAAGACCGTCTTTGTCGAAAGCCTCTTCTCTGCATTTGAAAAGTTCAGGAACTTTTGTCATCCCGTGACTTCTAAAAAATCTAAGGGACTTCGCATACTTTTCTGAATGAGTTACAATCATGCCGCCTTCACCAGTAGTAATATGTTTTACAGGGTGAAAACTGAATACGGTCATATCAACTTTTGGATATTCGCCAACTTTATAAACTTTGCCGTCAGAAGCAGTCCATGAGCCTCCAATAGCATGGCAGGAATCTTCAACCCAGACAAATCCATATTCGTCTTTTAACTTGGCAAAAGCTTCCATATCGCAGATATATCCAGCCATATCTACAGTAACAACAGCTTTAACAGGCTTGCCTTCTGCTTTTGATTTTTCTAAAAGCGTTCTGCAACTTTCGACAGACATTGTAATTGTTGTTTTGTCATCTATATCAGCAAACAAGACTTCCGCCCCAAGAAATCTAGCGCAGTTGGCACTAGCACAAAAAGTTATAGCTGGAGCAATGATTCTGTCGTTTTCGTTAACCCCAGCAGCAATCATAGCTAAATGAAGGGCAGATGTTCCATTGGTACAGCAGACACCGTAATTAGAACCTATCTTTTCACAAACAGCCTTTTCAAATTCTTCAACAACAGGTCCTTGAGTGATATAGTTAGCTTTCAATACTTTTGTAACAGCAGCGATATCTTCTTCTGTAATATTCTGGTGCCCGTAAGGAATAAATTTTTCCATTTTTCTGCCTTTCTCGTTCAGCAATCACATTATTTCTCAAATAATTATAAATCAATTTTGCAATAAAAAACAAGCAACTGTCAGCCCTTAATTATCACATAATTGGAGACTTCAATCGTAGTTTTTTGCGGACAGATAGACGAGAGACATCTCTACGCTCTACCGCTCTATTGCTCTGTTGCTCTCATTTCTCCATCAGTTTAGAATAATATTCTGAGTCTTTGATAAAATCTTCTAAGGAAGTTCTGCTGTTTTTAGCTGTTTCTAAGCTAACTTTTGAATCTTTATTCATGAATTGCATTAAACTCTTTAAATCAAGTTTTCCCTCTCCTAAATGGAAATGACCGTCATATTCAGTCTTTTCATCTGGTAAGTCTGAAAGATGGAACATATCTGGCTTTAAAGACATAAACTTTTTTAAATAGTCTATATAATCTAATTTAAAAGAGTTTGCGGCACAAATTGCATGATTAAAATCAAGACAAAAGCCACAGCCAGATGATTCATCTTTTATCAATTCTATCTGCTCTGGACTATAACCTACGCAAGTCTTTCCAGGTGCAATAACCGGAACGGCTTTATATGGTTTATTTTCAATTAAAGCTCTAGGTTCATTTAAGTCTTTTAACTGCTTAGCAGTTTCTTCAACTTCACCGCCTATACCACCGTGAATAATGATAAAATCTACATTCAACAGGTCTGCAAATCTTCTTACTTCATCAAATATTTTTCTGTTATTATCCTTTAACTCAGATTTTCCAAGATTAAAACCATGTGCAAAATGCGGACAATGCAATGTAAATGGAATATTTAAGCTTTTCCAGCCAGCGGCTGTTTTTTCAAAAGTATCAGGAACAGCATAAAGTTCAACATAAGAGCAGTAACCATTCTCATATAACCGCAAAGCTTCTTTTGCGTAATTATCAAGATTTGTCGACCAAACCTTTAAACCAATATTCATTTATACCTTAATCTCTTTTAAATAAAAAAAGGCTTGAGAAACTCAAGCCTTTTTTATTACTTTAACCGCGACCGAATTATCGCCGATATTCATTCGCTGTGATTGCCCAGCCAATTCAACAGCATCCCCAATCAAAGATTCATCAAGCATTACATTGTGAAGCATTGAATTGGGGTTAATAACAGAATTGCGAATAATGGATTCGTTTATTTTACAATTTTCAGCTATTGAAACATAAGGCCCGATAACACTGTGCTTTACTTCTGCTGACGGATGTATAGAAACTGGAGGTATAATTACACAACCTTCGATAAAGATGTGGTTTCCGGTAGCACGTTCCAACAAATAGCGATTTGTTTCTAGAAGAGTTTCTGGCTTACCACAGTCAAGCCATTCTTCTATTTCAGGAGCACCAAGTTTTAGACCATCTTTAATCATAAGCTTGAACACTTCTGGCAGATAGAATTCACCTTTGGTTCTTAAATCATTCTGAATGGCCTTATTTATATAATCCATGAATTGACGGCCGTTTTTCAAATAATACAAACCTACCTGAGCAAGTTTGCTTACAGGCTGATCTGGTTTTTCAACCATATCAACAATAACGCCGTCTTTCATAACATTAACGCCGAATCGCTTGTAATCTTCAACTTCTTTCGAATAGATTAAACCGTCCAAATCTTTGCAAAGAATATGAATGCGGGTTAAATCCGTTACAAATAGAGTATCGTTAAATACTACCAGAACATCATCGCCTTCCATTATTCTTGGAGAAGCTAATGAAACAGCATGAGCAGGTCCCAATAGTTCTGTCTGAGTAACATATGTAGCTTTTATATCAGGATAATGCTCATCAACAAACTGCTTTATAATATGACCATTTTTGTCGGTAATAATTATATATTCTTCAACATCAACTTTTGCCAAACCATCTATAACATGCTGTAAAACAGTTTTACCAGCAACTCTGACAAGAGATTTAGGCTTAGTAAAAGTATGCGGTCTAAGTCTAGTGCCTTTACCGGCAACAGGTAATATTACTTTCATTAAAAATCACCCCTCATATTATTTATTATAAAGACGTCTGCCGATTCCTTCATATACGAAGCCCATTTCAGCCATTTTCTTAGGATCGAAAAGGTTTCTTCCATCCATAATTACAGGCTGTTT
>ONIU01000101.1 GCA_900317935.1 uncultured bacterium
AGCTTTGTAAGCTATCTAATATTTGCAATATTCGTTACTTTACGGCATTCTAATAACAAAAAAACAACAACAATGTAATCCTTAGATTATAACTTAATTCCCGTTTGCTTAAAAATTTGTTCTTTTGAAAAACCATTAGCTAACAGCATTTTTGCTAATTGCTGTAACTTATTATCTTTTTCTTGCAGTTGGCTATCTTTTTCTTGCAGCTGGCTATTTTTTTCTTGTAGCTGACTATCTTTTTCTTGAAGTTCTCTATCTAGTTGTTTTATTTTTTTGCGTTCTTCGTATAAAGCCGTTTCAAAAATTCCTTTATTATATCTTTTAGTATCTATATAGTCTTCATAAGCCTGACGTTCTTCTTTGGACATATTCAACTTATCAAGTACTTTGCCAGCTTTTTTTATTCCTTTGGCCTTAAAATTAGATTTTATCGCCGAATTTTTAAAGAGGTATATCCATTCGTCAAGAGGACTTTTTGCAACATTATTAAAATTGTTGACCTTAATAATATAATATTCAGGGTAAATATCGCCAGGATACACTTTTTTGAATTTTTCCTGCTGTCCTGGACTCAGCTTTAGTATATCGCCACTATTGTGAAAACTGCAGAATTGAGTTTTCCCTTTATAGATATAGTCCTTTCCTTCGCCTAAGTCAAAATACAGAATATTTATAGAAATTACTTTGATAACTTTGGAGTAGTCATCACCCTCGTCAAGATGCTCACAAATCACTTTAGATGTGGAGAATAGAATTCTATGGAAGAAATCAATTTCGTTATCTGCCTGAACTTCTATAATAAGCAATTCGCCTTTAGCATTTTTAACCTTTATATCGACTCTGTTATATTTGTCGTCATCTGATTCTTTATTGCTTTCACTTTCAAGGACTTCAAGTATTTTTATGTCATCAAAAAGCAGTTCTGAAAGGAAACCTTCAAGAACTTCAAAATTAGCTTTGCTTCTAAGCAGCTTCTTTACCGCCCAGTCAAACGAAACAAGCTTTCTTTCTGTTACTTTTGCCATAAAAATACCCTCTGATAATTATATTATAACATTATTGCAGTGAAACTCAAATAACAAAAACAGGATCTTCAGAATAACTGATAAAAAGAAGAAATTAAAGCTATTGGAAACATAAATGAAGAACCCTGCATAACCACCTCAAGTTTGTCTATGTAAAATATGGAACTTTTTCATTTGTTTCATTTGTTTCTCAGCCCATTCATAAACAGATTCCAATGCTGGAATCAAGCTTTTCCCCTTGTTGGTTAAAGAGTATTCTACAGTAGGAGGAATAGTATTATACTGTTTTCTAGATATAATTTTATCTTTTTCAAGCTCTCTCAAGCATTTTGTTAGCATTGTGGCGGTAATTCCAACAACTTTTCTTTCAAGTTCACCATATCGTAAAGTCTTGTTTTTTGTATCTGCGATATACCAAAGAATAGGCAGTTTCCATTTCTGACCTATTATTTCCATTGCATATAAGATAGGACATTCTGTGCCATAAATATTTTTATTCGTTGGAAGTTTTTTCTTGTTCATATTCTTTATTTTAGCCTTTACTATATTTTTTATACTAACTAAGAATATTCTGCCTTCTTGTTTTTGTATAGTAAATATTTATAATAAAGCTTAGATAATTTGTAAAGATTTAGCTAAAGGAACATAGTTATGAAAAGCATATTCGACCAAATAAATATAAAAAATCTTAACTAGTATTTCTTTTTTTTGCTCGTGATAAAGTTTTTTGTCATAGAATTGGAGTTTACTATGAATTCGTTCACTACTCCGTCAGCCAAAGGCTGACATCTCTCCTTGTGGAGGCTGTCTAAAAACTAGGTTTTAACTCCATAATTAGATTGTTCTAATTATTTTAAAATCCCCCTTAATCCCCCTTTGCGACTCGCCGACCTCCTGTCGCTCGCTTGCATACCGCCATCCTTGGCGGTAATACGAAAGGGGGTAAGAATATTAGTCCACACACTGAATTTTTAACAAATTCTTAGTTTTTAGACAGCCTCCGGAGGGCACTATTTTAATAACCGTGGGTGTCGAAGACACCCACGGATTAGATAATATTTAATCAATGCACCTGGAAGGTGCTACTAAAAAACTTTATTTCTATCACTTATTAATAAAGGGAAAAGTCTGTGTTTGCCATGGTGGAAAAGTTGGCCAATATGGATTTCTGTATACAGGTTCTGTAAAATGCATTATATCACCTCTATCATTAGCAGGATTTTAAGAAGGCTTTAACACGCTACGCTCTGCAGATTCTACAGGCTTTTCCATCAATATAGTGTGAGTTGTTCCTGGAAAATCTTTTTCTAAAATAAACTTATTTTTTACATGAAGCTTACGATAAATATCCCTATTCTAGAATAGAAGTTCTTCAACAGGTAGGTAAACAAAAAGAATAATTATTATTTGCGATTAAAAAACTTTTGTTCTTGCATTATTTGGTAAACAGTTACCCATAAGGCTGAGCGAAGCAGGTTTCACTTAAACTATAACTACATTTCTTGTAACTTGAATCTTATAACTTGTAACTTAGATGCAAGACCATAAATGAAGACATAAGAATTCTTATATCTTATATCTTTTATTACAATAATCACCACATTTACTGACTACAATTTGCTTTCATGGCAAATTATAGATAGTAGTTATGGCTTTTTGCGATATGTTGTATTTATAACTTCCATTTTAAAGTATTTGTAAATAGAAGTTCCTATAAATAGAATAAATGAAACTGTTAATAATATTGATTCATAAGGTTGAACATTCACCCAATTTTTACCTTCTGTAAAATGCCTAAAAAAAGGAATCAAAAAACATATAGCTCCAATAAATTCAAGCTTATTACAAATAGCAGAAACCTTTTTTTTCTCATTTAATCTTTCTGTATCAAATGCTGTTTTTTCAATCTGGAGAGGTTTTGGTAATCCATTTTCTTCAATTATATTGCTATTATGCTCAGTATTGTTTGTGTTATTATCATTTTCATCATCAACTTCATCTTCGCTTTCGTTATAAAACATTCTTATTTCATTATTCATCAAATCATTCATATAAGAAGGAGATGATTTATCGGCATTAGTTGTATCTTGAGATACTTTGTCCAAAACTAAATCTTTGGCTTCAACTTTAAAAGTTTTGCCAAGATAACTAAGAATTTTCTGTAGTTTAGAATAATTTGTTATTCCAGAAACTGGGCTTACAATCTCGACTACAGAACCAGTTTTAAGTTTTGCAAAAATATAATAAAAGATGTAAGGATTATTTCCAGGCACACCAACATATTCTTGGGCAAGAATTTCTGGATCTTCGTTTCTATCATATCTATTTGGGCTTGTGTTTATAAATTTTGTTTCTATTCCAAATTCTATTATATCTGATATTTTTCTATTTAGAGATTTCAATATTGTAAATCCATGCACTTGGGTTTGTTTATAAAAATTGTTTGAATCGAAGTCAAATACTAGATTATACCTAATTTCCTTATCTTGATTTTTATCGATATTGTTAGCAAAACTAATAAAGTAAAAACAAGATATGGAGAGCAACAATGGCAAAGGAGCAAATAAAAGTGTTTTATCTTCACTCATACATGCAAAAGAAAGCATAAGCAAAAATATACCCATAAAAAAAGACAATATAGCCAAGAACGCAGAACAAACTATTATATACTTATTAAAAGTAGGATTATCTAATTCAAATATTAGTTTTTTGCCTTCTATTTTACCATTTAAACTTTCGAGGTTAACAATTTGGGGTTCCATTATCAAACATTCTCCATAAGTTTTCTAACAGACAGTATTTTATAATAAATATCAATTACAGTCTACAAATCAATACAATTTGACATAATAATATAGAAAATTATAGATTGACACTCTTCTTTTCTAATCTCTGAAAGTTATACGATTATGACTATGGTAATTATTGTAGTCGTTTTTTGTTGCTTTTATTGTCTATAAGTAACTTAGTAAACTATTATATAAAGCAGAACAATACATAACTTATTTGTGTTTTAAAAACTCATCAGCGTGAGGAAGCTTGTCTTTTCCAAATAAATGCTTGTCGGTTCCTGCTTGTATAGCTTTTTTATAATATTCACATTTAAAATTGATGATGTCTAGCATTTTATTAAGTTCTTTTATTTCGTTTTCAACAGCTTCCTTTCTTTTTAAAAACATTTCTTGTCGTTTCTTTAACGTTGAATCGCCTTCTAGAAGCCATTGGGTGAACTGCTTTATATCAGATATAGCCATACCAGTGCTTTTTAAACATTGAATTATCTGCAACATAGAAATATCAATATCAGAAAAAGTTCTATAGCCTGATGATTCTCTTTTAAGAAAGGGAAGAAGCCCTTCTTTGTCATAGTATCTTAAAGTCGTGGTTGGAATATTGGTCATTTTTGAAACTTCTTGAATAGTATAAGACATTTCATAACTCCAAAAAAAATTTATTCAAATAAATAACATTAGAGTTGACTTTAAAGTCAACTCTAATGTTATGGTTTTTATATAAAGTGTTTTATCTTTATGATTATTATGATTTTATCAAGGAGATATCATGAGAACTTTATTATTTACAATAGCAGCATTGCTAATATCTAGCGTTACTTTTGCTCAACAGCCAGCTAACAATGCGTCAAAAAATGAAACCTTAGTTGCTGTTTATTCATATAGCGGCAATACTAGACATGTTGCTCTGCAAATTCAAAAAGGGGTAGGGGATGCTGACTTTTTTGAAATAAAACCTGTTAAGCCTTATTCACAAGATTATAATGAATGTGTAAATCAAGCAAAAAAAGAAATTAACGATAATTACAGACCAGAATTAGCAGATTTCCCTAAAAATATAAATCAATATAAGACTATATTTATTGGTAGTCCAAACTGGTGGGGAACAATGGCTCCTCCTGTAGCTACTTTCATAGAAAAATGTGGCAGTCTAAAAGGTGTAAAAGTTGTTCCATTCTTTACTCATGGCGGTGGCGGAATGCAGAACTGTGAAAAAGACGTAAAAGCAATGGCTGAAAAAGCTGGTGCAACAGTTTTGCAAGGTAAAACCTGGTCAGGTTATTCTGCTACCTCTTTAACAACAGAAGTTCAAGACTGGGCAAAATCAGTTAAATAAGCCATGAACAGACGTGATTTTATAAAATTAGGCGGTCTCGGAGCTATGGCATTTCTTGTCAGCAAATGCAGTTTCCTTGTCGCTGATTCAAAAACAGGTTCGATTTCTGGGGGAAAAAAGATGAAAATAGTAGTTATTGCAGGAAGTCCGCATAAAGCAGGAACATCAGCTTTGTTGGCAGATAAATTTATTGCTGGTGCAGAAAGCAAAGGTCATGAATGTTTCAGATTCAACGCTGCTTTTGAAGATACACATCCCTGCTTGGGCTGTGATCATTGCGGAATGAATGGCCCCTGTGTCTATAATGACGCTATTTCGACGAAATTAATGCCGAAAATGTTAGAAGCAGATATGATAGTTCTTGCTACACCTCTCTACTACTTTGGTTTTTCAGCCCAGATCAAGACAGTAATAGACAGATTTTATTCGAGAACAGGTAGTTTGCACAATAAAAAATCTATATTGATGGCAACTGCCTGGGATTCAAAGGATTGGACAATGTCTTCTCTTGTTCAACACTATGAAACGCTAGTAAAATATATGAACTGGCAAGACTGCGGTAAAGTTTTGGCTGTCGGCTGTGGGACTCGCTCTATGATTGAGTCTTCTGAATTCCCAGAAATTGCTTTCAATCTTGGCAAATCAATCTAATAAAAGGAGAGCATATTGAAATATATTAAGCTTGGTAATTCCGATTTAAATGTTTCTAGAATCTGCATGGGCTGTATGGGATTTGGAGATTCAAAAAATGGTCAGCATAGCTGGACTATTGACGAAGAACATTCTAGGGAAATAATAAAACGAGGCTTAGAATTAGGCGTTAATTTCTACGATACAGCTATTGGCTACCAAAGTGGAACTAGTGAACAATATGTTGGCAGAGCTCTTCGTGATTTTGCAAAGCGTGATGAAGTAGTTATTGCAACTAAATTTCTTCCTAGAAGTCAGGAAGAAATAGCCAATGGTGTCAGCGGTCAAAAGCATATTGAAAGTATGATTAACACTAGTTTAAAAAATCTTGGTGTAGATTATATTGATTTGTATATTTATCATATGTGGGATTACAACACTCCTATTTATGATATTTTAGATGGATTGAACAATGCAGTTAAAGCTGGTAAAGCTAGATATATAGGTATTTCTAACT
Source organism: uncultured bacterium (assembly GCA_900317935.1). Lineage (GTDB taxonomy): Bacteria > Muiribacteriota > Ozemobacteria > Ozemobacterales > Ozemobacteraceae > RUG334. The sequence goes on from ONIU01000101.1 coordinate 6,304, forward strand.
GCTTTGCCTGGCAGTTGGCAAAAGCAAATGCTCTTGCAGAAAAAGAAGGCTTCGCAAAATTTGTTTCGATTCAGGGACACTATAACTTGATTTTCCGAGAAGAAGAAAGAGAAATGGTTCCCTTATGCTTAGAAGACAATATAGCTTTAACTCCATACTCTGCATTAGCTAGTGGTAGATTGTCTAGGAAGCCTGGCGAAGAAACCAAGCGTTTGTTGGAAGATAAATACGCAAAATTTAAATATGACGCAATGGCAGAAAAAGACGGAGTCATTATTGCAAGAGTTGCTGAATTAGCTGAAAAACACAATGTTTCAATGACTGAAATTTCTTTGGCTTGGCTTCTTTCTAAGGTTACTTCACCTGTGGTTGGCGCAACCAAGCTTCATCACATCGAAGGAGCGGTAAAAGCCGTTGATTTAACTCTTACTGATGAAGAAAAAGCTTATTTGGAAGAACCTTATGTTCCTCATGAATTAGCAGGGGTTATGGCACAAAACAAGCGTGAAAATGCTAACAAAAAACAGGTTTGGTCTACAGGCAATCAAAAAATTGAAAAATAATTTGTTTGTTGAGCTTATCCGAAAACTCGAATTTGTTAAAAATTCAGTGTATGGAGTAATGTCCTTGCCACCTTTATTAAGTAAATGTTTCTTAACTAATGGAATAGTTGAGGTCTACTAAAGCCTCTCCTTGAGGAGAGGTGATTGCGTAGCAATCGGAGTGGTGACTGAATTAGAGTAAACCTTAGTTTAGCGAAAGCGTATAAAAAAAATTGTTTAATTATAATTTAGGCATAACTTTATGAAGAAAATAATAGTATTATTCGTTCTAACACTTATCTCTATAAACTCGCTTTTTGCTGAAAGTATTTGTCACACATTTAATCTGAAAAATAAAACCGTTGATTTTCATGCTCATCCTGTTACTCAGGAGTTTCGAGATGGAATAAAAACTTTAAAAGTAGATGTAATAAAGGAAGACGGTTTCCCAATGCCAGAATGGAGTGTTGAAGCTCATAAAGAATTTATGGCTGAAGCAAAAATTGATTATACTGTGCTTTCGCCTGCTACACCCCATGTTTATAATGGCGATAACAAAAAGGCACGTGAAGTAGCTCGAAAAGTTAATCAATCTATAGCAAAAATCTGCAGAGAAAATCCGGATTCTTTTGGTTTCGTTGCCTGTGTGCCTCTTCCTGATGTAAAAGGTGCTATAGAAGAAACAAAATATGCTATGGATAAACTAGGTGCTGTTGGGGTAAAGCTTTCAACAAATAATTACGGAGTTTATTTGGGCGACAAAAGCTTTGAGCCACTAATGGCAGAATTGAACTCTAGAAAAGCTCTGGTAATATTGCATCCAGCTAGAGCGAGAGAAAGACCTGAAAATGTCGTCACAGGCAAAGTCGCAGCTATCTATGAATATCCAGCTGACACAACGAGAGCTGTTATAAATATGATGGCGAACAAAGTTATGACAAGATACCCGAACATAACTTTTGTTGTTCCGCATATTGGTTCTTTTTTGCCTTATATGCTACAAAGATTTAACGGTGTAGTAGGGGTGCTTGCTGCCAGAGGAATGATGGAACCAGTCGATATTCATGAAGAATTTAAGAATTTGTATTTTGATATTGCTGGTGACCCTGAACCAGTTGCATTAGACATACTGTTAATGGTGACTGATGTAGATCATGTGGTTTATGGAAGCGACTTCCCTTATGTTGCTGGTAAAGCGGTAATTGCTAAGAAAAGGCATTTTGAAAATAATGAAAAATATAAGCCTTTAATCGAAAGCATTTATCGCAAAAATGCTGTAAAATTACTAGAAAATAAATAATTAAAGGAAATATAAAATGAAAAAACTAATTACAAGTTTGTTTTTAATGGGTTTGTTAGCGGTTTCTGGTGCCTCTTATGCAGAATGTAATAGTTGCTCACAAGTAGGCAAATATTCTGTCAGAGCCTCAAATGGAAATATGCCAATGGTGCATTGGGCGGTCGTTATGGCTAAAAAAGGTAAGCAACCAGAAATTGGAGCATTGGCAGTAAAATATGTTGCTCCTGAAGTAGCGAAAGAAGAAGGAACCTATGCTTTATATGGCGGAATAGGTATTGACACCCCAGACAACAATATTTTGCTTGAAATATATGAGGATGAAGAAGCTTACGAAAAGCATGTTTCCAGCAAAGGTTTTCTTCAATATAGAAAAGAACGTGAACCTATAATGGAAAAGCTGATCATTCTTGAAGCTGAACCAATTGCTTTGGAACAGAAAACATCTGGTATTGGTACTGTCATCTATTTAAACAAGTTTGATATTGTTCCTGAAAAGCTTGAAGAATACAAAAAGCTAGCTGTTTGCGAAGCAAAAAGAGCTGTAAAAGATGAACCCTGTGTTATGGGAATGTATTTTACTGCTGAAAAAGATAATCCTAATTGTATTCATATCATGACAATTTTCAGGTTTCAGAGCTCATTCGATAAATATTTTGCTTCAAAAGAATATTTAGAATTCAAAGAAAAATATGAACCTATGCTTGAATCTTTCCATGAAGTAAAATGTTTACCGACTAAAGTTAAATTCAATGGTCGCGGTCATCACTTTTAAAAGAGATTAGAGAGTAGAGGTTAGAGATTAGAGGATTGTTTTAGCTAAATTGCTGATAATAGTTTTCGTGAAAACTATTTCATTACGACTAACTTTAATTTTATTTAAAATTCAGTAGTAATGAGATATTAGCACAGACCTACTTTGTATTACAAACTAAACAATTCCCTTATCTCTTATACTCTCATCTCTTATCTCTAATAGTTATACGTTTATGACAATGTGTAGACAACGAAAAAATAATCTAATCTCTAATTTTTAAGGAGGGTATAATGCGTTATCTCACTACAGGTTTGTTATTATTAGGTTTATTGGCTGTTTCAACAAATTCTTTTGCGGAAGAAGGGAATAAAAATATGGGAAACAAAGTAGTTCAAACTGCTGGCCGTCAGCAATTAGGCGATTTTGCACCAATGTTTGCAAAATTAAATGACGATGTTTTGTTCGGTGAAGTCTGGAATGACGAAACCCTTAATTTAAAGACAAGAAGCATTATTACCGTTGTTGCTTTGATGTCTTCAGGTATTACTGATTCTTCTTTAAAATATCATTTGGAAAATGCAAAAAAGAATGGCGTAAGCAAAGAAGAAATTGCTGCTATTATTACTCATGCAACTATGTATGTAGGTTGGCCAAAAGGCTGGGCTGTTTTCAGATTAGCTAAGGAAGTTTGGAATGAAGAAAAACCAGCTTTAACAGCAAAAGAAAAACATCAAAATAGTATTTTCTTCCCCATTGGTGAACCCAATACTGGCTTTGCAAAATATTTTATTGGTCAGAGCTATCTTGCTCCTTTAACTACAAAACAGGTTCCTATGTATAACGTAACTTTTGAACCAAGATGTAGAAACAACTGGCACATTCATCATGCTAAGAATGGCGGCGGTCAGATGCTTATCGGTGTCGGCGGAAGAGGCTATTATCAGGAATGGGGCAAAGACCCTGTAGAAATACTTCCTGGTACAATTATCAACATACCGTCAGGTGTTAAACATTGGCATGGTGCAGCCCCAGATTCTTGGTTCAGTCATATAGCTGTTGAAGTTCCTGGCGAAGAAACATCTAATGAATGGTTAGAACCAGTAACAGACGAAGCTTACAATAAGCTGAAATAAGGTTTTTATTGTAGTTAGTTTTTGTTGTTTTTATTGTTAAATCGAAGCTTAGTAAGCTATCGAATATTTGATATAATCGATACTTTTCTAACCCTATAATAACAATAACTACAACAACTACCAACTACTATGACTACATGAAAAGGAAGCTATCTTCAAGTAAAAAACAACGCCTGATTTATCAGGCGTTGCTTTTTTTATAGCTTTTTATTTCAAATTACTGAATCGGCACTAGAGCTACACGGAAACCTAAATATTTATTGTCATTTGTTGTTGGATCTAGTCCGAATCTTCGAGCTGATCTACAATAAGCCGGAACAGTATAATAGTCGCCACCTTTTACAACACGTAAAGTACCTGTTATAGGTCCTTTAGGATCGTTAGAAAGGTATCCTTCTTGGCCCTGATTATCATTATCATAATCATCACCATACCAATCGTTACACCATTCGTTAACATTACCGTGCATGTCATATATGCCCCATCTATTTGGTTTTTTCTGGCCTACTGGGTGAGCAGTATTATCAGAATTCTTTGCATACCAGCCAACTTCATTCAAATTTTGACATTCAGCATCTGCTCCTGTTGTAATATTTTTTCCACTGTTAAGACTTGTGCTAGTGCCTGCTCTACAAGCATATTCCCATTGAGCTTCTGTTGGAAGATCAAAAGTGTAACCCTCTGGTAAAGAATTAGCAAATCTTGTGTTCAAAGCAGTACAATATGCCTTTGCATCTTCATAACTCATAGTATAAGCAGGTTTTGAAGTATCATCAGAATATTCTGATGGATATTTACCCATTAAAGCTTTATATTGAGCTTGGGTTACTTCGTATTTCCCTATATAGAAGTTCTTTGTTATATGGACTAAATGCTGTTTTTCATTATACTCTCTGCCCAATTCTGTTTCTAAACTGCCCATTTCGAATGCACCTGTAGGACAATTGATAACTTCTAAACTTGCTCCGTCAGGCAATGAAAAAGATAAACCATTTTCTATTTCAGATTTTTCTTTAACAGTAGTAAAAGATATTGCTTTAAATGGAATAACTTTACAGCCATTAATATCTGATACATCTGACATTGAAAGTGTAAATGAAGTATTATAAGCAAGGTTTTCACTAAAGCTAATGCCTATTGTTCCGTCAGTTTTCCAGGTTTTTACAACTTTATCGCTTGCAAGGTCTGTAACAGTTATTGAATTTTCAATTTTTGCTTTGTTGTCTGATTCTGCAATTTGTGGACCAGAATAGCGGATTGTAAAGCTTGGATTGATTTTATACAAATTATCAGATACAACATTCCCTTCATCAGAAGTTAATTCAAAAACCATTTCTTTGGGTTTATCACCAGAAGAACTGCCAGAAGCAGGAAGTTTTTCTGTGTCAACGGCTTCTTTAGTTGGAAGAGAAGCTTCTTGACCGCTTGTAATCTTTACTAAGCTTTCTTTAAAATCACTATATGGGAAATTAACAAGACTATCAAAATATAAATCTTCTGAATAACCTTTTTTAGAAGCCTCATCAGAACATTTTGTTTGGAAATTTTTAAAACTTTTGTCATTTGGGTTATTTTCTAGCCATTTTTCATAAGCTAAAACTTTTTTTGTTGAGTAAATATTTACATTGAAAGAAGCACCACTGGTGATACTAGCAACACCGACATGATTTTTCAATATTTCCTTATTATTATAAATCGCAGAAAATCTGTAAGCAAAACTAGTATTTAAACCACTAACTTCTGCTATATAACTGTCATCATTTCTATATTGAGCTTCAACATTAATATGTTGAACACCACCAACTTCTTTCCCATCTTTATCATTATAAGCAACAGCGCGAATAATTAATTTTTCCGCAAGTTTCACTGCTCTGGTTGATGGAGCTGGCTGATTGAAAAGTTCAGCAGGAACAGTAATTTTAACATTAGCTGTAGTTGGTGGAATCGGGTCACTGCTGCTTCCTCCGCCACCACAAGCGGTTAAAGAACAAATAGTAATTACTAAAAATATAGC
>ONIU01000090.1 GCA_900317935.1 uncultured bacterium
CCTACTCTAATTCCGTCAGACGCACTTCCAAAAAAACTAACATATATTTTGCTACGAATAGCATAATTAAAAAAATCAGGATTAAAATCTTGGTTGAAATCAAAAACAAAATATGCTGGACTTACTATTCCATCATATTTTGAAACCCCATAAGAGCCTTGCCAAGCTTTCATCTTATTTATTACAAATTGCCCTTGTTTAACTCTTTTATAACCACTTAAATCTTCTGGAATAAAATTATGATTTTCTTCTTTGTTTTCTGTGTTTCTTATTATGACGCCTTTTTCTCTTACAACAGATAATAATTGTAATTCTGGGTGATTCTTTTCACTAAATGGTCTAAGAATTTGACGAAGTTTAATATTTTCCCAATGTTCTGGGAGCAAATTAAGCCAAATTTGATTTGTTTTTTTGTATTTTTCATAAGTTTTCATAAGATGATTATATAATGACTACCTATTCTCAGAACTAAATTAATCTAAGAAATAATCAACATCTACTTTTAGGGCTTTTGCTATTTTCTTTAAAATATCTATGCTGCAATTATGATGACCTGCTTCTAGTTTTCTCAAATAAGAAATACTGACACCTGATTTTTTACACAATTCATTTTGTGTCATATTCCGATAGTTTCTAAAAATCTTAATCATAGATTCATTTGATTCAAATTTATCTATCAAAGATTGAGGAAAAGTTTCTTCATTATTATAAGTAATATTTTGTTTTTTACTTATGTCAGTATTAGCAAACAAAGTTTCTAAATTATCTAATCTTTTGAGCAGTTTCTCAAAATCAATTTTATTTATAACAACAAAGTCATCATTTTTTATTTTTAAATTTGAATAGGTTAAATTCATATTATCACCCTTTAATCTTTATATACATCACCACGAGAATCTATTTTTTCCACTAATATCACAATAAAATCATCGGTAAAAACCACCCTATAGTCTCCAACCCTCAATCTCAATTTTCCAGAAGATAGAGGCTCAAGACGTTTTATATGCTGTTTTTTAAACATATGTTCAGGATTATTCATATAAAGTTCTAACGATTTCTTTATAGGTGCTATCAGAAACCTATGTTTTGCCAAAAATTTAGTTGCCTGATTAGAATATAATATTTGCCGTTTCATCTTTCGTTCTTATATTTTGAATTATTACTATATAATATAATACAAAATATTATATCTTATGTAAATATAGATATAATATTTTATCGTTTCTTCAACAACTACAACAAAAACCATCTACAATAATTACTAAACTTTTTGTATGTTTTCATAAGATATAATTAGTTCAAATGGATTGTCACGTCTACAGCAATGACGAGCTTTTTCATTTCTCATTTCTCATTTCTCAATTCTCAATTTTCAACTCTCAATTCTCAACTCTCAATTCCTTCCATTATCTCCGCCATCATTCCGTTAGCTTCTGATTCTAAGGCATTTAAATCAGCGATGATTTCATTCATATCTCGAAGTTCAACAGGCTTGTAGAAATATTTTGTAAAGCTGATTTCATAGCCGATTGTAGTTTTCTTTTCATCAATATAAGCGTCTGGAGCATAAGGCAGAACTTCATTTTTAATAAAGCCTTCAATACCACCTTCATAAGTGAAAGGAATATTTTCATAATCCCTTAAATCAGGGTCTGCTTCGTCTTTAATAGCTTTGGCGTTTGCGTCTTTTTCAGTAATAATTGGACGTATTTTTGTTAGTAAGGCAGTTTTAAGTTTTGTAGCCTTTGCAAAAGTGTTCCAATCATCAAGAGGCACATTTGAAGGAACCGAAGATAAAGCTTTAATTACAGAGTCATATTCTTCTTTTTTCTTGAAAAGGTTATCAGAAATTTCTCTCTCAGGGTATACTCTCAAACGCAGAGGTCTTTCAACTGTTACATTCCAATAAGCAAAGTCTTCGTTATTAAAGATCATACTCACTTCGCTTTCTTCCATTTCAAGAAAGATTCTAAGTATTTCTTTGCGTATTTCAGATGTAAATTCGCAGTTTTTCTTTCCCATATTCTTGCGAAGAGGCGATTTCATACCTGTTGCGTCAATAAGCTGAATCTTGCCTTTGCGTCTAGCTTCTTTTCTATTAGAGAGAATCCAGATAAAAGTTCCTATGCCTGTATTGTAGAACATATTTTCAGGCACTGCAATAATTGCTTCCACAAGATCATTTTCTATAAAATATCGACGTGCATTACTTTCTCCACTACCTGCATCACCTGTAAAAATAGAAGAACCGTTGTGAACTTCGGCAATACGACTACCAAGCTCTGTTTCTTTCTTCATTTTTGACACATTGTTAAGCAAAAACAAAAGTTGTCCATCGCTTGTTCTTGGAATCATCTGCATTTGCTCTCCACCTTCAAGATAGGTGTTAAAGCGTGTATCTAAGATTTCTTTCTTGCCACCCATCTTATCTGCATCTGTTTTCCAACTTTTCCCATAGGGCGGATTAGAAAGCATAAAGTCAAATTGTCTAGTAGGATTGCTGTCACTAGAAAGTGTAGAACCATAACTAATATGTTCAGCCTGTTCTCCATCACCTTTTAATAACATATCAGCTTTACAGATAGCATAAGTTTCTGGGTTGATTTCCTGTCCAAATAAATGTATAGATACTTTCTTGTTTTGCTTTGAAGCAAGTTCAAGAAGACGCTCTTGGGCGACAGTAAGCATACCGCCTGTTCCACAGGCTCCATCGTAACAAGAATAGGTTGCGTCTTTTATTTTATCAGCAATAGGCACAAATATTAGGTCAGCCATCAGTTCTACAACATCTCTAGGAGTCCAGTGTTCACCAGCTTCTTCATTGTTTTCTTCATTAAACTTGCGGATAAGTTCTTCAAAAATAGTTCCCATTCCATGGTTGTCGAGCCCCGAATGCTTTATTATGGTTTTTGCATCATCTTTATAAATTGGTTTGGGGCTAAGATTGATATCTGAAGAAATGAATTTTTCTATTACAGAGCCGAGAATATCAGCATCAATCATTGTGGCAATCTGATTACGAAATTTGAATTTATCAAGAATTTCTTGAACATTTGGAGAAAAGCCATCAAGATATAATTCAAAATCAGCTCTAAGTTTTTGTTTTGTAGCACGATTTGTCAAATCTTTAAGCAAAAATGGTGAAGAATTGCAAAAAGCTTGTTTTGCAGCATTGCATAAGGCTGGCCATTGATTATCTATTTTAGCTTCATCAAGAGTTTTCTTCATTTTGCGAACATCTTCGGCGGTATCTTCAAGCATTGCGTCTAATCTTCTTATTACCGTCATAGGAAGAATGACATCGCGATACTTGCCACGCACATAGACATCTCGCAGACAGTCATCTGCTATTCCCCATATAAAACTTACAATCTGATTGTGAATTATGTTATCCATTTTCTGACCTTTCGCTTCTTAAAGCTGAATATTTGCTTTATGGAAAGTGTTTTGGCTATAAAAACTAATATATCTTAACAACATATAACTTAATAATTACCTTCATTATTCTTTAATCATCAGCACTACAGCATCACATTCGATGGAACGGCCTTCACCGACAGAATCCATCTTTTCGTTGGTTCCTGCTTTTATGGAAATTCGGTCTTCGCTGATTCCAAGAACTTCTGAAAGATTTTTAGCCATCAATGCTTTGTGAGGCGAAAGTTTCGGGCGTTCGCAATGAATCATGCAGTCAAGGTTTCCTACCTTATAGCCTTTTGAGTTAGTCAATTCAACCACATGTTTTAAAAGTTTAATAGAGCTAATTCCTTTATATTTTGAGTCAGTATCGGGAAAATGCTGACCAATATCGCCTAGAGCCAAAGCCCCAAGCATTGCATCCATAATTGCATGAATAAGCGCATCTGCATCAGAATGACCTTTTAAGCCTTTTTCATAATCTATCTTCACGCCGCCAAGCCAAAGTTGGCGATTTTCGGCAAAAACATGTATATCGTGGCCCAAACCTACTCTAATATCTTGAATCATAGTTATTTAATCCTTACATTTGTTTTTTTTATTACTTCGCTATCGCTCGCAAATGTTGAAATAAAGAAATTCATATTTTTTTAGGTGCCATCCTCCCTAAAGCTCTCCCTTGAGGGAGAGAATTAAAGAGAGGGTGACCGAGCTAGAGTTACTTTCTTTTAGCGTAAGCGTATTATAATCCTTAGAATTAAGTTTTACTATGGTTAGGTCACCACCCCTTTTATTCCCCTCCTCAAGGAGGGGCTTTAGAACCTATTCCCCCTGTTTAATTTATAAACATTTACAATCAGATACCTAATAAAAAAGCTTTAATTAAAAGTATTATATTTTTTTACTTGTTCTTCGGCTTCCTGGCGTGACTTTGCATCAAGCTCAATAAGCTGGTCAATGCTTTTAACCGATTCATTTTTAAAAGTATCTATTGTATTGGAAATAACTTCTGGAATCTGCATAAAACCTATCTTTTTCTGCATAAATGAAGCTACAGCTATTTCGTTTGCGGCATTCATGACACAGGGCATGATTCCACCAGCTCTACCAGCTTTGAAAGCCAATTTCAAGCATGGAAAATCATCGTATCTTGGTTCAAAGAAAGTCATACTAGCTGCTTTAACTAAGTCAAACTTAGGCAGCGGCGGATTCCATCTTTCAGGCCAGGTCAGAGCATATTGAATAGGCAGTTTCATATCAGGCCATCCAAGCTGAGCAATAACAGAACCGTCAGAGTATTCAACAAGGCTGTGAATCAAAGACTGCGGGTGAACCACTATGTCTATCTGGTCATAAGTTGCATCAAACAGCCAATGAGCTTCTATGACTTCCAAACCTTTATTCATCAAAGTTGCAGAATCTATAGTAATCTTACCGCCCATATTCCAATTGGGGTGTTTTAAAGCCTGTTCAACTGTAACTTTACCCAAATCTTCCTTTGGCATAGTTCTGAAAGGACCACCTGAAGCTGTAATAATAATTCTGTGAAGCGGAGTCTTTTCTGCCCCTTGCAAACATTGGAAAATAGCAGAATGTTCGCTGTCTACAGGAACCAGCTTGATACCATTTTTCTTAACAGCGTTCATAACCAATTCACCAGCAACAACCAAAGTTTCCTTATTAGCTAAACAAATTAAATGCTTTTGATTAATAGCTTCCCAGGCAGGTTTAAGACCAGCAGCACCAACAATAGCAGCTAAAACAGTATCAACACCGCTAATAGTAACAGCTTCGATAACAGCTTCTTCCCCTACCCCAACCTTAATATTGGTATCTTTTAAAGCCTGTTTAAGGTCATTTTCATATTTTGTGTCAGCTAATGCTACAAACTTTGGCTTAAACTCTCTAGCCTGTTCTGCTAAAAGCTGCCAGTTTTTACCCGCAGTCAAAGAAATGATTCTAAGCTTATCTGGGTTATTCCTTACAACTTCAAGAGTGTTTTTACCTATTGAACCAGTTGAACCTAATAATGCGATGTTTTTCATAGTTTTTATTGCTTCTTTTTTTAATAATTAGTTAAAAATTTATATATCAAAAGAAATCAGCTTTTTCAAATACTTCGATTAAAAGAAATTAAATAAAACTTATAATCAAATATAAAAGTGTTGGACCAAAAAGTATTAAAGCCTTAATAAGATTTTTTTTCAATCTTTCTCTAGAATCCCTTTTTGGATTAGTAGATGCTTCTATATTTTCACCTTTTTTTTCTCCATTTGCTGAACCGTGGTTCACGCAATAAATATACCCATCTCGGGTTAAATCACCTTCTACAAGATACTCGCATTCGCAATCTCTTAAAGGATTTTCTTTTAAGCATTTATCTTTTATCAATAGAGCTAGAACATCGGGGTTATAATTTGAAATTAGATTAGTATGTTCCATGTTGTATATTTCTATGGCACCCAATAAAACTCTCTGATTACTAAAACATTGCTTTTGGTAACGATTACTTCTTGGACTACCAAATCTAGGAATATTTTCATTTACAAAAAATAAAACAGCGGTAATTGAGAGAATAATAGACGCACCAGTAATTACTCTGGTTGGATTTTTTTGAAATATACTTTTTCTTTTACTTTCTCCAGCCACTCTTATTTTCCTTCCGCTCTGTTGTTCTATTGCTCTGTTGCTCTTTCGCTCTCATCACCTACCACTCACCACTCTCTTAGACTCTATTCTTCTTACAAGTATGTTCCAAATAAACATCTACTGGCAGACCTTTAAGAGCATTCAAAGCAAACAATGCTTTCTGTTTGGTATCAAAAAGGCCAAATACTGCAGGACCGCTACCAGACATCAAAACGACACCATCTCCAGTAGCTGCCAACAGCTCTTTAATCTTCTGAATAATAGGATAACGCTGCAATGTAACAGATTCTAAATCGTTGAACACTACCCTTTTCAAGCAGGCAAAATCACGATTCTGAAAAGCTTCCAAAATCATTTCAAAACTTCTTTCCTTCAGTTCATTATTACTAGGAGTGTAGTTTTCGTAGCACCACTTAGTTGACACAGAAACATCATTTGGCATTACTACGACAACCGTAATAGGATTCTTTGGCTGTTCATAAAATTCCAATTTTTCCCCACGCCCAGAGCCTCTTGCCAACCCTCCTCGAATCAAGAAAGGCACATCAGAGCCAAGGAAAGCAGCCATTTCCATAAATTCATTGGGCGTAACAGTTCTTTCATAAAGTCTGGCTAACCCCGTTAATACCGCGGCAGCATCAGTGCTTCCACCAGCAAGACCGGCTGCCATAGGAATTCTTTTTTCTATATGAATATCCAAGGCAGGCTCAATGCCTGTTTTTTGAAGGAATATTCTAGCAGCTCTGAAAGCTATATTATCTTCGCCTGTAGGCACATTTCTATTATCGCAGGTAACCCTGATTCCTTCTTCAAAGCTTTCATGCAAAGTAATGCTATCCATCAGGGAAATAGTCTGAAAGAAAGTATCCAATTCATGAAATCCGTCAGGACGTTTGTTTTTTACCCACAACCCAATATTAATCTTTGCTGGAGCCTGAACAATAATAGTCTTTTTCATTGCTGCTTCCTTTTATTTAATAAGAATTCTGCCACTTCTAAATCTTCAGAAGTAGTAATTTTCGACATCTTTTCATTTCCGATTATTATGTAAACCTGTTCGCCCAATCTTCTCACCAAAGTTGCTTCGTCTGTGCCGACAATATTATCTTTCTTAGCCATATAAAGAGCTTTCATCAATATATTATAATCAAAAATCTGAGGCGTCTGAACTCTATATATTATGTTCCTGTCTGCGTTATCTATTATTATTCTTTCTTTTACAACAGCCAAAGTATCATAAGAAGGAACAGCGAAAATAGCATTGCCTTTCTCACGTGCCATTTCAAAACCTTTTTCGGCAAGTTCAGGTGTAATTCCCGGTCTAGCTGCGTCATGAACTGCGATATAATCAAAACCTTCGCCAACAGCAACAAGACCTTTTCTGACAGAATCCTGTCTCAATTCACCACCGGTAGCAATTACAAAGTCTTTTTCGGGCTTAAAAGAAGCGATATACTTCTTTCCTTCTTCTATCCAATCATTTGGAAGAACAAGCACAATCTTTTCAACACTTTTAACAGCGTTGAAGCATTCTAGACTCCATTGTACAACAGGCTTACCACCCAATAGCATAAATTGTTTAGGAAGATTAGATTTCATGCGGTGGCCTAAGCCCCCAGCAACAATTATCGCAGCATTTTTCATAAGTTTGCAAATCTCTATCTATTGATGTTTTATTTTAGATATAACACAAAATACTACTATCTCAAAGCCTTGTATTGATTATTTGTTCATAACCCTAACAAGTTAGCGTGAACAATTGTTGTCTTTAGAATTTTATGACATGCATTGTAAGATAGTTGTTCATCATCGTCAAATTTCGTTAAAATACAGTTGTTTTCAACTTCAATATCTACAAAAACATTATATTTAACTATTTTAGAGCAAACATCTTCTGTAAATACGTTCTTGATAGAATTAGAATCAGAAAACCAACCAGACAAAATAACATAATCTTTAATAAAATCCTGATTAGTAATTCCAAAATTATTCGAACGTTTTATTCTCAAATATCCATATAAATGTTTCAGAAAACAGAACACAAAAAGAATAGCTAAAAGGAAACTAATACCCAAAAAACGATTCGACATGTTTAACATCATATCCGGGCCCTTACCAAGATTAAACGCTACAATTCCAGAAACAATAGCTAAAAAAGCAAAAAAATAGATATTTTCTAACGACTGATTAGTAGCAAGTGCCCTCGGAACTAAATGGAAATTCGGAGAAGTTTTTTTTAATCTTAACGATAGAAAAGATCTCCAGCCATCGTTATTTATAAGAGTACGTTTAGAAGCAAAATAATAATATTCGCAAAAACAAAACTCATGATCATACATTTTGCCCCAGAAATAATCTCCAAACTTATTTCCAATGCTACTTATATTAAAATGGTCATTTAAGTAATTATAATTTTTATCATTCTTCAAAGCAAAACAGTATTCTGCATTGAATCTTTTAGCTAGATTCTTAACGTCACTATGTCTCTTTTCTTGCAGATTTTGAATTTGAAATAAACTTCCCATTAGTTATAAAACAGTTTGATATTAAGATTTTCTTTGCAGAAGATATAATGCCAAAGCCTTTAAATCATTCATCTTATCTCCTAAAGGTTCGATAGCAAGAATTGCTTCGTTGTAGGTTTTCTTTGCATATTCTTTTGCCCCGTCTAATCCTAATAAAGCAGGATAAGTTGATTTGCCAAGAGCAACGTCTCTGCCTGTATTCTTGCCGAGAGTTGCCGCATCACTTTCGATATCAAGAATGTCATCTACTATCTGAAATAAAAGTCCAATTTTATGGGAATAAGTCTTCAAAGACTTCAATTGTTCGCTATTTGCATCAGCAAGAACAGCACCAGTCAATATTGGCGCACGAAGCAGGGCCGCAGTTTTTCCCATATGTATTCGTTCTAAGGTTTCCTGGTCTATTTTTTTGTTTTCATAGCGCAAATCAAGCATCTGACCACCAATAACACCTCTATATGTAAAGGCTTCATTAGCTATTTTCATGATTTTGACTATTTTATCTTCAGAAACACCGTATTCACCAAGTTTTCCAAACCATTCATAAGGCATAAGCATTAGACAGTCGCCAGCTAAAACAGCGGTAGCTTCCCCAAAAACCTTGTGGTTGGTTGGTTTGCCTCTTCTTAAATCATCGTCATCCATGCAGGGCAAATCATCGTGTATCAAGCTGGCAGAATGATAGAGTTCATAAGCGCAGCCTGCTCTATAAACAGCTTCACCTTTAAAGCCAAAAGCTTCAGCAGTAAGAACTGTCAAAGCTGGTCTGATTCGCTTGCCGCCAGCCATAACAGAATATCTCATGGCTTCATTTAAATTAGCAGAGTATTCTTCTTCATTTTGAGGAAGCCACTTATCTAAATATTCGTTAACTTTTTCCGCTATTTCAGAAAGTTTTGATAAAAAGTTACTGATACTTTCCTGTTCTTTACTCATTTTATCTGCCTTCTCTTTCTGGATCAAAAGGAGTTTCTGAAGGATTCTGAATCGTTCCTAGAAGCTGTAGCATTTTTTCTTCGGCTGCATCTAATGCCGCACTGCATTTTTTAGAAAGAGCTGTCCCCACTCCATAAAGCTGCAAGCCGTATTCTAAAGAAGTTCCTTCCTGTTCCAATGCATCAACAACTATTTCTAACTTAGACATAGCTGTTTCATAATCTAGTTTTTCTATATCTTCTTTACTCATTGCTATAATTTTAGCAATGTCTTTCTGCGTATACTGCGGCATATTCTTCTCCTTCTTAAACTGAAAACTGAAAACGGAAAACGGAAATCTAAAAACGGAAAACTGAAAAATTATTTACTTTTTAAATTATTTTTCAGTGTTTTAATCGAACTAACCAAGATTGCTATTAATTCAGACAAGTCCTTATTAAGCATTTCAAAATCTTCAGGATTAATTATCTCTGATTTTTCCAAAACTTCAAACCAATATTGCGTTTCATCTGCTTCTTTGAGAGCAACATTCAATTTGTTCATAAAATCTGCTTTACTTTGAGCATTACGACTTTCCCTTATATTCGCTCCAATACTAGTTCCGCTTCTCAAAACCTGTTTAGCAAGAACGTATTCTCTTTTTTCTTCGCATAAACATTTATAAAACTGAACTATCTTCACTGCAAAATCAACCGATTTTTTTTCTAATAACCTATCTTTCACCATTCACCATTCACCATTCACCTTTCACCTCTCAACTTTCATCTTTCACCTCTCAACTTTCATCTTTCACCTCTCAACTTTCATCTTTCACTTTTCACTTTTCACCTTTCACCTTTCACTTTTCACCTTTCACCTTTCACTTTTCACCTTTCACCTTTCACTTTTCACCTTTTCATCTTTCACCTCTCAACTTTCAACTTTCATCTTTCACCTCTCAACTTTCAACTTTCACTTTTCACCTTTCACCTTTCACTTTTCACCTTTCACCTTTCACTTTTCACCTTTCACCTTTCACTTTTCACCTTTCACCTTTCACTTTTCACCTTTCAACTTCCTCAACAGTGACTCCAGCATAACCATCTGCAAAACCTAATCTTAACCCAGCGCCCTTTTTCAATTTTTTCACCGAGGTAACAACTTTGCCTTTTTCATCAGTTGCCATAATGTAACCACGTTTAAGCAAAGCCTTAGGGTCTAACAGAAGAAATCTGGCATTTAACAGTTCAAATCGATGTTTTATTCCATCAATAAAAGTCTTAAAACCTATATCTAATTCTCTAGAAAGATTCATAACAGTATTTCTGCGCTCTGCCACTAGAAGAGATGGTTTCACGAGAAACCGGCATTGAGAACAGCTATTGTAGCGCTGTTTCTGAATAGTTATGACACTCTTCATTATTCTGTTTAATCGAAGAGTTTTCTGTCTTATAACTTCAATCAAATCTTCTTTTACAGGAACAACCAATTCACCAGCAACAGACGGGGTTGCAGCTCTTCTATCTGCAACAAGATCAGCAATCGTTGTATCGGTTTCGTGACCAACAGCTGAAATAACCGGCTTTTTAGAATCACTAATAGCCCTGGCAACAGGTTCTTCGTTAAATGCCCAAAGGTCTTCAAGACTACCGCCACCTCTTGCAACAATGATTACGTCAACTCTTTTATCAGCATTAAGCCGCTTAATACCAGTGACAATTTCTTTGGCAGCCCCTTCCCCCTGAACTTTAACGGGAACAAGATAAATAGGCATATTCCTAAATCGACGTCTGATTACTCTGAATATATCTTTTATAACAGCACCAGTCGGGGAAGTAACGACACCCACCCCTTTAGGAATAAAAGGCAAAGGCATTTTTCTTTCCGGAGCAAAAAGCCCTTCTGCCTGAAGCTTGTTTTTCAGCTTTTCATAAGCTTCATACAAAGCACCTATCCCTGCTGGTCTTAAATCAGTTACAACAATCTGATATTCGCCTCTTGGTGCATATAAAGAAATTCCACCGTAAACCATGACTAAATCGCCATTTTTAAAATCGGTGGAAATATATCTTCTGTTACCTGCCCATAAACAGGCTTTCAGAACAGCCTTATCATCTTTTAAAGTAAAGTAGCAATGACCAGATGCAGCTTTTACCAGGTTAGAAATCTCTCCCTGCACCCAGACGGAAGACAAAACCTTGTCATTCTCTACAACATCTTTTATATGTTTTGTTAGAGCTTCTACTGATAGTACTTTTGCAGGATAAGGAACAGCTGGTCTTAGCAGATTCATTACAGCCTAAGCTTTCTTTTTAGCGGCTAGCTTTATTTTATTGAGATAGTCATCATAGTATTTTTCTACAAAAGCAGTTGAAAAACGGCCGTTATAGAAATCTCTATTATTCAATATGTATTTATGAAAACTAATAGTATTAGCTACGCCTTCTATCTCAAATTCATCAAGAGCCACAAGCATTCTGGAAATAGCTTCGTCTCGATTATTGCCCCAAACAATCAGTTTACCAATCATGGTATCGTAACATGAAGGAATTTTATATCCCTGATAAACTGCGGTATCTAATCTTACATTTAAACCGCCGGGAGCAACATATTTTTCTATGGTGCCAGGTGATGGAACAAAGGCAGAAGTCGGGTCTTCAGCATTTATACGGCATTCTATTGCCCAACCATGAGTATCAAGGATTTCATTTTCCAAAGGTAGCGGTTCTTCTTTCATTGCATCCGCAATTTGAAGAGCAACTAAGTCATATCCTCCGCAGGTCATTTCTGTAACCGGATGCTCAACTTGAAGCCGAGTGTTCATTTCCATAAAAAAGAAGTGTCCATCTTCATCTAGAAGAAATTCTACTGTTCCAAGATTATGATAAATTACACCGTCTTTGCCATTATTTATCGTTCTTACAACCTTAAGAGCCGTTTCTGCAATCTGCTTTCTTAATTCAGGAGTAAGAGCTACAGAAGAAGATTCTTCAAGAAGTTTCTGATGGCGTCTCTGAATTGAACATTCTCTTACGCCAAGAGCAAAAACTCTGCCCCACTGGTCAGCAACTATCTGAACTTCTATATGTCGGGGATTCAGCATGTATTTTTCTACATAAACACGGTCATCTCCAAAGGCACTTGCAGCTTCAGCCTGTGCTGTCTGGCATAGCTTTATGAAATCTTCAGGCTTTTCAACCAGTCTCATGCCTTTTCCACCACCGCCTGAAGTAGCTTTAATAAGAACCGGATAACCGATTTGTGCTGCAATCTTTGCTCCTTCTTCAGGAGAAGAAATACAGGAATCAGAGCCAGGCATTACAGGTATGCCGGCTTTTTTCATAATGTCTCTGGCAGCAGATTTCTGCCCTAGCAAACGAATTGCTTTATAATTCGGACCGATAAAAACACAGCCGAACTGTTCCGTTTTTTCAGCAAATTCCGGATTTTCTGATAAAAAACCGTAACCAGGGTGTATCGCATCACATTCGGTCATTTGAGCAACAGTAAGAATAGCTTCCATATTTAAATATGAAAGGTCTGGTCTGGCTGGCCCAATACAGTAGGCTTCATCAGCCATTTTAACATGAAGAGAATCTTTATCAGCTTCTGAGTAAACAGCAACAGTTCTTATGTCAAGGCTCTTGCAGGTTCTTATTATTCTGACTGCAATTTCGCCACGATTTGCAATAAGTATTTTAGATATCATTCAAAATCTCCCACTCAAGCCTTAATTTCAGAAGAGTCTTCTATAACAAAAAGAAGATGACCGTAATCTATAATATCGTTTTTCTTAACAGCAATTTCAGCTATGCGGCCGTCAATAGGCGATTTTATTTCCTTAGTAGAATTCAAACTTAGTATCTTTCCAAGTTTTTCACCCATAGCAACTTCATCTCCAACTTTTGGGAAGTAGTTTTCGTCTTCATCCATAAACTGGAATACGCCAACAAGTTCTGAACGAATTTCGGTTTTATTAGAATCAATGACAGATTCTGATTTTTGCTGTAACTGTTCGGCAGAATCCAAAATAGTATTGTTTGCCTGTTGAGGCATAGTTGTTTTTACCGAAGCTGAGCGTGCCATTTTTATTCTATCGGTAGCACCCAGACGAAGTTCTATTTCGTCAAAGCCATTATCGGAAAGCAATTGATAGATTTGTTCGAGCTGACTTATTTCCATCTTTTTATCCTATGTATTTTTTAATGAGTAAATATTCTAACACAGAGAGACTAAATAGTGCAAATTATGGTAAATCATAATGGTCTTAGGGAGATTATCTTGACTATAAACAGAAATGAAGTTAAAATTAGTTTAAGTTGACTCAAACATGTTCC
Source organism: uncultured bacterium (assembly GCA_900317935.1). Taxonomy (GTDB): domain Bacteria; phylum Muiribacteriota; class Ozemobacteria; order Ozemobacterales; family Ozemobacteraceae; genus RUG334. Next base: position 13,844 of record ONIU01000090.1, read on the forward strand.
ACAAATAGGAGGACTAATGTTTAAGAAATTTTTGTTATTTGCTTTCTGTTTATTGTTAGTAGTTTCCCAATCTTTTGCAGCAGAACTTTTAGATTTGGTTCCAAGCAATTCAGATTTAATAATCCGTTCTAATATTAAACAGATCACTCATATTCCGGAAATCAAACAAAAGCTTCTTGATATTATTAATGAACAAGACAAGACAGAATATGGCAAACAGATTAGAGCTTCTGGTTTTAATATTTTAACAGATGTTGATTCTCTTCTTTTGTTTATGCATCTTGGTTCTGCCAATGCACAAAATCCATTAAAAACCGATATAGCATTTATAGTCAGCGGTAAATTCAATATAGATAAAATAACAGATTATCTAAAAAACAATAATGAACTGAAAGATAAACTGGTTATTGCTGAAGAAGATGGATATCAAGCTATTACACACATTGATGAAGAAAAAGGGAATACAAAGTTTCTTATTGTAGATACAAACACTGTTGTCTGTGGCACTGAAATTGGCGTTAACAATGCTAAGCTTGTCAATTTAGGCAAGATGACTGGTATCAAAACAAATAAAGATTTTTCTTCAGTAATTTCAAAGCTTAACGAAAAGGCTTCTTTAGCTGTTGCTGCTATTCTGCCAGATCAAGCCCGACAATTTCTTGCTTCCAAAGAACAGTCTAAGTCTCTAAGCAACATTCAGTATCTCAGTTTGGATTTTACAAAAAATACCAATCTGGATATTAATATAATTGGTGATTTCGGGGCATCTTCAAACATGGAAGAAATTAACAAAGCAATAAGTGCTTTCTTGGAAACAGCAAAATCAATGGAAATGCCATATGCTGCTTTTGAAGATTTCTTAAAAAATGCAAAAATATCAACCAATGGCTTATCTGCTGTTGTAACCACTTTTATAACACAAGCTTCTATTGATAAATTAATAGAAAATTTCGGCCGTCCAGAAACTAATAAGTAATTCTTGACAATAAAACTTATATCCTATTATTATTATCATTGTTTTGGATAACCATAATTAAAGGGAGTGAAATTTTAAATGTTTAAAAAGATAATGTTAACTGCTGCTCTTGCTGTAGCTGTAACTGGTCAGGCTCTGTTTGCTGCTGACATGACTAAAATGATTCCTGAAGATACTGATTTTCTTCTTCAAATTAATGTTTCTAAGATTTTAACTATGCCTGAAGTCCAGAAGCAGATTACAGATGAATTTGAAAAATCTCCGGAACAAAAGAAAACCTATGAAGAATTGAAAGCAAAATCAGGTTTCGATCCACTTAAAGACCTTACCAATGTAGTATTATTCTCTTCTGGTAAAGCAATCGAAGGCAAAGACGCTCTTGGCGGCGCTTTAATCGAAGGCAAATTCGATGTAGAAAAGATTGTAAAAGTTATCAAAGAAGATGAAAACGCAAAAAAAGACGTAGACGTTTCTGTTGTTGATGGCTTCAATTGTGTAGTTCCCAAGAACAGCAAAGACGGATATGGTATGTTCTTAGACAACCAATATGTTGTTGTAGGTAGCCAGGCTGGTGTTGACGCAGTAAAAGCTGTAAAGATGGGCAAAGCAAAAACTATTGAAACCAACAAGAATTTTCTTGCTATCATCAACAAAATAGATTCAAAGGCAACTGTTAGTGGCGCCGGCATTCTTCCTCAGGCTTTCAAAGACAAATGTGCACAGAATCCTAATGCTGCTGCTCTTGCTAACATCAATACTTTCTACTTCGACTTCAATAATGACAACAACCTCGTTTTCAATCTGAATGCAGAAGTTGACAAAAAAGAAAATGTTAACAATGTTATGACTCAGGTTAACGGTTACCTTGCAATGATTAAAATGTTTGCAGGTCAGGCTGGTCCAGAAATTGCTGAAGCAGTTAATATGCTTACTGCTACTAACACTGAAACCACTATCAAGTTAAGTCTTGACATTCCAGCAGCAAAAGTTGCTGAAATTAAAGCTAAAATTCAGGAAAGAGCAAAACAACTTCAGGAACAGCAGAAAGGCGGAGCCGCTGGCGACGCTAATGCTCCACGAGAATAATCACTATTGTTAGCTTAGAAATTAAGTAAAAAAAATAACCTGATTCATTATCAGGTTATTTTTTTTGTCTGGCAACTTTTTAATTAATCAAAAGTTGAAGGTTCCTTGTAAGTCAAATCTTCTTTCTCTGAAATAACTATTAATTCTATCACCGAAAGAAGCAAAAACATCACCACCTGCCAGCTTATAATTCACAAAAATGCTAGCGCCTGCACCACTATCATCAACGTCTTTTGGAGTATCAAATCTATAACTGTTATAAGTATATTTTGCATCAACACCCCACCACCATTTAGAACCCACTGTTCTTTCCCATGTTAAAGTAAATTCTCCACCTTTATAATCAGAAGGAGCCCAGTAGTTTAAAAAGTTCCCGTTAACATCGGTCTGAAATTCATAGCTAGACTGATAAAAACGAATAGAAGCAGTCATAAAAGGTGCTTTTTTCTTGAAAATAGAATAAATCAATTCTGTATCATAACGTCTTTTACTATTATCGTCAGAAATTTCAGAAAGAGAAAGAGTCTGTATCAGCCTTGTTCGCGGATGCAAATCCCCAAAAATACTAATAGACGTGCTATTTTCTTTATATCTGTTTCTCAAAGTAAACAGATTTTCTCTGAATCCTCCATGGCTATACTTTAACGCCAGTTTAAGATTATCTGTTCCTGCCATGGCATCAAAGAAATAACCTTCTATATTGTTATTATCATCAAAAACTTCAGGTGCCACTGCCGCCAAAATATGAGAACTATCGTTAAAATCATATCTCATACTGCCCTGGAACACATTCATATTCATCTTCTGAATGTTATCTTTATAATTCCACTGTTCATATCTGAAATTTGTTCTTAATTTTCTGTATTCATTACCTGGAAAAGTCAATTCAGCAAAATACATTATTTCGGATAAATCTCTGTCATCTTCATATATGCTGACTCCAGCACGAGCCTCCTGCTGAAGCTTCTGTCTAAATTTGTTAAATTCACTTTTCTCATCCAAAGATAATGGATCTAATTCTATAACACTATCCATTCTTTTTCTTGCTTCCTCAAACTCTCCAAGCAAGTAATGAGTCTGCATCAGACCCTGATTAGCCAAATAATTATCTGGGGCAATTTTGAGAGCCATTTCATAAAAACGCTTGGCTTCAATCAGTTTGCCCTGCCTTCGTCTTAAATCTCCTAATTCAATATAAGCATCTACTTTGTTGGGTTCTCGTGTCATTTTTTCTAAAGCTAAATCTCGTTCTATATCATGGAGATCTCTAACTTCCTTGGTTAGAGAATCAGGGCTTTCATCTGTTGGGAAAAACAAATCATATGGCTGAGCAAATACTGCAAATTCAGCCATTATAAAGACAAAAGATAATAATATAAATCTAAAATTCTTCATATTTTTAGCAAACAATTATTTTTTATATCGACTCTTTATGATTTTTTTTTATGCAACAGAACGATTTTCATATTCGTAAAATTAATATAACTTGTCTCAATTATTATAATACTTGAAAGAATTAGGCTTTTTAATTAAAATATATAGAAGTATGTTTAAAAACTTAGAAACAAAAATATCAGCAATTATATTGTTGCTGATTATGTTCTCTTATTCTCAAAGCTTTGGCGCAGTAAAAGCTGGAATTGACGTTTTAGCAACCCAACACCCCACAATGGTAAAAGGCAAAAAACTAGCTGTTTTGACTTCAAAAGCCGCTTTAGATTCAAATCTTAGTCACACAGTCGATAGACTTGCAAAAGCCGCTGAAATTAAAGTCATCATTACAGGAGATAGATTTTTTAGGGAATCAATTCCTGGTAATGATAATGCAGATGAATATTTTGACGCATTAACTAATGCAAAAGTAGTTGAGATACTTGACCCCTTGAAAAAACCCAGCAAAGATATCTTTGAAAATGTTGATTTGATAGTAATTGATTTTCAAGATATAGGTATCAGGTATTATAAATACGTTACTCTAATGGCACAGGTTCTCGATGTAGCCAGAGAAATTAAAATGCCTGTAATACTCCTTGACCGTCCTAATCCTATTAATGGGAAAACCCTTTCCGGTCCAGTATTAGAAGTCGCTTTAAGAAGTAGATTTGGTGTCTATCCAATTCCCTTAATCTATGGAATGACAATTGCTGAACTTGCTCTTTATTTCAATAAAGTATTCGGTTTAGGTGCGAATTTAACTGTAATAGGCATGGAAGGCTATAAAAGAAGAATGTCATATTCCGACACCGGTCTTCATTGGGTTCCGCCTTCTGATTTTATTCCAGAACCAACAACACCTTTATATTATGCCGCAACAGGCTTCATTGGTGAAATAGGCGTCTTTTCCACAGGGGTTGGCACCAACAGACCATTCCATTACATTCTAGCTCCTTGGATAGACGGTGAGATTCTTTGTGAAAAACTAGAATCCTACAATCTACCAGGAATAAGATTCATTGCAGTTCAGGAAAAACCTTACTACGGCTTATATTCAGGTCAGGTTACAAATGGTATAGAACTGGTTATTACTCATACAGAGAGTTTCGATCCATTCCTGACTGGAACCGCCATTCTAAAAACACTTTATGAATTATATCCAGATAGAATTCCATTGCAAAATCAGGCTGCTGCTGAAGCAATAGACTGTCTGGCTGGTTCTTCTTCCATTAGAGAAATGATTATATCTAATCAACCATTGATGCAGATATATTCTTCTTTACAACCTAGTTTAACCAACTTTATTCAAAGGCGAAATGAATTCTTGATTTATTCGGATTAATATGAAAACCAATAAAAAAGCTGTTTCAATGATAGAAATAATGATAGGTGTCCTTTTACTGGCACTTATCCTGATTCCCTCTTTGAATGTAATTATTGGCCAAGCTCAGACTGTTACATCCACAAGAGACCATGCACAAGCAGCTTTTCTTGCAGAAAAAATACTTGAAATAGCCAGATCCTATCCTTTTGACATGCTTGAAGAAGAACGTCACAATAACGATAATGATTCCTCTAAAAAAGAAAAGACTTTTGAATACAGACTAAAAAATAAAGAGGAATACAACACCCATGTTGTAAATGGTATTACTTATAAAATTGATCCAAAAGGTGTTTTCATAGACCCAATAACGACTAAAAATGCAGATAAAGATTCTATTCCAAATATTTGTGCAGTTAAATTTACTATTCAATATACAGGCAAAGACGGAAGAGACCATCATTTAGATATTCATACTATTCTAGCGCAGAGATAGAACGATGAAAAAGAAAGCTTTTACATTAGTAGAAACAATGATTTCAATAATACTTATGGTATTAGTGCTTACTGCTTTATGGCAAGTCTTTTCGTCTACTCAGAAAAACGCTAAAGAAGTTTTGGAAAACCACAGCATAAATGATGAATTGGACCGCACTTTGATCAGGATAATGGATGACGTCAGAGAAGCAAATTATATAGCCTCTGACTCTCCACCTATGTATGAACAATCAGAAATAGAAGGATTAAAAACAACTAAAGATGCCAAAAACCAGCTTATATTCACAAAAGTTGACTATCATTTCGACAAAGACCCATCTACTCTGGGTGAAAATGAAAAGAATTATACAGCTGTACAAGTAATATATCGTGTTGAAAAAGAAGATGAGCCAAATCCTACCCCGGATTCAAAATGGGTATTGATCAGAGAACAAACTCCTTTTGACGAAAATTCAAATACTATTGAAGCAAGAAAGACCGTTTACACTCTTTTACATGGAATAGACGAATGTCTTTTCTATAGAATTAAAGACCCCGAAGCAGTAAGAAGCGGTAACATCTATATAAAACTTCAGGTAGGGAAAAAAGATAAAGAAAAATATAAAAATGAAAGTATTATCAGTGTAAAAGAAAGGGGAGCGATGCCTGAATCATGAAAAGCTTAAAAAACAGAAAAGGTTCTGCAATAATTACCGCTGTTGGTATGGGTATTGTTCTACTTATAGTTATTGCTGGTGTTTTTTCTTTCAGCAAATACAGAACCCAGACCGTTGTTAACGAAAGTAAAAAAGTAAAAGCTCTTGCTTTAGCAGAAGCTGGCTTAGAAGTTGCTCTCGGAGAATTATTTAACAATTCATCTTTTCAAACACATGAAGTCATAAAACCAAATAGTTCTGAAGAAGAATTAACATGGAAAGATAATAATCCGATAACAAGAGAATTGTCCTTAGAAGCAAATACAAGTAATGACCATAATTTCCAAGAAGACAGCAGTAAATCAGGAACTATTTCCGGCACACTCGGTGATGGCAAATTCAAAGTCAGAGTCGGCAACATACCTTACCAGGACAACCTCAACACCAAAGCAATAGATGAAAGCAAAGCTTATGTGTTTATAGAAGCTATGGGTATGTATGATAAAACAGTGCGCCGAATACTTGCAGTAGTAAACAGACGTTACCCCGCTAGAGAGTTTTTGATGTTTGACGGTGGTGTATTATCTTTAATTTACGGGCAAGCAAAAAATCCATCTGTGACAGAAAATGTTTTTTCAATTGGTCACTTATATGGCGATAAAGGAATTGAGATTAGTAAAATAACAATGGAAGAGCATAACGGAGGTTTTTCTGGAACAGACCAGAGGTTAGACAACATAGGAGCTATTCTTTCAGGGAAAGGGGGTATTTTTTTCTATAGTCCAATAAAAGCAAAGTTTAAAACAAAAAATGGTGTTGAAAAGGATTTTACCATCCAACCAAATTCATCTTTCCCTTCTGGTAGCAGCGGCTATGATAATGCCGAAGCAGAAAAGTCTGGACAATTTCCTGAATCACTAAGAAATACGATCCCTAGTATTCCAGAAGATCTTAAACCTTGGATAAAAGACAAAAATGATTGGGATGGTATAAAGCTACCTCAACCTGATTTTGCAAAATATAAAAATAAGGCTAAAGAAGGTGGATTTAACACAGACTCTTTTGCCGCAAAATATAGTATTCATAAAGGTTGGAAAGATGGGACCAGTGGAAAAAAACTAGACTCTTTAGACGTTGTGTATCTTGATTTTGGAAATAATATTCATAAAGGAAAAGTAACCAAAAATAATTTTCCAAGTAATGGATATTTTTATTCAGATAAAGATATAGTCATAAAAGGTAATCCTCCAAAGGATTGTTTCATTGTTAGTGAAAAAAACGTTTTTATTGCAGGAGATTTCAATCAAGCAGGAGATCCAACAGAGGTTAATGAAAAATATGGTTTCCCACAGATTTACAAAAGTGGTGATAGCGCGCTAAAATCTACAAATTACAATGAAGAATGCATGCAGCTATTTGAAAGAGATAAAGATATAAAAGATGGCGAGTTTAGACATCACGTTGCAGCAACTGTAATTGCAAAAGAAAGAATAGTTTATGATCACAGAAGTCCTGTTGATTGCTTTGAAAACGAACTTTATCCATTTTTGAAATATGAACTTGCCAAAGCCATTAGTGAAACTGACCTCTCTGAATCAGAAGCAGAAAAAGTATTTACTCCCGGTGACACCAGTATAAATGTAACAGCTTCATCATCTTTTGATGGATTCAAAAATAAAATAGGTTCTTTTACAGCAATATTTAAATTATCAAATCCAGATGAACTTGCTGAGAACCTTAAGTCTGTTTATGATCAAACTAACGAAGGTAAATTTTCGGATAAAGACCTTGATGAATTAACAAAAAAAGCCTGGGATACGTATAAAACAGATTTTGAAGGTGGAGACAGTAATTTAAAAGGCCAACCAAGAACGACAGAATTAAATGAACAAGGAGTATATCAATTATTGTTAAACTTAAGAAAAAAAATGAGTGGCGATGAAAAAGGCAGCAGTAATATTACCAAACAGGGTGGATATTTGTGTTATCCAGAAATGACTACAAACGGAATGTTTATATCTTGTGGCAAACAAGCCAATACATTCTATGCTGG
>ONIU01000198.1 GCA_900317935.1 uncultured bacterium
AAATCGTAAATATCTTCTTTGAAACAATCTAATGTTCCAAGTTTAGGGTAAGAAAAATCAATCAGAATATAGCTTTTATATTCATTTCTTGCAAACTCTTCTGCTATGTAGCTTTTCCCTACACGTCTAGCTCCATCAATAAGCAAAGCCGTCGTGCCTTTGGAGCTTTCTTTCCATCGTTTTAGACTATCGTATATTTTTCTTTTCAAATGAAACTCCATCTAATTAAATCACGAAATGACACTTTATCCTATTTGAAAATTACCACGAAATGACACTTTATTTCAATTATTTTTTTCACAAAATGACACTTTCTACAGAACAACTTGTACTAGTCAATAAAAGTAGACACAAAAAGTTTATTTTTTTATTTAATTTTTTTAAAAGTAGACATATATAAAAAAAATAATCAAATTTCATTTTCAAAAGCAGACATAATCATTATTTATTATAAATATTGATTTTCAAAAGTAGACACTTTGCTCACCTCCTTCTTCTGAAGCCGTTTCTTATTATAAATATTGATTTTCAAAAGTAGACACTTTGCTCACCTCCTTCTTCTGAAGCCGTTTCTGAACGAATTTAGGTTTATCAGAAAGCACTCTGTTTTCAAATGTATTTTTTTTCAGAATCTCTCCTTTGTAATATCTCTTTCTATAGTTATTTGGAGTATCATAACCAATAGCAAAGCACGGTCTATGATTATTGTAGAAGTCCACATATCTTTCCAGGCACTTACAGAAATCATCACGGCTCTGGCAATCTCCAATTTTAAAATCCATAAACAGCTCCTCTTTTAACCAGCCGTTAAGAGATTCATTTACCGGGTTATCTGTAGGTTTCCCTGCTCTGGACATCGAACGGATAATATTTGTATCTTTTATAAGTTCGTTATAATCTTTTGAAGCAAACACGCTTCCCTGATCTGTATGTATGACAGTAGGTTCAGTGCATCCTTTCAGAAGCGTAATCACATCTTCGAGTCCATTTATATACTGCCATCTGGAACCTCTTCTATCTGCAACCCGATATGTCAGAATCTCTTTTGTGAACACATCGAAATAAAAAGTCACCTCGAAATAGAAGTATAAGAACTTAAAAGCCGTCATATCAGATACGATAACCTGTCTAGGGCGATCTACGGTATCCCATGTGGTAAATATAAGATTGGGATATCTGTTCTTTATCTTGCGTGGTCTGGAATGGATTTGATGTTTGGTTTCAGCTTTTATTCCAAGATACCTGAAACATTTATATACATAATTATCACAGCAGTCATATTTATGCTCCAGTCTGATAAATGCAGCAGTCCATCGATAACCATGTGATTTATGAGTTTTATGTACTTCATTTACCAGATTGATAAGTTTATCCCGGTTAATATCCCTCTTTGATTTATCGCGGTTCTTCCATTTATAAAAGCCGGCTCTGCTGACACCCATCAGCGAGCATAAATCCTTTATACTGTAATCTCGTGATAAAAGAGATACTATTTCGAATTCTTCACTTTTAAACGAATGTATTCCTGTTCCCCAGTCTCTGGATTTATCCTCACAGTATAATTTTTTTTAAACGCTCATTTTCTATTCTAAGTTTCATTATCTCACGTTTATAAGCTTCTTCTGTTCTATCAAGACCTTCAGGGAACAAATCCTTAAATTCAGAATCAGCTCTGGCAAGACCTTCTAATCCTCCTTCTTCATATTGCTTTATCCATTTCATAAATGCAGTTGCAGACATATCATTGCGTTGGCAGAAATCGCTCATCTTTATATTGGGATTATTCTTATACTGACGGATAAGAAACTCTTTTTCTAATGGATTTTTATGCTTAGACAAATCAGACACCTTTCTGGCAAAAACATATTTTAATTAAATATATTTTTTTACCTATTCGTGTCTACTTTTAGTATAGCAACACTTTAAGAACTTCATAAAGGCTGTGCGAAAACTAGGTCTTGACTTCATAATTAAATTATTCTAATTAATAAAAAAATCCCCCTTTAAAAAAGGGGGCGAGGACAATCACTACATACACTGAATTTTTAACAATTTCTTATTTTTCGGACAAACTTCTCAAAAAGAGAACTTAGGATAATCCCACTCAGCAAGAATGAAATCAGGCTTTATATCTTATTTCATAATGAAAATCGCTTTTTTTAATTAATTTTGTATTATCTTGAATAGAGAAAAACTCTTTTATTGCTTTAACAACAGATTGATTTTTTATTATGCTTTTTGAAGATAAAAGAACAAATTGCTTTTTTATCATATTATAAACAACTCTTCCTCTGGGAATATTCTCATATTCCTCATAATAAAGCTTTGGCTCCAGCTTTTGAATTTCTTCCCAATATTCATAGTGACCTAATATTGGCGATAAAAAATTACCGTATTTTTCTGCTTCTGACAAGCTGTAAGTTTTGCCGATTATTTTATTCCTATAAATCCAAAATATACCAACTTTTGGTGTCATATACTCAACTTTCCCACTTTATTTATAGCTTCAAAATATGATTAATAAAGTGATCTAGAATAAAAAATATGATTATTGACAAAACAATTACGTCACCCCTCCGACTTGCTTCGCAAGCCACCTCCCCTCTAGTGGAGGCTTTAGAGAACATCAATCATAGCAATAGTAATGTATCACTTCCCTTAAAAAGGGGAGTTTTATTTCATACCCTTTTCTATTCTTATGGTTTATCAGCTATCAATTCAGCAACTTCGTTAAAGTTTTTTATAATTGAAAACTTTTCATAAAAAGAAACCCTATAATCATTTTTAATCATTTTGGCATATCTTTCGATTTCTCTTTCTAGCCTAATAATAAAATCACTATAGTCGTATTCTGATAATCTATCTTTGTTTTCATATTTCTTAACGAAATCTAAAATAGATTTTAATTCGTCTCTATCTTTTTTCAGATGTCTACTAAGAGGAAATGGTGCGTTTACTATTTTTGTAATATCTTCTTTTTTGCTAAGAAGTAACAAATATTCGTCATAAGCCCTTTTTAAAGATTCTATTGTTTCATGTTTAATTTTCCGTTCATCATTTCCCCAATGAGCGTGTCCTGGAATATGATATCCATCATTAGTTTTAATTCCATTGTAAGGGCTTGTCATAGTTGCTCCGTTATAGTCCTTTTTGCTGAAAACACCAAAACCTTTTATGGTAACACCCTTATATTCAAATTCTACATTTACTATATGCTCTGTTTGTTCACGAATTTCTTTTCCCTCTGCCCAAATAGCATCGATGGTATCTTCAGAGGTTTTTATTCTAAGTGTTGGAGAATTGACTTCAAACAATTCTCCTTCTTTTTCAAAAACTTTGTTTCCTTTTTCATCGAACATTTCAACGATTTTTCCATTTTGTATTGCTTTTGTAATATGCATTTTTAGCTCCTTTTTTATTTAGAGGTAAGATGTAAGATATAAGAAAAGTTTTTGTTGTAGTCGGTTTTTGTTGTTTTTATTGTTATTTGAAGGCTTGAAAAGTAACGAATATTTCTAATAACCACCAGGTAACTTACCTTCGTCATTACAATAACTACAACAACTACCTACTACAATAACTACGCCAAGCTTTGCTTGGCTTTCAAAATATATATTCAAGAAAACTTCATCCGATTAACTACTTTTTTTCATACACCCTAGCCAAAGTTTTATCTTACTTAAGATTATTATCCCCAAAAGCTATATTTTCTTATAATAAACAACGACTACAACAAAACCAACTACGACAAGCAGACCTTGGCTATTTTAATACGCTTCGCTAAACTAGGTTTACTCTAATTCGGTCACCCTTTCGGCACTACGTGCCACTTCTCCTCAAGGGGAAGCTTTAGGACAATCAAACCCATCAGCACCATCAGACCAAACACCAATAAAACCTTGAAGCTTAGCCTCAAACCAAATGACGAGCTTTTTGAACTTTCAATTTTCATTTCTCATTTCTCAGTTTTCAGTTTTCATCTTCCCTTTCTCCCTAAGCCCTACTCCCTCACCCTGTGTATCTTGTCTCATAATGCAGGTCACTCTTAGCAACAAATTTTGCATCTTCAGGAATAGAGAAAAACTCTTTTATTGCTTTCAGAATAGTTTTATTTTTTATTATCTTCTTTGAAGACAAAAGAACAAAATGATCTTTTGTAGTATCATAAACAATTCTTCCCCTAGGAATATATTCATATTCTTCGTAATAAAGCTCTGGTAAAGCTTTTTGAATTTGATTCCAATAATCATAATGACCCAAAATAGGTGAGAGAAAATCACCGTATTTTTCTGCTTCTAATAAGTTATAGGTTTTGCCTATAACTTTATTATTGTAATACCAGAATATTCCGATTTTTTGATTCATATTATTTAATTACCGAATTATTTACAATAAATTTTGTTTTATCTTTTGGTAAATTAAACTCCATGATTACCCAATCTTTTACATGTGGAAACTCATTTATCCAAGAGCCAACACAAACCAAGAAGCCTTCGTTCTCTTTTTCATAAATTATGCCTTTAGGAACATCTTTGAAATTTTGGGCTAACCTTTTATCTTTTCTTTTTTTACGGTTATTTTTTTCGCATTGATATTGCCAATATCCATAAAAACTCAAATTAAATGTTCTGACATTCCCTTTAAATTCATCTGAATATTTAAACTTGCATTCCCTAGCTAGTTTCGACTGAATACAAAATATATCATCAGTATCAACGTCATAGCAGAAAAAGCCAAGATTCGGATGATTAGAAAACTCACTATTGGCAATCATACATTCCATAAAAGCATTGTGAATAGGATCATCAGAATCTAGTCCATCAAGCAGTTCCAAAGACAATCTTTTTCCTTTTTCATCATAAGTGCTATTATGAGGCACTAGAGAACCATAAAATACAGTTACAGACTTTTCATCATAATTACATAGTTTACCAAAATAATAATCAATTTCTTTGTTGTTTTCATCATAAACAACAACTTTGTCATCAATTTGAACAGCTTTGCTGATTGGCATTTTTTTCTCCTATTTATTTATATCTGTCTTTCTAAACATCACTTCCACAATTATTCCCTCTCTTTTCAATTCTCGTAATAATGAGTATAAACATTTCGTTTTAAAACATAATCTTTTAAAATTTCATAACCTAACTTACGCATTTTATCGTAGGCTTTTTCTTGATTTTCTACGGTATTTAATTCATCTGGAATAAGCTTGAGTTCATTATTTAAAGAAATTTTATTTATAAAAATCATAAAACCAGAAGAGATGATAAAATATATAGAAAAAATAAGACTAAAACTAAAAGATATGTTTAAAACATTTACAATTGGCTCGTTATTAACATAAATTCCGATGAATGTTCCTAATACTAAATAAAAAACACAAAACAATATATTTAAATAAATTTTTGAATTGATTAACTTCCCTATTGAATCCATATTTGATAGAAAATCACTAACACTTCTTAATTTATTTCTTTTTATATTAGCTTCTTCCAAATTAATTAAACCAGAATTATAATCAGCATCTATAGCCATACTTGTAATAGGTAAAGTATCAAGCGTAAATCTAGCAGATATTTCTGCTGATCTATTAACGAAAAATGACAACCTATTTTGAAAATACAGCATAATAGACAAAGATAGAATTTGTATAATTATAATAAATTCATTTTGAAAAATACTAGAATTATCCATTAATTGTAAAAAGTCTTTGCGGCAATCTAGCAGGTAATGACTAGCA
>ONIU01000089.1 GCA_900317935.1 uncultured bacterium
GATACTTTGGCAGGCGGATCTGCAACTACTGGAGTGACCATTGTCAATGAGAACAATGCAGCTATACCAGCTGACAATAATTTTGCTTTATTGAAAAATTTCATTATCGACTCCCTAACCTTGATATGTTTTAAAATTATACTAATTTTTTTTATAACACGCAATATCTTTGTACCGATTTTTCATTATCAAGTTGGAATAAATTTAAAAGTTAAATATTATTTAGAACAATAATCATAGAACATATTAAATAGAACACAAACAGAAATTAAGTATCCTATATCTGAAAAAATATTATAACTATGTTTTTCAATTTGATCATTAAGCGCTATTACTAAAGCATTAATATTAAAAATGAAAAAAACCATAATATTAAGAATCCAAAGAACATTTGATACCAGTAATATAGGCAATAACAATAAAGCGGCTCCTTCACGACAAGATGAGCGTGCAGAATAACACATAAATGTAATCACTGACAATATACCGGAAATAATATTACCTAATTTATAGGGGAATGAACTTCTGAAATCGTTAATAAATTTTATCATCCTTCATACCTACATATAAAATATTGATAAAAACCCCTCTCTAATCTTTCTTAATTACGTATCCAGGCTGAGAGTAGTCTTTTATTGAAGTGCCCTTTACTGTTGGAACAAGAATAATATTACCATTAGTATCTGTAGCTATTATATAACCAGGCTGACTATAATCACGAACTGAAGAACCTTTTAAGGTGGGATTCAAAATAGTATTGCCAGATGTATTTTTTTCTATTTTGTAGCCTGATTGGCTGTAATCTCTTATAGAAGTTCCTTTTACGGTAGGATAAGCAACCTGATTGCCTCTTTTATCGGTTTCTATTCTGTAACCGGGCTTTGAATAATCTCGAATGTTTGTGCCCTTTACAGTCGGATAAGCAACTTTGTTGCCCTTTTTGTCGGTTTCTATTTTATAACCAGGCTTTGAATAATCTCGAATTTTAGTGCCTTTTACCGTGGGGTAAACGTAATCAGCTGCAAAACCAGCAGCTGAGATTAGCATAAAAATATATAAGACTGAGTTTTTCAATTCAGAAAATCCCCCTACCGCAATAAAAGGCTAATAATTAGGCTTTTTGGTTTCCTTTTATTAACTGAGGTTTGTATTGTTCATCACCAGTTTCAATATAGAGGATAAAATCATTTATGTCTTTTTCATTCCAGCCAGCTGCACGTAATCCAAGAATTAGTCTTGACGCTTCTTGCATATTTATAGATTATTACCTCCTTCTTTTACAAGTATATAGTTTAAATTTTGTAAATGTCAAATTTATATCTCCCTTTATAGAGGCTGTCTAAAAGCTAGGTTTACGACTCCATAATTAGATTGTGCTAATTGTCTACACATTCGTCATAAAGAGTATAGCGTATGGGCTTTAGCTCTGAAAGCTATACGATTATGACAATGTGTAGACAACAAAAAAGTAATTCTAGTTTTATAGCAGATTTCGAGTTTTTAGACAGCCTCTATAAGATGGGGTCAGTAACTACACACCACTACTTTCTGGATTGCCACGGTTTCTAGGAAGCCTCGCAATGACGTTATAGCACCAACTCTCGCAGCATCGCTCACCACTAGTATGGCATTTTCAAGATTTGTTCCATAACCTTGTTGCCTGCTTCATCGTCGGCAGTGGCTACAGCAACATTATCTTTGAAAAGCTGAACAAAAGACATCGCCCAGTTTTTATAGATATTTAATCCAGGATAAGAAGCAGCTGAAAGAACAACTTTTGGGGCACCAGAAGGTAGAGGGTTTTCTTTAGGTTTCTGCCCTAAATCCGTTATATAGTTATTCAGCAGAGAAGATGTTTCAGAAGCAACTTTTCTTAAAAAAATGCTCGGATTAGGTGAATATAAAGCTTCTTCACTTATATCAGCAATTTTCTTTTCAAGCTGCATTCTAGAAGCACCTTTAATAAATTCCTGAGAAGTTTCAGCAAACCAGTCAGCAGTTAATCCGGTTTTTTCCAAGAACTCCTCATCCTGAGCCATGCCGGATAACTGACTCTGCCAGCGATCTAATACTGACTGAGCAAACAAGTCACCTTTTTTAACGACAGGTTTAGAAGGCTTTTCTGGTTGATTTGCCTTATTGCTGTCACCAAAAATATCGAAAATATCTTCATCAAATATTGGTGCAGCTTCCTGTGCAGCGGCTTCTTCCTCTTCGTCTTCTCCCATAACCATCGGATTGACAATAGAATCATAAATAGCTTCTATAGCTTTTGTAGACACAGAGAAACAGTCTACATCAAGAATTCTTGGGAGAGCATATTTGCTTATCATTACCTTCTGAAGTTGCATAATAAGCTTTTTCGCTCTTTCTTCAGCAAGATTTCTGGCTTTTGTAATATCACTACCTATATAATAGCGTTGCAAACTCTTTTTGGTATCAGTGAAAATCAACTGTAAGTTTTCTGACAACTGATTAACCTTAGTATTGGAATCAATACCGGATTTCAGCTTTTCAATCAAATACTGAATTCCAGAACAATCTGGAGTAGCAGCCTTTTTCCATGATTCTTCAGGATTTGCAAAATGTCTTTTAACATTTTCATTTGCTATATATTGAGCAAAAATCTTCTGAAGTTCTTCTTCATCTCTAACAAATTCTTTTCCGTCTTTGCCTCTGACAAATACGGTCTGGTCTACGCCAGGATTTCTAACCCAATAGCAGTTTTGGAAAGGCTGATTTTCTGTCCATTCGTTAACCCAGTCACCATCGCGCCCCATAAATTCTTCAAAATTGGTTTTTAATCGGCTATCCCATCTTACAGAAGGGTCTTCACCTCTTTTATGAACCAAATCCATATCGAACTTAGTAAAAACATGGAACAACAAGGGGATTTTGCCGGTCCTACTCTTTGGATCTCTACCATGGCTCCATTCAACCCATTTATTAATCATATAAGGAAGAGACTTAGCTTCCTGATTTCCACCTTCCTGACAGAGCAGTAAGGCAGTTACATCTCTATCATCAGAGAATCTGTCAAAGAGATAGGCAACCTTGCCTCTCAAAAAGACTTCAACCAAAGCCTCTTGAGATTTCATAATTCTTGCTTCATCATAAATCTGGGCTCTAGAGCGGGCTCCAGGGAAATCCAAAACGTCGAATTTATTTAAAAGACTTTGCTGGTCTGTAGTATCAGCCTGCAATATAAGTTCTGCAGTCAAAGCACAAAGGGTTGAACCGTCCATCTGTATCTGTCCGCCGTTAGAAAGAGCAACAGCACACTTTTTGTTGCCAGGTTTCATAAGCATTGATAGACGCTGGACATCTATGATTGAATTAGTTCTAGGCAAAAGAGCATCGTCAAAAATACCGACAACCTGTCCGCCAAGCTGCCCCAATTCCTTATGCAAAAATCTGAACAATTCAGTTATCTTAGAAAATTTACCCCAAAGCCATTCTAAGTATTTAATCTGATTATCTGCAGGCAAAAAACGGATTTCATTAACAAGAATGCCCCAATAATTGATATCATCAAGCATTTTAACAAACTGGTTATGAAAATGTTTTTTTACATAATCCTGCAAATCCCAGACATCGTCTTCGGAAAGCAGCGGAGTATTGTTTGCTTTGCCTGAACTTGATTTAAACTGCCCTTTAAGTTTCTGAAGTTCTTCTGAAGTAGGCATAAAATCGGACTGACATTCAAAAAGAAAACCGTTCATAAATATTTTTATAATATCAGTCAGAGTAATAAGTCTAACAAAAGCAGAACAACCTGAAATAGTCTGATAAGGTCTAAGCGTAAACCTTGTCACTATAGCGGTGCTTTCGCGGCCACCAGCAGGGTTTATTTCTTCAAGATAATCTCTTCCTATTGGTTGCTGACCAAAAGCATTGAGTTTAACAGACAGAGCTTTGTCGTTTCCACGCACTAATTCTGAAGTCAAATAAGACTTTCCGCACTGACTGGCGCCAAATATACCTAATGCAACTGGTCTATAAGCAGATTCCTTGATTTTCTTAACAGTAATCAATTTTTCATGAAGAAATCGTTCCATGCCTTTACGAACCTGAACATCTTTCAAATACTGAGAAGTCCAGTCTGAACTGCTATTCAGCAAATTCGCCACATTATCAGCAGTCTGTATTATTTTTTGTTCTTCCGGTCTTAACATTCCCTGCTGCATAGTTATTCTCCTGCACTTTCTGCTGAATTTTCAGAATTAAGCTTTTTGACAGCCTTATTATAATTAGTTGTCGCAGATTTCAATTTTTCAAATTTCTTCTGGACTTCTATTTTGTCTCTTTGAGAAGCAAGAATACAGTTCTTCAAATCTTCTTCATCATGAAGCAAGAATTGTCTGTTGCAAACAGGGCAAATATCTTCAGGATTAAAGCCTTTATCATCATCTTTCTGCTGTTTTGAAGATTCAACTGCATTTTCATCAGAATCACCCTGGCCACCAGTGCCATTTGCTCCGCCTTGACTACCAGCACCGCTTAGGCTGCCTTGGTCATCTCCGCCAGTGCCTTTTGCTCCGCCTTGACTACCAGCACCGCTTAGGCTGCCTTGGTCATCTCCGCCAGTGCCATTTGCTCCGCCTTGACTACCAGCACCGCTTAGGCTGCCTTGGTCATCTCCGCCAGTGCCTTTTGCTCCACCTTGGCTGCCAGCACCGCTTAGGCTGCCTTGGCCATCTCCGCCAGTGCCATTTGCACCACCTTGGCTACCAACACCGCTTGGGCTGCCTTGACCTGCTCCGCTAGTGCCATTTGCACCACCTTGGCTGCCAGCACCGCTTGGGCTGCCTTGACCTGCTCCGCCAGAGCCATTTGCTCCACCTTGACCGTCAGCACCGCTTGGGCTGCCTTGGCCTACTCCGCTAGCGCCATTTGCGCCACCTTGACCGTCAGCACCGCTTGGGCTGCCTTGGCCTACTCCGCTAGCGCCATTTGCGCCACCTTGACCGTCAGCACCACTTGGGCTACCTTGACCATCTCCACCGGCACCCTGACCGGCACCTGCTTGACTACCAGCAGCTCCACCGTTGCCCTGTCCACTCTTAGAAGCTTGACGAATACATTTTTTATAATCTTCCGGGCCATGATTTCCAAACGGCTTTGAACATACTGGGCATGGTTCGTTTGGATTAATAGCAGGATTACCGCCACCATTCTGACCACCAGAGCCATTATCACCACCACCCTGGCCGCCAGAACCGTTATCGCCACCGCCTTGACCGCCAGCGCCGTTTCCGCCGCCCATACCGCCACCGTCTGAGCCACCCATTCCACCGCCAGAGCCGCCCATACCGCCACCATTAATAGCACCGATATTTGTTCCGTTTTGACCAAATAAATCATTTGGAAATCTTGGCGGGAACAAAAGTCTTAGCAAAAGAAGTAAAAGTATTATTATTGCAAGAAGTATTGCAACCCACTTAACCCATTCATAACTGCCTAATCCGGCATAAACAGTCTTTTTCTGTTCTGTATCAACCTTTTTGGGCGCAGGTTTAGGTTCTTCTTTCTTTTCAGCAGGCTTAGGCTGAGGTTCTTCAGGTTTAGGCTGAGACGCTGGCTCAGCAACTTTTTCCTGTTCTGCAAACAAGCTGGAAGCCGCTGCTGGAGCAGCAACTACAGCTTCGTTCAAGTTTTCAGTCTTAGCTGGTTCTTCAACTACCTTAACGGGCTCTTCCTTTGGCTTTTCTGGTTCAGCTTTGCGTATATCTTTTATAAAACTGTCCCAGTCAGAATAAATACCTGAACTGCCCATCAAGCCATTTTCATCAACAAAACCCCATTGAACAATAACAGGCTTTCCATTGACAACCCATATTTGATTTGGGTCTGGGCGTTTGCCAACTATAGATAAAAACTGAGCATAATCACGGTTTTTCCCTGATTTTGTTCTATTTTCAGCTATATAAGCATCAATTCTAGAGTATGCATCTGAAACTATTTTTTCTACTCTATTGCGTTCTGCATCAGAAAGTTGAGATAAATGAACAGCCTTACTGCTACTAGAACAGGTCCATTCTATTTCTGTTTCACCTACAGCCATTGCGTCTATTTCGGGTTTTGCAAAAAGATCGCTATAGGTGCCATTTGAGTCTATAGAACGCATAACAGACTGCAAATGATTATAATATTTATGAACTTCCTGATTTCTAAAAGTAGAAACTCTGAAGCCTTGAGTTCTTGTTTTAATTATGCTGCTCATGAGAAAACCAGTCCTGTATAGATAACGCGGTTCGTCCTGCTATCAACTACAAGAAAACCTCGCATTTCCTTGATTACCAAACCACTCATAGAAGAACCTGCCACTCTTTCATGAAATGTAGGTTTGAAAGGTTCCCCTTCCATCGATATAAAATTATAGTTTTCTGAAACATCAGAAAGATATTTTGTAATCACTTTTAAAAGCTTTTTGCGCCCAGTAAACTTTAATCCAGCTATATTTTCCAAAAATCTATCACTTAAGCATTTCAAAACAAACAGCTTTTGTTCAGGTGTTCCATGTCTGATAAACCTTTTGCACGGAAAAATACCTAGAAGTGCTGTGATTACTGTTTTTTCAGCCGCTGCTTCTATATTTGAAACAATACCTTTAAACTCATTCAATACTTCTGCTTCCGTTGAATCAAAATTTTTACAACAATCTAAAAGTGTAGAAAAGCTGACGTTTTCACTTTTTTCGCTATCCTGTTCACTATTATCTGAAAACAAGATTTTAGAAGAATCCTGCGGCATTAAAGGTTCATCACTGAATAAACTATTAGCTGCTGGTTTAATTTCAGGTTCTTCATTCTGGAACAGACTGCCTACATTCGGATTTGGCTTTACTTCAACTTTTTCAGAAGGGAATAAAGCCCCGTTTTTCTTATATTCTGCTATCATTTTTCTAACAACAACAAGTTCTTCTTCTGTCAGAGGAGATAAACTTTTATTCTCAGATTCTTCTGGTGGAAAGGCTAATAATTCGTCATCCATTTTTATACTCCTCTTAATTAAAGTTCAAAACAACCAGTATCAATCCAATACTGTTCTGCAACCATAGTTTTAAGCCGCAGAGAAGCAGCATGCTTATCAGCTTTACGACCATTTTCATCGAAAAGATCTAATATTTTGACCATTTCTCGGTCGTTGTTGTACTGAGCCAGCATAACCGTGTAAGGCCCGTTGGTCTTAAGCTTAGAATTGTCTATCAGAATTTCCCATAATGGGTTAACCATACAAAGATTGGAATCAACTCTTCTTACACCTAAAGCAGCAGATTTAGAAACACTTAAATTTGCCGCATTGGCATTTGTTGGGAACATTTCATTATCCATTATTAGAGTATCTTTAATAAAAGTTCCTATAAAGCATTCTCTCTGCTTAATCATAGAATTGTCTGAATTAATGGAAACAGCTTCAAGCTTTTTAAGTCTTTCAGCATAAAGCCACACTGCTGCGCCCATAACACAAGTAGTCTTGGGGTCAGCAATACCGCCGCCACGCTGAGAGAAAGGATACCAACTTCCAACAGAAAAACCTTTAAGACAAACAATTCCAGAAGGTTTAACAGGCATATAGCGAAGCAAAATTTCTCTGATTACCGGTAGAGAAGATGGCTTTCCACCAAGAATAAGCACATCGCAGTTAAACTGGGCAATAACTTCAGAGAATATACGTAGCACGTTATCCATAACATTGGTTATTACAGAATTTGTAACAACTTTGGAAATGCGCCATGGAATTTCAGCCAATGTCATTTCAACACCAAATTCGCTTCTCATCTGTTCAGAGAAAAAGTCCAGCACATTCGAACTTGGCATTCTGTCTGGGAAGAACTGATCAAAGTTCAGTTCTATATTCGGGTCTTCCAAATCCATTTCGACGAATTCCAGATATCTTAAAGACATCGGAATCCAGATTTGACGGCACATTTCAGCCTTCATATCAACAAAACGCTTGTCTTTGCCGCCATGACCATGTCCAAAGAAAATTCTAAAATCTTCCCAGTCAATGTCGGGATTCTTTTCTCTAGCCCAGTTGAAAACCTTTTTCAGAATAATTTTTTCTATTATTCTCTTGGTTATTTCATCACCAGCTATTGAGAAGCCTTCTGAGAAAAGCTGTTTCTGAACTATAGAACTGTGATTGCTGCCATTTCTATATTCAGCAATCATAAGGTCGCTTGTGCCGCCGCCGATATCAATACTTGCAGCTCTGAATACAGGCGCTTCAATTCCTTCGTCTGTGATTCTGACTCTGCCTAAAGAATCTACTGCAGCCTTTGAATCGCTCATAAAGTGATTAACTATTTCGCCATACAAATAAGTAAGCTGAACGGCAGAAGCTTCGTCTAAATCGATGTGAACCTTAGGCTTTTGGGCTTCGCTTCTGTGAGTCAGACTAAAGAACATATCTACAGCATTTTGAATGCGTTTTATATAAAGATTCTTTTCAGCAGTAGACATTCCGCAGGGAACAGTCAAAACAATATTTCTCAATCTGCGAGAAGCCTGCCTATGGCCTTTTGCTTTTCGATAAGCGAAAGAATTTATCTGTGCGTAAACATGACCAAGTATTTCTGTCATTACAAAGGTCATCATTGAACTTGCCGGATAACAATGTTCGAAGCTTGGGCTTACTGCTTCTTCGCTAAAATATCCATCATCGTCGATGCTGGCAAGAACAGGACTGTCAACTTTTTTCCCAACCCCTTCTATCGGCAGATTAAAATACCAGGGGTAGTGCTTCTGTTCCAAATCCCAAAGATAACGCTTTGGGCTAGACATTCCTGTATCGCCGATATCGTATTGTTCCATTTCAGCTGCTTCCTGACCTATTCTAACTATGCCAGGCCATACAAAGCGTGTTGAAACTGCTGGCAGCTTATAATTTTCTCCTTCGAATAAAGGCGGATAGAATTTAAAGCTAGTAGAGAAAGGCTCTGTATAAGTTAAAGTCGGGTCTTTCAGATTTCTGATTTCCATCTTACAGCATTCATCAAGTCTGACATCGCAGCCTGGAATTTCTTCTGCAAGAACACCGCAAGCGCGGCTATTGCCAAGATCTAAGACTAAATCAACATTGATGTCTTCGCCCTCTGGGCTTAATATTGTCATTTCAGGAACAAGTTCGGCCTGTTTCAATCCGTCTATAAGAGTCATAAACGAAGCCATAGATATTGCATAAGCAGGAATAGCATCATCAGCACCGCTAGGAACATCTACAAATACTGTTTTTATCCAGTTAAGCATAGCAGGAGTCTGATAGAAAAACACATTCCCGGAATCCAAAACAAAAGTTCTTCCTATGTCTTCAGAAAGCAGACCTGTTCCCTGTTTGTCGCCTACAGCGTTAGGGTCAAAATTTTCATTTGTATCAACAGCTATTGCATATTTAAAAACGTTATCATCAAGTTGTAACAAAGGTCGGGTAAATATAATTCTTGCCCAATCTACACTCTTTGTAGGAATAGATTTGTCTTGTGAATTAAGTTTAAAAGGCAATGGAATCCATTTCCCTAAAACTGCTCTTAATACATCGCCAAAGCAAACTGAAATACCGCCTATATCCTTTAGAAGCTGGTCACCAGAAACGGCATTAACAATAGGTTTGTCACCTAATTCAAGACAGATGGCAGAATTTGGTTCCTGCAACACTCTGTAATTCCAGTTTTTCGACAAAAGCTCGTCAGGAAATCTGTAGCCTTCTTCAGGTGAATAAAAAGTTAAACCAGTAGATGCAAGAAATTCTATTTTTTCCATTATTGCTCAGCCTTTTCTGTTTTTGCTTCTGAAGTTTTTGTGCCGTCATGTTCTATTTCTTCCATAGCAGGCCAGTTAAATGCAGCTAAAATAGGAGAAATAAGAATAACACCGCCAAGAAGGACCAAACCACTAACCAAATACGCTAAAATACAAAGTTCTATTATTACTGCAAAGCACCATAATAATAAACTCATGTTAATAACTGTTTTTTCTGAACTCATATGTTACAAACCTATACCAATAAGCTTTAAAGATTCTGCTGCTTTTGCATGACCCTGCTTGGCAGCTCGTTCAAAGAATTGTTTTGCGATTACTAAATCTTTTTTGACTCCCATTCCAAACATATACATGTTGCCCATAAGGAATAAAGATTCCGTGTCTCCCTTATCAGCAGAGAGTTTCAACCAGGCATGAGCTGCTTCAAAATTCTGGAGCACCCCATAACCTTTATAATAAACTTCGCCCATCTTTCTGCAAGCAAGCACTGAGCCGCCAACAGCAATCGGAGCTAATATTTTTAAAGCCTGATTTGCGTTCATAGAGTTTTGCTTCAGCATATCATAGGCTTTCTGTTCCATAGCGGTCGGTTTATATTCAGACAGGTTCACAGCTGGTTTTTCTGATTGCTGTATAGGGGTATTGGAATCATATGCTGTTGTTTTTGTCATAATAGGCTTAGTCTGCATCGACTTTTTCTCTGTAACAGGCTTTTCTTTTTTTCTTTTTGGAGCTGTTTTAAAAGGTCTGACAGGCGCAGACTCAAGTTTTACAGGTGTTACAGCCATTGAAGAACTTTCTTCTGAAGTTGGCTGTTCATACCAGGTATTAAACACTTTTACATCACCAGCAGAATCTTCTCCGAATACGATTCCAAATCTTCCTTTAACTTTATCAAAGGAAACTGTTGGTTGTTTAATTACTGCTTCTGCTTTTTTTTCTGGAACAGGAGCAGTTGGCTGAACAGATTTAGCCAAATCATCGATGACTTTGTCTAAATTTGCATCGGAAGCAGGAACAGGCTTTTCTACAATCTTTTTTAAGCCAAGAACAGCTATCCAGGTATCAATTACCCAACCAGATAATTCAGCATTAACCTTAGACTTTTGAGAAAAATCTAATGCCATAGAACTTACTATGCTAGAAGTAAGATTTTTTGCGTTTTTTCTTACTTCCCAGGGAATTCTATGGATAAGGCTCATTTTCAGAGCTGTTAGTTCATTTGACTTGGAAGCGCCGTTCTCAATAAGGTTTTTTTCAAAAACTTCAGGATTATCAAAAAGCGTTGGGTCGTTTTTGTTGACGACCAACTGTAAAGCATTATGGCAGATATGGCTCTCGATATTCAATGTCTCACCCCCACCTGATTCCTCAATTATTAAATATTTGCATCTTTTTGTCAATAAATCTGTAACAATAGAGCATTAAAGAAGATCTGCCCAAGTATTCAGATGGTGAGACGAGACTAAAGCCTCTGTGGAACTGTTGCTTACGCAACTTGTGAGACGGCAGTTATGCTGCCTGTGAGAATTGTTAGAAGGGTTAGAAGGGTTAGAAGGGTTAGAAGAGTTGGAAGAGTTGGAAGAGTGAGAAGTGTTCCACGATAATTTCTGTTCTTTGCAAGTCTACACATTTGTCATAATAAGTATAGCGTATGGGTTTTAACCCTGAAAGCTATACGTTTATGACAATGGGCAGAATCTCTGTCCTTAACCTTTATATCAGCTTTTGAGCATTTCGATAAAATAGCAAAACTCATAGCTAGACGATGATCGTTAAAGGATTCTAATTCTGTTGATATAATCTTATTTTCGCCACATATTTCATAACCATCTTCATATTCACAACAGTTTATTCCTGCTTTTTTCAACTGGCTGACTAAACAACTTATTCTGTCGCTCTCTTTAACTCTTAGTTCTGAAGCCCCTGAAACTCGCGATTTCCCTTTTGCAAAAGCCATAGCCACAGCCAAAATAGGTAATTCATCAATCAAAGAAGGTATTTCATCAGCCTGTATATCCGTAGACTTAAGATTGCCACCTTTAACAAATATATCGCCTATAGGTTCCCAGACATCTTCTTTTATCTGTACTTCGATTTCAGCGCCCATTCGCCTTAAAACACTGATAAAGCCTGTTCTGGTAGGATTAAGCAATACATTTTCAATTTCAAGTTTTTTTCCTGTTATCGCGCCCCAAACAATAAAATAAGCAGCGCTGCTGATATCACCAGGAACGCAAAATTCCAAACAATCATCAGTTATTCTAGAATGCCACCCAATTTTAGACTGCTCACAATGACATATTACTTGTGGTATCGCGGAGGAGAATAAGGTCGAACAAGCAGACTGACCGCCATTTTGCTGTGTAAACAGCAAATAGTCTAGTAAACGCTCTGTATGGTCTCGACTTAAAGTTTTTTCCCTCACAATAGTATTTCCTTCTGCAGCCATTCCAGCAAAAAGAACAGCAGATTTTACCTGAGCAGAACCGGTCTGATTAAAAAAATCTGTAGCCTTAGTTTTCCCATTAGCTTCTATATAAATAGGTAAATGCCCATCAGTGCTGCTTATATTTACCCCCATCAAATCAGCCAAAGGTCTGACTACTCTTTCCATAGGCCGCTTAGAAAGAGATTCATCACCAATGAGTTTAAATTTTCCTTTTAAATTTGCCAGTATTCCGCAAAGCAATCTGGCTGTTGTCCCAGAATTACCACAATCTAACACTATTTCCTCTTTGCCAAAATCTTTTTTATCTAAGGGTTTTAGCACTACCGTTTTGCTGTCTTCTATTTTACTAACTTCGACCCCAAGCGTTTTAACAATATCAAGCGAAGAACAAACATCTTGGCTGTCTGGCAAATTTTTTATAAGTATCTTTTTATTAACTAACAGGGACAACAAAACCAATCTATGAGCAATAGACTTGTCACCTGGAAATGTGAGGGTTTTTATTGGTTTATTCATAGAGTCGATTATAACATATAAAAGGTAAGAAGGGTTGGAAGAATCAAAAGTGGAACGCTGAGCTGTGAGACACTTCGTTGTGATACAGCAGCATAGCTGCTTGTGGAAATTGTTAGAAGAGTTAGAAGGGTTAAAAGAGGGACGCTTATGTCTCCATCTATGGTCTTGTATCTCAATTTTTGGTCTTATATCTTAAATCTTATATCTCCTAATGGT
>ONIU01000293.1 GCA_900317935.1 uncultured bacterium
AAACGGCGTGATTTTTTCATTTTGCCCCCGCATCATAATCTGTACATTAACATCCTATTTTAATTGTAGCTTTTTTAGGCTTTTCTGTAAAGAAGTTTGAATAATAAGAGCCTGTGTTACTAAGTAATTTACCGAAAAAGGAAAAATGACAAAAAATCTAAAAAATCTTCATTTTGGTGAAATTTTTCATAAACGAATATGCACTAATTATTGTCGGAAGTGATGGGGCTCTAAAAAAATAGTCTTTCACAGGAAAGAGTGATATATTACAGACAATCTTTGAATAATATCTGGTGTAAAAGGTGTCTAGACGCAAAAAACTATTGATTGCCGCGGCAGTTATACTTTTTATTGCTATTGTAGGATGGTTTTTTTTGCGAAGACCCATTCCCATTGTTAAAAAAGCATTTCGCTACTGGCGGAGCTTTTACAGACAGGAATGGCAGAATTTTAAGAATTGTTCCTGATGAAAGGGAGGCTATTTCTCTATATATTCCCTTAGCCAGTCATACTCAGGAACTTATAGATGCTGTTTTATTAGCTGAAGATAGAGGCTTTTATGATCATGCCGGAGTTTCGCCGGCGGCAATTATGCGAGCAGCCTGGCAGAATCTTACAAATAATAGAATAGTTTCAGGTGCTTCTACTATATCTCAGCAGCTAATCAGAGTAATAAAGCCAAGACCAAGAGTTTTGTCTACTAAAATTTCAGAAGCTTTAATGGCTTTAAGACTTGAATTAAAGCTTTCCAAAAAAGAAATCTTAGAAAAGTATCTGAATTCCGTATCTTTGTTTAGCAATGTTTGCGGTATGCAGGCGGCTTCCTTGCTTCTTTTCAACAAAAATCCATATATGCTCAATCTCGCTGAAAGCGCCACCCTTGCTGCTGCCATACAGGCTCCCGGCAGGTTTGATCCTTTCAATAAAAAAGGCAATTTAGCTTTAACCAAAAGAAGAAACTGGGTTTTGGCTGAAATGCTGAAATATGGCAAATGCACCAAAGAACAGTATGAAACAGCAATAAAGCAGATTATTCCAACTTATAGAAGAAAACTGCCTTTTAATGCACCTCATTTCTGCGATATGCTTCTTCAACAAAAAGGCAAACCTGTTGGAATAGTTTCTACAACCATAGACATGAATTTGCAAAATAAGCTTCATGAAATTCTTAGTGCGCATAAATCCAGATTGTTTAGAAGTGGTGCCAAACAGGCTTGTGGCATGATTGTTGATGTTTCAAACATGAATATACTCGCTATGGATGGCTCTTTTGAATATGGTCCCATCAACAATGGCTTTAATAATGGCTGTTTAGCGAAACGTTCGGGTGGTTCAATTCTAAAACCTTTCTTATATGCTCTCGCTTTCGAGAAAGGTTATTATCCATCTTTTATAATCCCTGATACAATGCAGGTTTTTAAAACTTTGCAGGGCGATTACCATCCTGATAATGCCAGCAGAAAGTCTTACGGGCCAGTATCTATTAGATTGGCCTTAGGAAACAGTTTGAACATTTCAGCCGTTAAAATGCTGAATATTCTTGGTATTAAAACCTTCTATGATTTCGTTGTAGACCTGGGAATATTGAATTATGAAGAAAAAGCCGCAGACCATTTTGGGCTAGGTTTAGCTATTGGGAACCCGGAAATCAGAATGTATGATCTGATTCCCGCTTATGCGATGCTGGTTAACGGTGGCAATCTAAGACCATTAACCTATTTTCCTGAAGAAAAAGCGCCTTCTAGAAATATTATTTCATCAGAAACTGCCTGGCTTATTTTTGACGTGTTGTCAGACCCCTCTGCAAGGCTTTTTACATTTGGTAATCCAGCTTGTTTCAAAAGCGAATCAAGATTCATGATAAAAACAGGAACAAGTACTGATTATCGTGATGGTTGGCTGGTTGCCGGGGATTCAAGATTTATTATAGCCTTGTGGTCTGGCAATTTCAATGGTTCTCCCACTAGAGGCTTGAGTGGAGCTGTGGCTTGCGGCCCCATATATAAAGATATTGTTGATTATTTAGAAAGGCTTTATCGCTGTCATGAGCCTGTTAAGCCTAAGAGAGTCATAAAACAGAAAATTTGTTCTTTTTCAGGAAAACTGCCTAACGGTTCCAATTGCCCGTTAACAGGTATGGATTATTTTATTGAAGATAATTCTAACACAGGTATTTGTACTTTCCATAAAGGAGAAGGCGATTATCACAGCCTTTCAACCGATTATGCCAGCTGGCTTCAGCATCGTAAAATGCTTACCGATGTAGACCCTTATCAGCTTGAAAAAGTGGAAAGAAAGACTGTTATCTCGGCTGATAATAAAAAAGAAACTATTGCTGATGTAGCTTCTATTAAAATTTTATCACCCTATGAAGGCGATAGATATGTAATAATGCCAAGTCACGATAATCTTTGCCACTTAAGAGCTTTGCCTTCTCAGGCTGTTGATGAGGTTATCTGGATTATAGACGGTTATGAGTTTGAACGCTCAAAGACGCCTTATGAGGCTTATTGGCCTTTGGTGAAAGGCAAACATACAATATGTGCCATGACTGACGGTGATATTGCTTCTGAAGTCACGATTTATGTGGAGTAATAATACCCCTTTCGGCACTTCGTGCCACTTCCCCCGCCTAAACGGGGGCAGATCTTCATTACCAACTGCTTTTGTGTATAACAATAGTTATAATAACTACCTAATACAATAATAACGCCAAGCGAAGCTTGGCTGGCTTATCCGATAATCTTGTCTGCTATTTCTGCAAAGATTTTACCAGTTTCACTCTCTGCATTAGTAAATGCGTAAACTTCGCCTTTGTCACAATTTTGCCCGATTTCTGGTTCTATCGGAATTTTACCT
>ONIU01000015.1 GCA_900317935.1 uncultured bacterium
ACAGCTGGTAATGATCTAGAAAATCAGCTTAATGAGCAGAAACGTATGAACAAAGAAATGCGTGAAATGCTCATAGACATTCAGAATGCTAAGAGTAATACTAGTCCTGCATCTAATAAAAAAGTTATTGTTCCTTCTAAGGCTGATGGTCCTGTTCCAGCCAATATATCAGCAAAACCAGCAAAATCAGCAACAAAAGTAATGCTTAATCCATTAGATGTTGATTCTGCTGCTCTTCCAGAAATTGATTCTGAAATAGATCAAAAGTTTAAAAAGAATATAGTTTGTCCCTTTAATCTTGATAGAAATCCTTTTGCTTCCCCAGAAGCAGTAACAGCAGTATCTGATGTTGATGAAAATATCAGTTTCCCAGGTCATTCCGTAATTTGTAACCCGATTCTGCCTTACGTTTTTCTTAATTCTTAACCCCTCTCATACCAACTAAGAGAAGCTTGGCTCTTCGCTCTATGCTCTTTTGCTCTATGTTCTAAAATAAAAAAAACTGCTTCTTAATTTTCGTTAGATATACGCCGATATTGATAGCAGAATATAAAATAGAAAATAAGGAGCATTTCAAATGAGGCAAAGTATCAAAGCCGCAGGGCTAGCATCCCTGTTACTTTTGAGCTTGACAGATCTATCAGCAGAACCCTTGGTTAAGGGATTCTTTGTTGAAAAACTTCCTGCTAATTCTCTTAGTCAAGCTTTAGCACCAGGCAAAGGATTGGTTCTTGCTCACGTTTTGAATCAAAGCGCAGAAGCAATTACTACTGGAAGCTATCAAGTCGGAGTTCAAATAGAAGATAAAGGGATGGTAAAGACTTATTCCCTTTCACCCAAAGATTCTATAACTCCAGGCGCATTGAAAACATTTCGTCTGGCTGTTCCTATAGATGGAGTAGACAAAAATACCGGTGTATTCAGAGTTTTTAGCCGTATTAATGGTATTACCACATGGTCTGATAAATACTCTTTCTTGCAAGGTATTCACTCTTCAAAAGATAAGAATGGAATAACTACTCTATATACAGAAGCACCAGTTGCAAATGAAGATAGAATTGTTCCAAAGAAGGAAGTCCCGTTTGAAACAGAAAGCTCCTCTGTTGAAAAAGCAAAAGTTGAAAAAGCTACAAATATAAATGATTTGCAAATTGCTGCAGAAAAAGCAGCAAAGAACCTTCCAAGCAAGGTTGAAAAAGAAGTTAAGACAGCAGAAAACAAGGTTAAGACAGAAACAGCCAAGGCTCAGAAAAGTGTAGAAACTAAGAAAGAATTAGTAACTGCTTCCGCTAAGTCTTCAGTTTCTGAACAGACAAAAACAGTTGCTGATACTGTTAAAGCTGTGAAGGAAAAGAAAGAAGCCCAGGTTTCAAAAGCTACAGATAAAGTAAAAGAAAAGACTACTGTTGCGGCTGCTGAAGCAAAGGCTACTGTAAATCGCAAAATCAATCCCTCTGAGTTCAAAAAGCTTAGAACAATGGATGAAGAACTTATTATTTACGTAGTAAAAAGCGGTGATACTCTGAAATCCATTTCAGAAAACTATTATGGAACTGCCGCAAAAGAACGTGTTATAGCAGACTTGAATTTCATTGAAAAATCATCTGCTGTAAGAGTTGGCGAAGAAATCATTGTTGAAGTAAGACCTTTAAGTAAAAGTTGAGGAGATTGATAAATGAATCCTAGTTCTCTATTAAAAACCAGAGCTGAAAAAGCTCCTTTGATAAAGTGTGAATCTCATTCTGAAGGAAGTTTTACTTTCCAGATTAAGGGAAAGGCTTTCCAGCAGGGGTATTTGTTCATGAATCCTCAAATGAAAGCACTGTTCCCATATAAAGGTGAATTAGTCTCAATCACATTTATTGATGACAACGAAGTAACTCATTCTGCTATTTACCAGAAAATGCGCGGTTATATGGTTTGTCTCACTTTCGGTGAATGGTGGGAAAGAAACCATGTAAAAGAAGGCGATAGTGTTACAATTGAAGTTGTAGATCTTATGACAAAGACTTACAGGCTCAAACTTAACAACGGTAAGCCTGAAGTCGCAGAAGTTCCTGAAGAAGTTGAATTCAAATTTGCCTCATCTATAGACTCAACTATTACTTATGATGAACAGAATCTTAATGTTCTTAGAAGCATTGTAAACTGTGATTTCTCTCCTTATGCAGAAACAAAGCTTGTTCAGAAATGCCATGAATTGGAAAGCGGAATTGGCTCCAATGAACTCATAGCCTTAAAGAGCTGCTTTGGTGTCAGTGCTTATGAACACCAGCTTAATACTGCTCATGCTGTTATAGAAAAACTTAACGGTCGTGCTCTTCTCGCTGATGAAGTTGGTCTTGGTAAAACAATAGAAGCCGGTCTAATTCTTAAAGAATACTTGCTCAGAGGAATGGTAAAGAGAGTTCTTATTCTTACTCCAGCATCATTGATTACTCAGTGGCAGGAAGAACTTAAGACAAAGTTCGGTTTGAATTTCAAGAATCATCAGGAAATTACAGACTGGGAAGATTCAGACCTGGTTATTGCATCTCTTGATACAGCAAAAAGTCAGAAAAATCAGAGCAACGTTCAGAAGATTAAATATGATTTGTTGATTGTTGATGAAGCTCATAAGCTGAAGAACAAGAAAACAAAGAATTGGCAGTTTGTTAATTCTATTAATACCAAGTATTTGCTTATGCTCACAGCAACACCGATTCAGAATGATATGATAGAACTCTTCAATCTAATCTCGATTCTGAAGCCAGGTCACCTTTCTACTGTTCAAAAGTTCAAAGATGATTTCCTGACAGAACACGACAAGAGATTGCCGAAGAATTCTTCAAAACTTCGTGAAATGCTTTCTGAAATAATGATCAGACACAGAAGAGCAGATACTCTTATTAAGTTCCCACAAAGATTTGTTCATACTTATTCTATTGATTTGAATGATGATGAAGCAGCTCTTTATCGTGAATTAACTGATTTTATCAGGAAAAAGTATTTCACACTTCCTACTCACAAGAATCCTCGCGGTATCAATAGATTAACTCTTATTCTTTTGCAGAAGCTTATGGGTAGTTCTGCTTATGCATTGACCAAAGCTCTTGAAAAGATGATTGCCAGCAATTTCTATAAAGATGATTTTGATGAATCATTGCAGAAACTTCTCGAAATGGCCAGAAATGTAAAGCATTCTAAAAAAGGTCAGGTTCTTCTGGAAATCATCAAAAACGTGAAAGAAAAAGTTATTATATTCACTCAGTTCAGAGGAACTCAGGATTATATCGTTAAGAATCTTGAAAAAGAAGGTTATTCTGTAGCTGTATTCAATGGTCAGATGTCACAGGCCGAAAAAGACAAATGCATCGAAGACTTCAGAAACAACAAGCAAATACTTGTATCTACTGAATCAGGCGGTGAAGGTCGTAACCTGCAGTTCTGTAAATTCCTTGTAAACTTTGATTTACCTTGGAATCCAATGAGAATAGAACAGAGAATTGGTCGTATTCACAGATTAGGTCAGAATGATGATGTTCATATTATCAATCTTAGCGCAAAAGATACTATTGAATCTTATGTTCTTGAACTTCTTGATAAAAAGATTAACCTCTTCAGACTTATCATTGGCGAATTGGAAATGATTCTCGGCAATATGCAGTCTAAGAGAACTCTTGAACAGATTATTATTGATATCGTAACAATGTCACCTAACCAGGATGCTATGAAACGCAAGTTCGCAACTCTTGGAAACAAGCTTGAAAAGGCACTTCAGACTCATAATGAGATCACAAAGGCCCAGGAGGAAATATTCAATGGAGAATGATATTCAACAGCTGGTCTTAGCCTACTTTAATATGCAGGGTATTAAATGTAAGGAAGCTGAAGAAAATGTCTGGGTCGCTCAAATTCCTGAAAAAGACCAGAAATTCTATAATTGCGGTGAAACTTTACGCTTTACTTTTAACAGAGAAAAGGCAGAATTATATCGTGATATAGAAATGATCAGCGAAGGCTCTTTCTTATTCAGAAAGATTGTAGAAAAACTTGGCTCAACACCTAAAGTAAGCAGAGTTTTCTTTGGTCATCAGCCCACAGTTCCAGAAGATTCTGGTTTAAAGTCTCTTGCAGAAAAAATGCATTATAAGACTACTGTAGCTTTTAATTTCAAAGTCAGTATTGATTGCGACCAGAAGAATGACAAGCTTTATTCGGTAGTTGAAGACGGTAAAGATGCTTCCTTGAAAGTAGAAAACAAACTCTTTACTCTTGATTTAAATGATTTTTCTGAAGAACCAGACCCAAGAATCAAATTGGATGAACCTGGTCCTGAAGTATTAAAGAAATATTTGATTGCCTGTCAGGAATTGGAAAAGTCAATACAGGATGAAGTCGATAAATATCGTAAGATAGGAATAGAAAAATGTCGTGAAGACATGAAAGTTTTCGATGACTATCTCAATGAGCAGAAGGCTGAACTTCTTCAGAAAAAAGAAAATGTTAGTTTTCATCTATACTTTTTCCAAAAGGAAGAAGAAATAGATAAACTCATTAATAATCTTGAAGAAGAACGAAAAAGAAAACTTAGCGAATTAGAAGACAAATACAAGGTAAAAGTTAATATCAGTTTAATTAATGCATTATTGCTTTGTGTTCCTGAATCTGGAACCAGTAAAACAAGCGGTTCTGCTGCTAAAGTTGTTAAACTGAAATAAATATAGTTTGTTTATCTAATTATCAATTTTAAAAAAATACGGCAAAAGCCGTATTTTTTTATTTTTTTATTTTTTTTATATGCTATAATCTAAAAAATAAGCTTTGTTTCGGAGGTATTATTATGTTTTTTAAACAGGTAGTAATTCTCTTTATTGTATTAGGTATTCTCGGATATGCGTTCGGTGATTATATTTTCT
This sequence comes from uncultured bacterium, assembly GCA_900317935.1. Lineage (GTDB taxonomy): Bacteria > Muiribacteriota > Ozemobacteria > Ozemobacterales > Ozemobacteraceae > RUG334. Next base: position 4,899 of record ONIU01000015.1, read on the forward strand.
ATGAGCAGGGGCATTATATGATGAAGAATCAATACCCTATTCCAGCATATGAAGCATTCGAAAGACTGGTGAAGTATTATCCTAAGAGCAGGTTTGCAAAAGAAGCAAGGGCTAATATGGAGAAATTACGCAATGGAAATGGTGATCTTAATAAACTATTAGAAAAGAACGAAGCTGAATTTACTAAAACACAGAAGGAACGAGAAAAAATAGAATCATTTAGATAAGCAAAAGATGTCCTCTAATTGCTACTTAAATGAGTCTTTGAGAGAAAACTGATGAAAAAAAGATTATTTTGTTTATTGATACTTATGTTTGCAATGGCTAGAAACTGTTCTTTTGCAGACAAGATTTGCCCTACCTGTGAAACAATATTTGAAGATAATATTAAATTCTGTCCTAATGATGGAACAAAGCTTAATGAGATTTCCAAAAAAGATATAGTGCCCTTTGAATTAAAATCCTTGCCAGAAGGGGCTATGGTCTCTATGAATGGAGAACAAATTTATAAAAGCAGTATAGATTTAAGAGTAGGAAGGACTTATAAATTAGAAATAAATGCTGAAGGCTATAAGAAAACCATTTTCATAATATCCCCTCAAGAGTCTGGCAAAATTATTCTGGAGCCATGTTTGTTCCCTTTGAGCCCGGAAGAAATGCGTCATGCTAAGATTGATGCTATTGCTGATGTTCAGTATGGAGACATGATTGAAGTAAAAGAAGGGGTTTATTCTGTTGGAAGCAATAGAGGCAATTTAGATGAAAAACCGGTTAGACGTTATAATACCAACGGTTTTTGGATAGATAGAACAGAAGTAACCTGTGCTCAGTATAAGAAATTTCTTGAAGATGTAGAAAAATATGGTCATAAATGGTGCCATCCTAATGAATCCAAAAATAAGGATCATGTTCCTTACCATACCTATGCTTGGGCTTTAAAATACAGTTGGGTCAATGGTCAGCCTCCCCATGGTATGGATGATTACCCAGTAGTATTGGTTGACTGGTTTGATGCTTACGCCTATGCAAATTGGGCAGGGAAGCGTTTGCCTACAGAAAATGAATGGGAAATCTCAGCAAGAGGAGTAGACGCTAGTGAGTATCCTTGGGGTAATGCTTTTGGATTAGATAAATGCAATGTGGGAGAAGGTCCAATGCCAGTTGGCTCTTTCCCAAAAGGAGCAACACCTTCAGGTATTCTCGACCTAGCCGGCAATGTTAGTGAATGGACAGCTACTGCATATGATCCAAAACCAGGTAATGCCTATAATTTCGGTGGGAAATATGGTTTGCCGATTGTTAAAGGCGGATCCTGGGATGATAATGCTAAAGGATGTCGTTCTTCTGCTCGTGATAGTAAAAGAAGTCCGTATCACAGAAGCACTACTGTAGGTTTTCGCTGTGTAAGCGATCATGCTCCCAATTTATTAAAACCAGGAAAATAATCTTAACTAATTATGCTTATCTCATTTGATTCTTCTGATATTAATTTTTATTTCAGCTTTCAAGACCCATATTGCTATCTGGCTTGGGTTTTACTTCAGAACAGTCTTAAAGATTTTGACAGTATAAAGGTAAAACCCATAAATATAGGACTTAATCCTTCAAATAATAAGTTCAGCTATAGAGAATCCTGGGGTGGCATGCGCTGGCTTAGATTAGCTAAAGAAGCTCAATCTCTCGGTATTACTATAAATAAGCCATTGGAAATAGTATCTGAAAATCTTACTGCAAGATGTATTCCCAATTATGGGGCTAGTGGTGCGGAATATTACATTTCTTCGATTTTTAAAGCAGAATTTACTAATAATATAGATATTTCTATAACTCATTCCCTCAGATACTTTTTGCAAAGCGAAGGAAATGATTCAGAAGTTTTGGTAAACGCATCAAATGATCCAAAGACCTTAGAGGCTTTTGAAGCTCAGACTGATTTCTGGGGTAAGAAGCGTATCAGAGCAATACCTACAATTGAAGTTGGAAATGAACGTATTGCTGGTTATATTACAAAAAAACACTTGGAAGACATCTTGCGCTCGTTAACCGATAAAATATGAATACATTACTTTTATTAAAACCATCGGTAAAAAAAATAAGGCGAATCTTTGCCACAAGAAACAAACTTTTTTTAGTAACTATTTTTGTTTGTGCTGCTTTATTATATGCAGGTATTTACTTTGGAATGGCCAGATTCCTTAGTTATGTTAGTAAGGCACCCATAATAGGAGATGCTTTCGGAGCTATCATAGGCGGTTTAATTATCTCTAAATTGTTGGAAATGCTTTTTATGACTTTGTTTTTTATGCTGCTGTTCAGCGGAGTTATATCAGCTCTTTCCATACTTTTCTTAGATACGGAACTTCAGCCTCTGATGGTTTCTCCGCAGCCTGTATCAAGAATCTTTATGTCCAGGTTATTAATGCTCACGTTTGATTCTTCATGGATGGCTGTTATTTTCTTTTTCCCTGTATTTCTTGCTTTTGCTAAGACTTTGAATGCATTTAGTCTTGCTTATATCTGTTTCCCTATAGCCTTGCTTTGTTTTGTTCTTATTCCTAATATAATAGGGGCGGGGAGTTCTTTGTTAATTGCTGCATTTTTCCCGATTCGGCAGATGAAAAAAATCTTTCAGTTTTTAGCTATTATAATGCTTACCGGGTTAATATTCTTTATCCGTTCATTAGAAGCTGAAAAATTGCTGAATCCATCTCATTTTAAATCTGTAAGCGGCTATCTGATAAGCCTTGATCTTCCTTTGGTAAGATATTCTCCTGCTACTTGGATGCATCAGACTACATTGAATTTGTTCTATGGAAGATTCAATGAAGCTTTAAGTAATTTCTGGCCTATACTTATAACAGTTGTTGTTGGGTTAATTATTCTGTGGGTATTGGCGAAGTATTTTTATCATTATAGCTGGCAGAGGTCCTGCGAAGCTATGGATAACCAGATTATAGGTTTGGAGTGGCTGAGAAAAATACTTATAAAACCATTTAAGTTTTTTGCTCCAGATGTCAATGTTATCGCTTCTAAGGAAATAACTATTTTTTTGAGAGATCCAGCAGTATTTTCGCAAATATTCATGATGATGGCTATCATCGTTATTTATGCATACAATCTGGCTATTTTACCTATAAAAGATGTTCCAACTATGTTTACTCAGGGATTGAACAATGCATTGATATATTTGAATGGACCTTTTATCGGTTTTATCGTAGCTTCCATAGGAATGAGATTCGTTTATCCGTCTGTTAGTATGGAAGGAAGAGCTTTTTGGGCTGTTAAGTCATCACCCGTAAGTCCTAAAAGAGTTCTTTTGATCAAGGTGCTTTTTTATCTTGTGCCGATGATAATACTAGGTTTGATTCTTTGCACCGTTACTAATGCTATTTTTACAGTTTCTACCCCAGTATTAAGGTGGCTTAGTTATTTTAATGTGCTTTTGATTACAATCGTAATCACTTCATTAGCTATAGGAGTAGGTAGTGTAAATGCGGATTTTAATGCAGATTCCCCGCTTAAAATTGCTGGTTCTTATGGCGGTTTTATTTATATGATTTTGTCGGGGCTGTATATAGCAAATCTGGTTTTTTTAGAAGCTTATCCTATTTATTGCTTTAATTACTCAAGGCAATATTATGTTAGAGGCTTTGGTTCTAACATACTGTTTTTTTTAAGCATTATAGTAATTCTGCTGGCTTCAGCAGCATGGATGTATTTGCCTATTCGAAAGGGGTTGGATGCAATAGAAGAATATGAGCCAGAATGAAAATGTTTTGATAAAATTTGATTCAATTCATAAGGAATACGGCGATTTCACAGCAGTAAAAGAAATCAACCTTGAAATTTCAAAGGGTGAATTGTTTGGGTTCCTTGGTCCTAACGGGGCTGGTAAAACTACCATGATTCGTATGCTTACAGGTATTATCAGACCTACATCTGGAACCATTACAATTGGAGGATACAACTTATATAAAGAACCTATAAAAGCAAAGTCTTTAATTGGTTATGTTCCTGACAGACCATATCTGTATGAAAAGCTTTCTCCAGTTGAGTATTTCGATTTTATGGGTGGATTATATAATGTTCCTAAAGAAAGAGTGAAAGAAATATCTGAAAAAATGCTGAAGCTTTTCGATCTTTGGGATAAAAGAGACGAGCTGATAGAAAGTTTCTCTCATGGAATGAAACAGAAAACAGCTATGATTGCTGCAATTCTTCATGACCCAGAAATACTGGTGGTTGACGAACCTACTGTAGGCTTGGATCCTAGAAGTATAAAGCTTGTTAAGGAATATTTTAAACATTTGACAGATGAAGGTAAAACACTATTTCTTACAACTCATACATTGTCTGTTGCTGAAGACCTTTGTCAGCGTATTGCTATTATAAGACACGGAGAAATAGTAGCCCTTGGAAGTCTCAAAGATTTGCAAGAACAGGCAAAAATGCCTGGGAATGATCTTGAATCAGTATTCTTAAAATTAACAGAGGAAGAACAGGAAGATGCTAAGCCCTAAGTTCTTGCATCTTGAATCTTATATCTTAAATCTTACATAAATGTATTGTTTCGAATCTAAGAACTGTAATAATTTAGATTGCCCTGTCAGAAGGCTAAAAGAGCCTCGCTGCTGGGAGTTCTTTAAAAAAAATGCATCAACTGATGCTGAATACGAAAAAAGAGCAGTTCAATGTGAAAAATGCAATTATAAATTAGGTTGGGAAATAGGTTTAATTTCAGACGATAATTTTAAAGATTCAGAACACATTTTTATTGATGAATTAATACCTGAAAGCACAGAATCTTCTTCTTCCAAAGAGTTAATAACAGCAAATAAAGAAAAGCGCTTTTGTTATGAAATAATGGATTGTCATAATGCTCTTTGTCCAGTACGTGAGCAGCAGATAATAAGATGTTTTAAATTCTTTCAACCGCGTTCAGCTAAAGAAAAAGAAAAGATAACCTGTTGTAGCAGAACCTGTGATAAATGTTTTTATAAAACCGGGTGGGATATAGGCACTATCAGTGAAAGCAATTTTACAGATATAATCGAGAAGAAGAAGAACAAATTACAAAGTTCAGTTAAGTATAAAAAAGATCTTATAGTAAATATTTATATGGCTGAGCTTGCTAAAAAGCCTCTTAGTCATGATGAAGAAATTGCATTGGCGAAAAAAATTGCCGGTGATAAAGAAGCTTCAGAAATCTTTTTAATGGCTAACCTGAAGCTGGTTACAAAAATCGCACAGAAATTTACTTCCAAAATGCCTTTTATGGATTTGATTCAAGAAGGTAATATCGGTCTGATAAAAGCTATTTCAAAATTTGATTACAGATTAGGTTATAAGTTCTCTACTTATGCTTCTTACTGGATAAAATACTATATGCAGAAAGCTGTATCTGAACAGGCTTCATCAATTTCTATTCCTTGTCATTTAATTGCTGTAGCAAACAAGATTAAACGGCATATTCATAAATTTGAAGAAGAATTGTCCAGACCTCCAACTCTTGCTGAATTGTCTAATATACTAGGCTTGGAAGAAGAGAAAATCGTTAATATTCTTAATGTTACCAAGACTCCCGTTTCTATTTATTCCAAAGTGTCCAATGGTGAAGACGACGAAGAAACTATAGAATATTATTTAGAAGATAAGCAAAGCCTTACTCCAGAAGAAACCTATTTTGAAAAACAGAAAATTCTGGCTGTAAAAGAGGCTCTTAACTCCCTAGATGATAGGCAGCGTTATATAATTGTGAATTTTTACGGAATAGACTGCGAAGAAATATCCTTAGCAGAAATTGGACGCAGATTAAATATATCTAGAGAACGCGTTAGACAAATACTATTCGTTTCTTTGAAAAAGCTTTCTCAACAGTCTTCTATTATTTCTCTGAAATAGCTCTAATATTTATAACTAAAATCACAGGCGACATCAGTCGCCGACTCACAGATTGCAAAAGCAATCGTCCCACAACAAAGTATCCCATTTAATTCGGTTTTCAGTTATCAGTTACCTGATAATTGGCAACCGGTTTAATCTTCTTCCAGAACGTCAAAGAATGGGAAAACTATTTCTTTATCAAGCTTGTTGCATATGCGTTCTATCAACTGAACCGGGCGACCGAAAAGCAGTTTTGTCGCTCCATTGAGTTTGACTTCAGAATAACGGCTGAAATCAACTGAAGTTCGCCTGAATTCATCATTCCCAACAATCATATTGCCCTTGTGAATAACCATTGAGTAATCTTCAGGCATTAAATTCATAAAGTTTTCAAATGGGTCATCACCATTATCTTCAAAGACAATAAAATCAGAGCGTTTACCAGGAACCAGCGAACCAACTTCTTTTTCTATTCCAAAAATCTGTGCTGCATCTATGGTCGCCATTTTTATCAGATCTTTCGCTGTAATGCTGTTGTTAAGAAAATCAGCAGAATACTTTCTTGCAGCACTGAATGCAGTGTGCATGTTAGAAGAACCAGTATTTGAACTGTCTGTACCTAAGCAGACTTTTATTCCTAATTCTAAGATTCTTTTTATATCAGGTTGAGCTCCAAATATTCTTTCACAGGATTCGGGAATCCAGACAATAGATGACTTCTTACTAGCAATAAGTTGTAAGTCGGAATCCTTAAGATAACAGCAATCAACAAGAACAGTATTTTTTGAAAGTGCATCTATCTTGTTTAAATAGTCAATTTCTTCACTAATTTCTTTGCATTTTCCTTCCCCCGCATGAATAATAAATGGAAGTATACCCTGCGTGTTGCGATACTGTTCAACAATGTTTGAACACCAGTGCAGTCGCTTATCTGATACGGAATGTGCCTGATAAAAATACTTTAAAAGTGAGGCAAGTTCATGGTCTGTAAAAGTTCCGGAAACTTCTGAAGGATAGTGGTCAACTATAGTGGTTGCACCTGAAATAACATTTTTATACATTCCTACTATATATAAATCTGAAGCGGAAAGCTTTTGCTGAAGTTTATAATCAGGCTCTGAATGTATTGAATTTTCCCATTCAAACCAGTTATCTACAGGCATTTGGCCAAAAGAACGCCAGGAAGTGTCTATTAAATGGTCGTGACCATTTATTAATCCTGGGAAAACAACCTGACCTTCAAGATTGATTTCTGTTTCAACAGGTTTTAGTGGAATCTGTTCTGGTTCTAATAAGTCATATATTATATCATCCTGAATCAGAATACTTTGCTTCTTAAAAGTGAAATCAGGTTGCAATACAAGACCATTTTTCAGAAGTTTAAACATTAACTATATCCTTAGAATTTTCCAAATTCTGGCGCTTTCTTTTTAATTTCTTTCAGAAGAACATTCCATGGTTTATCTGCTATCGCTATTTCTACAAAATGCTGAGCTATTTCTTCCAGATATGAAAGAAATCTCGGTCGCTGTTTATCGGAATCCAAAGTTTTTACTTTTTCAAAAGACTTGTTGAATTCTTCTGTTTCTTCTAATCCTAGTTCTTTCGCTTTTTGAATGAATCTTTCTTTAAAATCTGAAACAGTATTACCTTCTGAAACTGGCAGAATCTGAGAGCCGATTAATGTTCCAACCATTTCTCCCCTGAATTCCAAAGGAACGGCAAATATTAAAAAACCGCAATAACAAAGACATACGTATGGAACTTTTCTTTTTATAACCCTGTTTTCAATATTTTTGTAAACTTTACGGCATCTGACGCAACCTGAATCTGTTCCTCTTATATAACTGCAAGGACCATAGAAATAATCTGTTTTGCAAACTACTTCGCCAGATGTTGAACGAAGTGAAAGGGGAATGCCTATAAGTTTTTCCATCTTTCTGAGAAGCTCTGCAACACGGCCAATTGAAAACTTAACTTTTGAATTGACTGTGTTTTCAGGTAGTTCTTCCTGTGGAAGATTTTTGTCTTTTTGTTCGGCCATAATATAACTTCTCTCTGAAATATAATAGTTATTACAAATAATAAGCGGCAATGCCTAATACTAATGAATTATACTTAGTTTCTGCATTATCTGCTCGAGATGGATGAATAACAGGAACAGAGGCTCCATATAGGAGTCCTCCCATATCTGCGTGAATGTAATGCTGTAATGATTTGTATAAAGCGTTCGCTGTTTCTATTCTTGGTGCTATAAACAAATCTGCATTGCCGTTCATTTTGCCTTTATACTTCTTTATTTGCGCAGATTTTGAACTTACAGCCAAATCGAAAGCTACAGGGCCTTCTACGATTATATCTGTTCTTTCTGCAAATCTTTTTGAAACAGCTTCAGCTAATTTTGTAGACGGCATTTTGTCAGAAACTTTTTCGTTGGCTGCTAATAAGGCGGCCATAGGTGTTTTATCGCTTAATTTTTTAAATACTTTATAAGTATTTTCTATGATTTTGACCATAGTTTCTTCATCAGGAGCAATGTTTACTGCTGAATCTGTGAGTAACCCAAAGCTTTCTTTATCTGGAAGCTGGAAACAGGTTAAATGAGACATAAAACCATGTTCCAGACCATTCTGTTTATCTAAAACAGCTTTTATCAAGGAGGCTGATTGGCACATGCCCTTCATGATAATATCAGCATTACCTTTTTTTACTTCTTCTACTGACTTTATTAGGGCTTCTTTTTCTGAGACAGCTTCTATAAGAGAAATCTTATCTGATTCACAGAGAGAACCAAATTCAGATTTTATTGCATTAGAAGAGCCGACTAATATTGCTCCGTTGATTATATTTTTGTCTAAGGCTTCTTTTAATGCTAATGCAACAGCTTTGTTAGCTGCTAAGGGTACAACAACTTTATGCTTAGTATTTCTAGGAAGCTTAGCTTCTAAATCTTGAAAAAATTTGCGTGCCATCCCTCGTCTCCTAATATTAGTGTACCATACTATCATTATAAATTGAATCCTGTCAAGAAGTCGGAGAAAACAATCTGCCCTAGAATTAGCGATAAGTGGTAAGTGGTGGGTGAAGATCTGCCCCCAGCGCAGCGTTCCAATTACCCCAACGAGGCGTAGCCTCAAAACAGTTTCCCAGCAATTTTTTAAAAAACTCTGGGGGCGCATCTTTTGGAAAAAAGACTGCCATTGCCATTTAAAATAAGAAGTGATAAAATATTTGCCAACACAAGTGTAGGAGTAAATAAATGCGAATAGTCGTAGCAGGTGGGGCAGGGTTCATTGGTTCCCACTTAACAGAAGAACTTTTAAAGCAAGGGCACCACGTTGTTGTAATTGATAATTTCATTACTGGTTCCCCTAAAAACCTAGAACACTTAAAGTCAGATAACTTATTTGTAATTAAACACGATATTACTCAGCCGATTTATCTAGGTGAAAAAGTTGATAGAATCTATCATTTAGCTTCTCCGGCCAGTCCAATCGACTACCAGAAACATCCGATACAGACTCTTAAGGTCGGCGCTCTTGGCACTCATAATATGCTTGGAATGGCTATGGCTCACAATGCTAGAATTCTTTTGTCTTCAACATCAGAAGTATACGGTGATCCTGAAGTTCACCCTCAGAGAGAAGATTATTGGGGTCATGTAAATCCCGTTGGTCCTAGAAGTTGCTATGACGAATCCAAACGCTTTGCAGAAGCTATAGTCGTTGCATACCGCGATTACCATAATGTTGATACTCGAATAATACGTATATTCAATACATATGGTCCACGAATGAGATTAAACGACGGTCGCGTTGTTCCTGAATTTATCTCTCAGGTTTTAAAGGGAAAAGACATCACTATTTATGGCGATGGAACACAGACCAGAAGTTTCTGCTATGTTTCTGATTTGGTTAAAGGCATGATGGGCGTGATGGAAAGTTCTTATAAAGATCCGGTTAATCTTGGAAACCCATCTGAAATAACCATTAATGAATTTGCAGAAAAAATAATCAAGGTTTCTGGCATAAAAGTGAATAAAATAAATCTTCCTTTGCCGAAAGATGATCCGAAACGCAGAAAACCAGATATTACCAGAGCTAGAGAATTGTTGAAATGGGAACCTGTTGTTCCTTTGGAAGAAGGACTTAAAAAGACTATAGAATGGGCTAAACAAAATGTCTAACATTGAATATTTAGATTACAGAATTGAAAAAGTATTAATTACAGAAGAACAGATTAAAGAACGTATAAAAGAACTTGGTAAGCAGATTACCAAAGATTTTAAAGGGAAAGAACTTACGGTAGTCTCTATTCTTAGGGGTTCTTTTCTTTTCACCGCTGATTTGTGCAGAAGCATAGATTTGGACCAGAAGCTTGATTTTATGGCTGTGTCGAGTTATGGCAATGCGACAAAGAGTTCTGGGGTTGTAAAGGTTGAAAAAGACTTAGCAGAAAGTATTACTGGCAAAAATGTTTTGATTATTGAAGATATCATTGATACAGGCCTTACTCTTTCTCATGTCTTGAAGCTCTTAAAGACCAGAGAACCCGCAAGCATAAAAATATGCGTTCTCTGCAATAAGCCGTCTAATCTTCAGCAGCATGTTTCAGTCGATTATTGCGGTTTTACAATCGGCGATGAATTCGTTGTCGGCTACGGGCTTGACCACAAAGGCTATTTGCGCAATCTACCATATATAGGAATTGTAAAACCAGAGTATCAGTAAAGCCAAGCTTCGCTTGGCGTGATAGGTGGTAGGTGGTGAGTGATGGGCGGTCATACGTCATTGCGAGGCGTAGCCGTGGCAATCCAGATTTTTAGAGTAACAAAACGACAGAGGAGCAGAGAAATAGGAATTAGAAGTGAGGTATTAAATGAAAACATTTAAAGTAAACAATCTGGTTGCGGAACGTTATATTGTTGGCCCTATTGAAGAAAATACCTATCTGGTATATGAAGAAAATGCAAAAGAAGCTTTTCTTGTTGATCCAGGCAGCAATTCAAAAGAAATTGCTGAACGCATAAAAGAGCTTAATTTTGAAAAGCTGACTATATTTTTAACTCACGGCCATGGCGACCATATTGCAGGTGTAGAATTCTTCAGAAGCAATTTCCCTAATGCCAAAGTTGCTATCAGTATTGAAGATTCTGGTTTGTTAAATGACCCTGATGAGAATTTGTCTTACTTTATAGATGAAGAAGTTACAATAAAACCTGCCGAAATCACTATAAAAGAAGGCGATACTTTTAAGACTGGTTCACATATGGGAATTGCCCGCCATGTTCCTGGTCATACAAGGGGCGGAATGGTTCTTATATTTGATGAAATGGTTTTCTCAGGAGATACTCTATTTCGTGAGGGAGTAGGTCGCTCAGACTTTCCTGGCGGTGATGGAAAAGCATTGGTAGAGTCAATTAAATCAAAGATTTTATCTTTGTCTGATCGTATTGTACTTCCAGGCCATGGCCCTGAAACCTCTATTGAAAGAGAAAAGACAAAGAACCCATTTTTTAGCGAAGACGCCTTCTGGGGCTTCTGAGTTCATAGGCACCGAAGACCTGACTCCAGCAAGTTTAATTAAATAATAGACATAATAGGAAGTTAAAAATGGATTATTCTAATATAGATTACGATTCTACATTTGATATAATTGGTCTCCCTGAAAATTATATTAATAAATATGAAAACCTTAGAATACAAAATAATATTAAAGCGGCTTTTCTTTGTTTATTTCATGCTATAAAAGCATTCCCTTCTAATTATGAAATATCAAGTAAGTTATTTAATTTTTTATATGAGTTTAAAGAATATAAAGATCTTATTAAATTTAGCAGTTTTGTATTAGTTAATATTCAAAACCAAGTAAGAATTCAACAATGTTATGGGAATATAGGTATTGGCAACTATTTCCTGAATAATTACAAAGAGGCTCTAGAAAACTTTGAAAAAGCAAAAGGAAGTAGTGGGATTTCTACAGAAATGCCTATAACTTATTACCAAGCAATTTGCTATGAAAAATATGGAGAATATGAAAAAGCATTAGAACTTTTAACAGAACTTTATAATAATTACTCCAATACTATTATGGAAGTAGATGAACTGAATAATTCCAGAGGATTTATAGCATATAGTCATTGCATTGATAATGAAACAATGACTATGATAACAGAAGCTATGAATCGAATAAGAACGTTGTTAAACAAAGATGTAATCTACGAAATAACGATATAAGATATAAGATAGAAGATTGAAGAGAGCAGAGAGCGGGCAGTTGCTTGTTCGACCTTATTCTAAACTGTACCCATAAAAATGATATGTGTCCATTTTTATGGGTACAGTTTAAAGACTGTCTAAATTCTCAACTCTAAATTCTCATTTCTCATTTCTCAACTTTCAGCTTTCAGCTTTCAGTTTTCAATTTTCAGTTTTCAATTCTCCCTCCTCCCTTTTCCCTTATCTCTTTCTCCCTTCCTAAAAATTTTTCTTTTCATACAAAAGTTAGTATTTTATAATGTATAGATAACCAAAACGTAGAGGTTTGATGATGAAGATAACAGACGCTAAAGTGTTGGGTGCTGTCTTCTTTATTGTTGTAGCCCTTTTTGTGACTACCGGCTGTTCTGAAAACAAGCCAAAAAAGTCGCAGGTAGACGACATTATTAAAGAAGCACAAGGTATGACGCTGGAACAACTGGCTAAAAAGGCTATTGAAGAGTCTAAAGGTAAGGCATTCTTTGGTTTAGGCAATTCAAGCCGAGGTAAAGATGCTATCCCTAAGTTTATCAAGTATTTACAAACAATTGATCCTAGTTATAACTTAACCTTCGAATGGCAACAGCCTAAAAATAATAAGATATATGACCAGTTAATTGCAGATGCCGCCAAAGAAAAGGGTACATTTGCCATGACTCTTATTCAGGACGGTACCCAATTTAAGCCTAAAATGCTTGATACTGGTTTTCTAAAAAGATTTGTACCAAAAGAATGGGCCAAGGCAAACGGTTATGATTTAGAAACTTACAAAGGTTATGTACCTCTTTTAATGCTTTCTAAGGTTTTTGAATATAACTGCCGCGGTGAAATGGCTTATAAAAACTGTTGGGATTTTGTCTACAAAGGTGTTAGACCTCTCTTCATGTATGCTGCAACAGAAACAGTTGGCATGAATTTCCTGTATATGCTTACTTCTCCTAAGTATGCGGCTGTTTTAAAGCAGGCTTATGATGCGCTTCCTCAGGAAAAGAAAGATTATTTCGACAAAACTATTGAAGAAGTTGCTAAAGACGCAGAATATTTCAAGCTTGACCAGAACGGTAAGTATGCTCTTGCCTGGATAAAACTCTGGATGAAGCAATACAATGGTCAGACTGATGACGGGCCAATTTGCAATATCCTTATTTCTTCTTCCGCAAAAGATAAATGTGGTCTTCTTGTTTATTCAAAGCTTCGTTCGGTTCAGGAATCAGCTAACGTTTCTCTGAATAACGTAAAAGTAGCTGCTTATGAAGATGATTATGTTGGAATAGGTGGTTTTGGTTACTGTCATTACCTTTTTGTTACTGACAATAGCCCGCTTCCATGGACAGCCTGTGCTCTGATTAACTACTTAACAACTCAGCAAAATGGTTTTGAAGCCTGGGGTAAAGATATGGGCTGTTACTCTTCTAATCCAATGATTGATGCTTTGAATGAAGAAATACATAATCATCAGAAGGGTGGTTATGTTGATGGACAAAACAAATACGAAGTAAAGAATGACAGAGGTAAGTATTGGTGGGAAAGCTCTCAAAAAGGCTGTGGCTGCCTTGTGCTTGAAGACCCTGAATATTGCACCAAAGTAGCCTTTACAATCGGTCGCTGGATAGACCTGATGGCTGATTAAGGAGTTTTTCTATGCAGAATACAAATAGTAATAAATTTATAAACAGCATCAAAACTTATTTTTCCAAGCCTCAGAATATTATCCTGTTTGTTTTTGGTATATTGCTTACCTTTACAACACTGGCACCAATTGTTGCTATCGTTGAAGATACCATAAAAATACATCCAGGCACATTAGATGCTTACTTAAGCGGTAAAGTCTCTGGCTATTCAATAGTAAACTATATAGATATTTTTACTAGTAAATACTCCTGGGTAAATCTTTGGCATCCTTTGTTGAATACTACAATTTTGGCTGTATTCTCATGTCTGGTTGCCATTATATATGGTGGTGGCTTTGCCTTTTTGGTTACAAGAACCAATATGAGGTTTAAGCAGTATTTGAGCTCAATCTTCATTTTCCCATACATAATGCCTCAATGGACCTTATCAGTTGTTTGGAAAAACCTTTTCGATAGTAGCGTAGTTTGCGGAACTTCTGATGGTCTATTAGCTTCTATATTTGGAATTACAATGCCGTTATGGTGGTGTAAGGGGCTTTTCCCAAGCATTATTGTTTTGGGGCTTCACTATTCAGCATTTGCTTATATTCTTATCGGTGGTATTTTCCAGAATATGGATCCGAACCTTGAAGAAGCCGCTAAGATTCTTGATACACCCAAATGGAAAATAGCAACAAAGATAACTTTGCCTATGGTTAAACCTGCAATTTTATCAACTATTCTTCTTGTTTTCGGTAGTGCAGTTGGTAGTTATCCAGTACCTCACTATTTGGGTTTAACAACTCTTTCAACCAAATACATTTCGATGAATGCTAAATACACTGGTGAAGCAAGTATTCTGGCAATAATAATGATGCTTTTCGGCGTTGCAATCATGATTTTGAACCAGATGAGTCTTACCGACAGACGAAATTACACAACTGTTACCGGTAAAGCTGGTCAGAAATCTCTTTTCGATTTGGGTAAGACGGCAAAATATGGCATCGCTTGGGTTTTCATTATAATCACCTTCTTTACTAGTATTTTCCCAATAGCATTATTTGCTTTGGAAACCTTCTTGCCGAACCCAGGCGATTATAGTTTCTTGTACACTGGAGACTTCAGAAATCTCACAAGCAAATGGTGGCTAACTACTGACCCAGGTGCAGACAGCAGTATGTATGGGCAGAAAGGTATTATTTTCAATAAGACTATTTGGCAAGCATTCTTCGGAACTCTTTGGGTTTCTATCTGCTGTGCTTTGCTGGCAGGCACAATTGGTATGCTGGTTGGCTATGCAGTCGCAAAGAATCGCAGAAGCAAATGGGCTGGTTATGTTAACTCAATGGCGTTCTTGCCTTATCTAATGCCTTCAATAGCTGTAGGCGCAGCAATCTTCGTTTTATTCTCAAATGAAACTATGAACTTGTTTAACACCTACACAATATTGATTATTGCAGGTACAATAAAATATATCCCATTTGCCAGCAAAAGCGCTTTGAACTCAATGTTACAGCTTAGCAATGAAATTGAAGAATCTGCAATTATTCTTGATATCCCTTGGAAAAAGCGACTTTGGAATATAATTATTCCTATACAGAAATCAACAATAGTTAATGGCTATATGTTGCCGTTTATGACCTGTCTGAGAGAACTTTCATTGTTCTTACTATTGTGTACACAAGGGTTCATTATGGCAACCACATTGGATTACTTCGATGAAATGGGTTTATATGCTTTTTCAAGTGCAATCAACCTGATTTTGATTGTTACAATTCTTGTATTCAATACAATTGTTAATAAAATAACTGGAGCAAGCTTAGACAGCGGAATAGGAGCAAGAGACAATGCCTGAAATTAAATTAGAAAACATTACTAAAAAATTCGATAGATTCTACTCTGTAGATAACTTAAGTTTATATATCCCAGACAACTCGTTTATTACATTGCTCGGTCCTTCAGGCTGCGGAAAAACTACAACGCTTCGTATGATTGCTGGACTTGAAACTCCTACTAGCGGCCGCATTACAATAGGTGATAAGGTTGTTTTCGATAGTGAAGCAGGTATAAATGTTCCAGCTAATAAAAGAAAAGTTGGTTTCTTGTTCCAGAATTACGCTCTCTGGCCTAATATGACCGTTTATGAAAACATCTCTTTTGGTCTGAGAAATATCAAGGAAGAACTTCCATTAAGAGATGATAAAGCCAAGATTTGTGCTGATATTATCAGAGTTTTGAAGGATTCTCAGCGCCTTCCAAAATTACTGGTTGGTGAACATTACGACGATATTCTGCGTAAGCTTATAGATGTTTACGATATAACCTATTGGACAGCTATAGAAATAACAAAGTTGGATATTGGAACAGACGGCAGCGCTTCTTCAAAATGTGAAAAATTAGCAAAAGAATATGAATCAAAGCTTGATGGAATTATGGAAGACCATAAGAAAAATGGTGAAACTCTTAATAAAAACTTTGAAATCATTAAGAACGGCAATCTTCTTAAGGAAGTCAGAGGCTTAACAGAAGAAGAAATAGACATGGCTGTTCAGTCTTCTGCAAAAATTGTTAAGATTGGAATGTTTATGAACCGATACCCAGCAGAACTTTCTGGTGGTCAGCAGCAGAGAGTTGCTATTGCAAGAACTCTTGCACCTAAGCCAAAAGTTTTATTCATGGACGAACCTCTTTCTAACCTTGACGCAAAGCTTAGACTTGGCATGAGATACGAATTGCAGCGTTTGCATGTTACTACTGGTGCTACTTTCGTATATGTTACTCACGACCAGATGGAAGCTATGACCCTTGCTACGAAGATTTGTCTCATGAACAACGGTGTTCTTCAGCAGTATGATGCTCCATTAGATGTTTATTTGAAGCCGAATAATACCTTTACAGCAGACTTTGTGGGTAATCCCTCAATTAACTTTATGGAAGCAAAAGGGAAACAGGCCGGCGATAGCTCTATAGCCTTAGAAATACTTAACGGTAAAAAAATAACTTTCACTCCAAAAGAATCTCTGTCTCTTGATAAATGGTTCAAAGAAAGAGATGAAGCTGCTAGCAAGGCTGTTGTAATTGATAAACAAAACAAAGACGAACTCTTTAAACCTCGCATTGATAAAGCTGTTGAAGACCATGCCGAAGAAAAGAAAGAAGTTACCAATGAAGACTTCTTTATTGGAGTAAGACCTGAATACATTCACATCAATGAAAAAGGTGCTTTCGAAGCTGAAGTTTACGGTGCAATGCCTACAGGTATGGAATCAACCCTCAAGCTTAAACTTGATAATTTCCTGCTTACAAGCGTTGTTTTCGGAAGCACAGCTTTTGCAATAGGCCAAAAAGTAAGATTCGATATCGGTGGCGATGGAATCCTGCTATTTGACCGCAAGTCTGGCAAGCGCATCTGCAACGGTTCTGTTAAATGATTCTCACTGAGAAAAGCTGAGTATTAGCTCAGCTTTTTTTTGTAATAAATCTAAATTATATTTAGGAGTTTATATGAAAAAAACTTTGAAAAGTCTTATTATTGGGCAAAGAAGGCTGATTTACTTAATTTAAAAGGTAATACAATATGAATTTGTTGTGGCCTTATGCAAAAAAGAAAGTTCAAAAAAGAAGAAACGGTGTAAAACGTTTGGCAGGTCTGTTAGAGGCCAATTATTGCGACTATTTGACGGTTAATGCCGTAATGAATCGTTTTCCTTCTCTTTCCGCAATTGAAGATATAGAGAATAGTAATATTATTTTTGGCATTATAAATGGTTACAGTTACTGTTTTGTTGAGTCTTTTCATATTGGAAAACGCAAAAGAGACCATTCTGAATGGAAGTCTAAATTAATATTCAAAACTAAAGAGAGCTTTCCTGATTTTCATTTAATAACAAAAAGTTCGGCTATTCTTGATTATTTGGGTGGTATCTTATTTGGTTTATTTTTTTTTCTTGTCCCTATTTTTGTAATGTTAGCATCTAAGAGTGCTCCTGTAGTTGCTGTTATTTCCTGCGTTTACGGTTTTGTAATAATCTCTTATTTCATAATTAAATTAAAAGATGTTTTTCTAAATGATAAATTTGGTATAAAAAATAGGGGATTTAAAGAAAAGTATGTAATATTTACCAAATCTAATCCGAATGATATCAACAGAGTTTTTACCGAAGAAGTTTGTTCAAAAATTCTTGATTATCCTTATGATATAGATATCAAGATTAATAACCAGGAGATTATTGTTGATTTTGATCAAAATGAAAAACTATCTTATCCTTTATGTAAAGAATATCTGAATTCATTAGTTCGAGAGGTAAAGATATTAGAAGGAGACTTCGAACTTCTCTGATTTTATTTTTTTAGGGATTTTATTTGATTGAAGAGTTTTTTATTTAATTTTTTAAAAACTTGGAACCTTTTGGATTTTTATTTGTCAAAACATACAAAATAAATAAAAACCAGAAGGAGGGTTTATTGTTTATGAGAAAAATAACTGTTGGAATACTTGCCGCAGTATTATCTTTGATGACCTTTGTTTCACCAGTTCAAGCAGCAGATGACCAGGGTTTGTCGGCTGCAATTTCTATGCAGAAGGCATTTGTAAATGTGGCGAAACAATTAAAGCAGAGTGTTGTTAATATTAGAATAGAAAAGACTTCTAAAGTATCATCTGTTTTCGGATTTGATTCTGACGAAGATTCAGATGAAGCAGAAGAATTTTTCAGAAAATTCTTCAAAATGCCAAGAAACGAAAAGAAAGAAGAAAAAATACTTGGTGGCGGTTCCGGAATTATATTTAAAGAAGACGGAACTATTTTAACCAACAACCATGTTGTTAAAGGTGCTTCAAAGATTACCGTTAAACTTCATAATGGTAATGAATACCCTGCAGAAGTATTGGGCCAAGATCCTCAGACAGATGTTGCTGTAATTAAGATTAAGGCAAATGAAAAATTGACTGCTGCAAAATTTGCAAATTCTGATGAAGTTGAATCAGGGCAGTGGTGTATAGCAGTAGGAAGTCCATTGGGTTTGGAACAGACTGTAACTGTTGGTGTTGTAAGTGCAGTTGGTCGATCTGGTCTCGGTGCTGCTGCAATTGAGGACTTTATTCAGACTGATGCCAGCATTAATCCAGGTAATTCTGGCGGACCTCTTGTAGATATAATGGGCAGAGTAATCGGCATTAACACATTGATTTTTACAGCTCCTGGTTCTGGAATAAGCTTTGCAATACCATCTAATCTAGCTGTAAAAGTAGCTGAACAGATTTCTAAGGGTGGCACTGTTTCAAGACCTTACTTAGGAATTTCGATGGTTTCTGTTACCGATGAACTTAGTGAACATTACGGTTTAAAAGATAAACAGGGTGCTGTAGTTATGGATATTACAGATAAATCGCCTGCCGCTAAAGCTGGATTCCGAAAAATGGATATCATAAGAAGCTTCAACGGAAAAGATATGAAAACAACTGAAGATGTTCAAAAGTTTATTTTCGCTAGAAATGTTGGTGAAGAAATAAAAGCTCAGGTTTTGAGAAATGGCAAGCCTGTTGAATTGAAGATTAAACTTGAACAGATGCCTTCTACTTTCGGTCTTGCTTCTTCTGAAATTAAGGAAAATCCTGTTAGAACAAAACCTTTAGCTGTAACAGATAAATTAGGTTTGAAGGTACAAAAGTTAACTGATGAATTAGCTAAATCATTGGGTTTAAAAACTTCATCAGGTCTTGTTATTGCTGGAGTAAAAGATGATTCTGCTGCTGATAAATCAGGCTTGAAAAAAGGCGATATCATTACTCAGGTAAACGGCAGTGATATTAATAATGAAGCAGACTTGGAAAAAGCTTTGAAAGACGGAGAAAAGAAACAGAGTTCGGTATTTCTTATAGAAAGAGCGACTGTTCCTATGTTCTTAGTTGTTTCACATAAATAATCTGTAAATTTAAAGCTGGCTTTTAGTATTTTTTCTTTAAAGCCAGCTTTTTTTATTTTAGTTTTCTTTATTATTTATGTTTCAAATGTTTGACAGTATTTTGCAAACAGTTTATCATGTTAGAACGGTAACATGAAACAACAAACTCTTTTTTCTAAGCAGAATGTGCTATGGCTAGGAATCTTTTTGATATTTCTGGCCTTTCTGTCGTTGTTTTTTATGTTTATGTCTAAAAGAAATACCAGACAAACGATGAAAACCCATAAACCATTGGTAGTTAATGATATAGAAGTGGGGGATGTTGGCGAAGAAGAAAACATTTTTGAATCTCTTGATTTTCAAAACGTTCATACTGCTTTCCAGAAGTCATATCTTGAATTAATAGATAACATTGATAATAAGGAAACCAAAAAGGGCAGCGAAGGGATTGTGAGAATAGATATTAAAAGAGATGCTCTTCTTTTTGAAACATATAAAAAAGCTCAGAATAACTATGGTAAAATTCTGAAAAAAGTAGAAGATCATGAAAAGGATTTCAAGATAAAATGCTTTGCAAGAATGAGAAAGCTTATTCTTGCTGTTTTGTTTGCAGATAGAAAATTTGGTAAAAGAGTTACCCGTTTTGACGGAGAAAAACTAGTTGAAATAGGCGCACTGGATTCTATTCCGGTCTGTCCCAGAGGTGGAGAGTATTCTATTATATATAAGAATGGCCGCCGTCTATTTAACTGTTCTATACACGGTGTTTTAAAGAACTGATTTTTTATAGTTCTTATTTTATTATGCTCTTAGACCCTCTTCTTTTTTTCTGTCTTCCTCTGATTCAAGTTCCCCATTAAATAGTAGTTCAACCATTTCAATAAGTGTTCTGACGAATAAAACGCCTACACCAATAGAAAAAATAAGGGTCAAAACTACTGCTGTAGATAGTTCTTTTAGCATTTTATTTCTCCTATGGAATAATCCTACACTTTCATATCGTCACTTTTTGCTATTATTTTACCTTTATTCATCAATGATTTTTTTATATGTCCAAATAATTCTTGCACTAAGTTATAAGTGTGCTATAATGGCTGATACTTGAAGTTTAACTTGGAGATGAATAATGACCGAAGAAAATAATAGCGCTAAGACCGTCTACAGACGAGTAGTCATTCCTGAAGAAGCCAAAAAGAAATATCTGGTTGGTAACACACCGCCATTTCTTGGTAAAACATTTGAATTAACACCTGGTGCTGCATTTACTATAGGCCGCGAAGAAGGTAAAACTCTGCAACTGCCAAGCAGTATGGTTTCAAGAAATCATGCTAAAGTGGAACTTCAAGATGGCAGATGTATTCTTACAGATACTAACAGTTCAAACGGAACTTTTGCTAATGGTGAAAAGCTTCCTCCAAATGAAGCTTATTTGCTTTCTCATCGTGATGTTATTAAATTTGATACCTACGAATTTATATTCGTAGATACTGCTGTTGGTGATATCTGGCAGACTTTGAAACCTCTTTCCAGAGAAGGTTCTCAAATCGTCTCTTTCTATAGTCCAAAGGGTGGAACAGGCATTACTACTATAATAGTAAATCTTGCTCATTATCTTGCAACTAAAGCTGAAAAGAAGGTTGTCGTTGTTGACTTAGATTTAAGATTTGGCGATGTTTTGACTTTCTTAAAGGGTAAACCTGGCCAGACTATCATTGAAGCTATAGGAGAAACTGAAGTTACTCCTGAAAATATTCAGAAGTTTATTCATAAAGGAGCTGATTTCGATTATCTGGCAGCTCCGAAGAAAACAGAACTTGCTGAACTGATTAACCCCAATCATGTTAAGAGCATTTTATGGAGCCTTGAAGCTAACTATGATTTTGTTTTGGTAGACCTTCAGGCTGTTATTGATGATATTACAATCAATACTTGGGAACTTTCTAATCTGATTTATCTAGTTGGTCAGCCAGAAATAGGTCATTTAATCGCTGCTAGACGTGTTATTGAAATTATGAATCAGTTTAAATACCCGGATTCTAAATTCAAACTTATTATGAATAAGGTCGGCCAGACAGGTTCTATTTCTGCTGAAGAAATTAAGGCTTTCCTGAAGAAAGAAATCCTGACTTTGCCTTATGCCCCAGAAGATGCAATTTTAACCTCTAATGGTGGTGAAATGCTTATTGCAGAAAGATCATCTTCTCCTTTAAGTGTTGGTATTTCTAATCTTGCAAGAAGCATGATTGGTGAAGAAATGGTTGTTCAAGAAGATGGTGGTATTTTTGCTAAGCTGAAATCTCTTCTTGGAATGTAATAGAGGTTTCTTAAGGTGGCTGAAGATTATTCAATGAAACGAGCGGGGAATTACACCCTTGTTCGAAAGCTTGGCGACGGTGGTTTTGCAACCGTTTATCTAGCTCAGCATACAGTGCTTGAAAAAAAAGCAGCTGTAAAGTTGTTGCTTGGTGAATGGCTTGACGAGCCTGATGTCGTATCAAGGTTTTTCGATGAAGCTCGAACCATGGAAAGCGTCAGCCAACACCCTAATATCGTAAAGATAATCGATATTGCCACAAAGGAAAAATGTCAGGAAGAAGGTTTACCTCCATATTTCATAATGGAATATCTTGAAGGTAAATCTTTGGAAGAACTGATGAAATCCACCGATGGTTTCAGTCTTGAAGAAATCGTCAAAATCATGGATAGTGCTCTTTCTGCACTACAGTTCTGCCATGATCATGGAGTAGTTCATCGTGATATCAAGCCAAGTAACTTCATGATGGACGCTGATGGCAATGTTAAACTCACTGACTTTGGTATTGCTAAGGCAGCTGAAAATACAAGCAAAACAGGTGAAGGTCTTACTCTCGGTTCTACAGACTACATGTCACCGGAACAGGCTCTTGGTAAAAGAGACTTAGATTATCGTTCTGATATTTATTCTCTAGGTGTAACTCTCTATCAGCTTGTTTGTGATAGATTACCGTTTATAGCTGACAGTGCAAACGCTGTTGCACTGAAACATATTCAGGAAAAGCCTATTCCGCCAATAGAACTTAATGGGGAAGTACCAAGACGCTTAAATAATATCATTCTTAAAGCAATGGAAAAGGAACGAGAACATCGTTTCCAATCCTGCAATGAGATGAAAGCAGAACTTGATAAGCTGTTAGACCCAAATGCTGACGATGTTCCAGAAGAATCTCAAGGCAGCAAAACCGGAGTAAGAACCACTTCTCTTGATTTAAGCACTCTCCATGCAGAGGCTGGTGATGATGGGTTCAGCCGTGATGAATTCGATGAAACAACAAATTATACGGGAATGACCTCTCGTAAGCTTGTTGCTAAGCCACCTGTTGCACTAGTCAGTTTTGTTCGAACAATACTGATTATTGTTGTAGCTTCTGTATTTTTCCTGGGTATCTTTTATATTTACGGAAAGATGACAAATGTTCGTCTAAAGCTTGAAAGTTCTCCTTCAGGGGCTAATATTTATATTAATAATGCAATGGTTGGTACTTCGCCTTTGAATCTTAGTCTTGCACCGATGCAATATCTTGTATCATTCAAGCATGATGGCTATGATGATGAAAACAGACTGTATGAAGGCGTTGCTGGCGGTGATTTGAATATCTCTGTAAAACTTATAAAGACAGATTTAGAAGGTCAGGCAAAGCTTAAAGCTACTATAGATGATTTTAAAACAAAAATTAGTTCTTTATCTAAAACAGCTAACAGCAAATCTAAAAAAGATCAGGCTGCTCATCAGAAAAGCCTAGAAGAAGTTGCTAATATTTATTCTAGTATTACAGAGTTGTTTGTGGCTAACGCTAATGATATCAGATATGGAAAGGCTTATATTGATGCTTGTAAAGCTTTTGATAAGCTTGATGATGCAAAAAGTAAAATTTCAGAGTTAATTAATAAAGGTGACAATACCGCTGATTTACATTGTCTCCTTTGTTTGATTAACAAAGCTCAAGGAAATAAAGAAGGATATAAGCAGGAATTAGACAATGCTTATATCATAGATAAAAACAATAAGAATGTTTTGAACGCATATGGCGATTATTATGCTGAACAGGGTGAAAAAGAACGAGCAAAGCAGTTTTGGAGTATGTCCCTCTTTTTGTATCCTGAACAGCCAGAATTAAAAGCAAAGCATGATAAGCTTTAAACGGAAGGAGTGATGAGGTAATGAGATATTCTTTTTATGGTGAAACAAATGTCGGAAGAGTTCGAGACCACAATGAAGATGCTTTTCTGACCTCTGAAAATCACGCCTTCGGTATGGTTTCTGATGGCATGGGCGGGCTTGCAGCAGGTGAAGTTGCATCACAAATTGCAAAAGATTCTGTAAATGCGGCTTTTGAAAATGCAGAACCAAATATGGCTCTATCTAGAATAGTAAATAATGCCATAACTGATGCGAACACTAATGTTAGAAAAGCTCAAAAAGAAAAGCCAGAAGCTAGTGGAATGGGCTGCACCTGTGTTTTGCTAGCGTTCCGCAAAAAAGAATACTGCATTGGTTATGTAGGAGACAGCAGAATCTATCGATACAGAGATAATCAGCTTCAGCAGCTTACTGTGGATCATTCTTATGTTGAAGAATTGTTTCAACGAGGTTTGATAAGTGAAGAAGAAAAGAGCACACATCCTTATAAGAACTCAATAACAAGATATGTTGGCCATGAAGATGTTATAAAAGTAGATGTTTCTTCTGGTCCATTGAAATCAGGAGATAGGTTTATTCTTTGTTCTGATGGACTTCATGGGGAAGTTACTGCTTCACAAATGGCAGGTGTTCTTAGAGATAATATGAATCCTAAGGATTGTGTACAGAAACTGATTCAATTAGCCTTAGAACACGGTGGAAAAGATAATGTCTCTGTTGTTATTGCATCAGTAGAAAATGATTTGGATGAAATATCATCAGGCCAACTTAGCGGAGAAATAGTTCATAAAAAGAGTACTAAGAAAAAGCAGGGCTTTTTGCACAGATTCTTAGGCCTTTTTATTGATGAAGACGAAGAAGAAGACAACGAAAAAGAAAAACCCGGCCAATGAAATCAATATATATATTAGCCGGGAATACTTGCTTAAGTTATTTTATTGATTAACCCAATCCAAATACTTCTTTAAAGAGAGCAAACATGCTCCAGGTTCCGTTATCTGTATTTTCTCCGGCAATACTTGCGCACAATTGTCTCAGAGAAGCTAATAATCCTGAACCGTCGCTACTTTTTGAAAGAACAAAAGGTGTACCCTTATTAACCGAAGGAACAACTATATCGCCTTCTGAAGGGATAAAATAGCTTATTGCATAGCGAAGAGATTTTTCTACCTTAGCGGGCTCTAATCCTAAAGATTTGAATGCACGATTGAGAATAACTTTAACTTTTTCTCTTGGAATTCTTAATCTTTGGAATAAATCTAACAAAACTTTTGTATTCTTGATAAAGGTTAATTCCATTGTCATAACAAGCATAATCAAATTGCTCAGGTCTAATATTTTTAATTCCATGTCTGTAATCTGGTTATGGGTATCGATGATAATAAAATCATAATGAGGTTTAAGTAATTCTATTATGCGTTCTACTAGTTCTGGACGAATTGTTTCTGCCATTTCCGGTGCAGGAGGAGGCAAAAGAACTTTTAACCCTGAAGGTTGATGTAAAGTTAATTGTTCCTCAATATTAGAAAGTTTTAATGATTTTTTACTGACTAGTTTATGAATATTCCTTTCACAGGTTAAACCAAGAAGGATTGCCTGGTCACCGAAAGCAAGATTTAAATCCATCAAAACTACACGCTTTTTCCAAAATCTTGAAAGCATACAAGCAACATTTGCAGAAATAACAGATTTACCCGCACCACCTTTAACATTAAAAAATGTTATAACTCTCGCAGGCTGACCTTTATTCTCGGTTTCTTCTAACAGAAGACTGGCTCGTCTGGAATACAGATCTCTGGATTCTTTCGCAAAACCTTGATAAAGACCGATTAATCTAAGGTATATTTCCTTAGGAATAAACATTAATTGAAATTCTTGATAACCTATGACTGTAGAAAGTGCTTTTGTGCCGTTAAGAATTTCTACTTCGCCATAAACATCACCTGGATCAAGATTAAATAATGTTTTCTTTTCTCCGCCATAATTCTTTAAAACAGAAAGCTGACCTTCAACAACAAAAACTAAGTCTTTTATTTCTTCTTTTTCTACAAAAATAGTTGTTCCGGAAGTATATTGTTGAAAGCGACATTGCTTAGTTAGCTTTTCTAATTCACGTGTAGGTAATGTACTGAAAAAAGAAAATTTTTTTAAATTAATCATTTTTACTCCAAAATGAAGAAGTTACTATTTATTATATACACAATAAAAATAAGGTTATCAATATAATTTGAAAATACAAAATTATAAACTTTATAAAAGAAATAGTGTATAATAAAAAATAACAAATTTTAGGAGGAATATATGAAAAAGCATTCTTATATTTCGTTAGCCGCAGTAATATCTATGTCATTGTTTGCTACTCCGCTGTTGGCTTTAAATCCATTTGATGATTCTAATAGCGTTAATATTCAACAAAATGATTCAAAAAAAGATGATGAAGTTACTAAAATTGAGATTACAATAAAAGATTCTGAGTCTAAGTCACATAAAATTACAATAACCAAAGATTCTTTGAAGAAATATAATAAAACTCCAAGTAAGGGTATAATTTCTGCTGATAGTTTAAACATTCGTTCTTATCCTTGGGGCGATGTTATGGGAACCTATTCCAAGGGTGATGAAGTTGAAATAATAGGTGAACTTGGTGACTGGTATAGAGTTAAATATAAGGGGCAAGTTGGCTATATCCAGGGAAATTGGGTAAGCACTTCGAATAAAGAAGGGCAGACTGCTCCAAAATATGGTCTTGTTTCCAGTAGTTTTGGAATCAATGTTTGCAGGACTCCCTCAGGTGATGTAATATCTCGTTTGAATGGCGGCAATCAAGTAAATATAATTGGCGAAGTTGGCGATTGGTATAAAATAGAACTTAATGGGAACGAAGCTTTTGTTTCAAAGAAATATATTGATTTAGTAGATACTGATTTAAGCCAAAATGCTTCTGACAATCAGAACCCAAATGCAGTAAAACAGAGTTTTACTGGTTATGTTACTGCTAGTGCCTTAAATGTTAGATCTGGCCCATGGGGTAATATTGAAGATGTGTTATATAATGGCACCCAGGTTAATGTTATAGGTAAAGATGGTGATTGGTTCCTTATCGAACATAACGGTGAAACAAAATATGTTTATATGGATTATATTTCGCAGTCTGAGCCATCTGGTTCTTCATCTGGCAGCAGTGGAAGTAGCAATTCTGGTAATGCAGTTGCTGCAAATGATGGTAGTTTAGAACAGAATATTGTTCAGCAGGCTAGAGCATTAGTTGGTAGTACAGATTTTAGAACTGCTGATGTTAATTACGGAAGTGTAGCTTGTGCAAAAGTTGTTTCTACTGCACTAAATAATGCTGGTGCTATAAGTGAAGATGAAATGTCGCTGGACTGCTATGTTCTTAGAGATAATTTAAAGGCTAAGGGTTGGGCTGAAGTAAATCCTCCTCCATATCAGGAAGGTGACGTTATATTCTGGAGTACTTATGACTGGACTGGTGACGGAGTAATTGATGAAGATACACATGTTGGTATTATTATAAAAGAAGGAAACACATACAAGGCTATGAATAATTCTTCTTCTCTAAAAATGCCACGAATCGGTGATATTGACGATTTTACTGTTTCAAGAGTTTTAAGAAGAAATTAATGTTGAGGTATTAAATGAAGGCTATTTCGGTATTTTGCGCAGTTCTACTGGGAGTATCTTCTTTGTGCTACGCACAAACATGGACTCTTGAATATGGCGATAAAATTGAACAGTTAGGTTATTGCAACAGATGGAATACTAATGAAAAATATGAAGGAACTTCTTATGGTCCAATGGCTTTTAGAATTACTAATAATAAGCTTTGGATTCTAGATTCTATATCAGGTCGAATATGTTGTTTCGATGAAAAGAACAAACTTCTAAAAAACATTTCAATTCCTGGGCTTAAAGGTTTTAAAATGTTGGAAGACTTTGCTTTGGTTGGTGATAATCCGGATAATCCTGATGCAATATGGGTTGCAAATGCTTCAGATAATATTATCAGAAAGATATCGGTAGCAAATGGCAAAGTTCTTGCTCAATTTGGAGGCCGTGGCAATACGTCTGGTAAATTTGTTCAGGTAAAAAGCCTGGAAGTTGATGCGGGAGGAAGACTTTATGTTGCAGATGTTGGAAGAAATAAGCTTTCTGTTTTTACTTCAACAGGTGCTTTCTTAAGAGATTATCCTTGGCAGTCTACAGGTTTTGTTGTTGATAGATATGCTAATTTGCATATGATTCATTATCGCGAAGAAGGTGGATATTTTTATAGAATATATTCTCCTAAAGGTCAGCTTACAAGCAATATACATTTAGGTTTCTTGGACTACACTAATGTTTACTTACATTCTGTAGAAAAAGATGGTTCTTTGGTTCTTACTATGGTTCCACCAACAGGCTATAAAGGAAAACTAGATTGTATTAAAATCAATAAGTATGGGGATGTAATCGAAAAAGATTCACTTATTCCGTCTGTTGCAATGAATCGTTATTTCTATTCGGATAATAACAGGTTTTATCTTGCTGAAGCTGATTTTGAAGCTGCTCCTGTATCAAAATTCATTGTTAAACCTTTTGAATTTGGTAAAAATGCATTAGTAAAAAAAGAACAGCCAAAAGCTAAAGAAGGAGCTAAGAATAATGATAAATAAAACTAGATATTTGATTATTGTTTTGTTGTTAATTTGTTGTTCAACTCTTTCTTATGCAATGGAAATAAAAAAAGAAGTTATAGCTTCAATCCCTGACGAGATAGTCTTTGCAAAGCTGGTTGGTTTGAGAGTTTATAAAAATCAAGCTTTTGTTATGGCTTCTAATGGTTCGTTTTTAACGATTGATCTTGTTAAAGGTGATGTATCCAGTCGTAAAATAAAATCAGCAAAAGTAGTTGATTTTGATATTTCAGATGGGAAAATGCTTTACCTTAATGATCAGGGAATGATTTGTGGAAATTTACCATCTAAGTGTCCAAAAGGTCCTTATGATTCTTGCAGAATAGATGTTTGTGATCAGGGAGCAATTCTTTCTGGCGGTGATAATGCTTTCTTTTTACCAAACAATGCAACTTCTACTTTTGTATTGCCTGGTTTTTTAATGATTTTACCTTTTAATAACGGTTTTGTTTGGAAAATGAGTCTGAACAAAGAAAAGAACTGGGAATTAAATATTTATGATTGTTTTGGAAATTTGATGGGAAAAGGCTTTAGGTTCAACAAATCTTTTAATCCTTCTAATATTGAAATTGGTCCTAAAGGAATTGATGGTGAATTAGTTGTTTCTTCAAAAGAAGGAAAAAAGAGAACATTAGTTCTGATTGGTACAAATGGAAGAATGTTCTGGAAAATTGACGGTCCTGAAAAGGTATGTTCTAGAGACATAGCATTTGGAAATATGGGTGAACTTTTGTTTTTGGAAAAAAATCAGGATGGTAAAGTAGTATTGTCTCGTTGGAAATTTGCTACACCCGAAGGTTGAGTAAATGACAAACAAAAAAGCTGGCAAAGCAAAGCCAGCTTTTTTTTTGTTTTAGTTATCTGAAATAAATAATCATCATAATTAAATAAAATATAAACTTTTGGGCTAAAATAAGGTATTATAGAAAGCAACATATTTAGGGGGAATGTATGAAAAAGCTTTCCTATATTTCGTTATCTGTAATAATGGCTGCTGTAATCTTTACAGCTCCACTTTTTGCTTTCACGCCTTTCGATGAATCTAATGTAGTTAACGTCGAAAATAAACAGGATGATTTGGAAACTGCTGATATCAGTGTTAAGAGTGAAAACACTAGCAGTGATTATAAGTCTTCTGTAAAAGGCACTATTACTGCCGAAGCACTGAACATTCGCTCATATCCTTGGGGTGATATTATTGGCACCTACAAAAAGGGAGATCAGATTGATATTATAGGTGAACTTGGAGATTGGTATAAAGTCAATTATAACGGCAGAGTAGGCTATATTCATGGTAATTGGGTTACTACACCAAATAAGCAGGGACAGACTGCTCCGAAATATGGAGTTGTAAATAACTGTCTTTGGGCTAATGTACATAGAACTCCGTCTGGAGATGTTTTAACCAAATTCCAGAGTGGAGAAAAAGTATATATACTTGGTGAAATTGGTGACTGGTATAAAATTAAATATAATGGAAATGAAGCTTTTATTTCCAAGAATTATGTAGATACAACAAATTCTTCTGACAATTCAAACGGCAGCAATAATAATAATTCTAATGAATCTTCAGAAAGTTTTACTGGCTATGTTACAGCTACTGCTTTAAATGTTCGAACCGGAGCCTGGGGTACAATAGTTGGAAACCTATATAAGGGTGATGAAGTAAAAGTCATTGGAAAAAGTGGTGACTGGTATCAGATTGAATACAATGGAACAACTAGATATGTATCAGCAAATTATATTTATAATCCAAAAGATTCCGGCAGTTCTTCCGGTTCTAATGGTTCAAGTAATTCTGGAAATGCTGTTTCAGCAGGTGACGGCACTTTACAGCAGAATATCGTAGCTTCTGCAAGATCTTTGGTTGGTAGCACTAATTTTAGAACTTCAGATGTAAGCGGTGGTAGATTGGCTTGTGCAAAAGTTGCTAC
Organism: uncultured bacterium; assembly: GCA_900317935.1. Lineage (GTDB taxonomy): Bacteria > Muiribacteriota > Ozemobacteria > Ozemobacterales > Ozemobacteraceae > RUG334. The sequence goes on from ONIU01000015.1 coordinate 35,358, forward strand.
TACTGCCCTTAAGAATGCTGGTGCTCTTGACAGAGTATATCTTAACTGCCGTGATTCAGTAAAAGCTCTTAAGGCTAAGGGCTGGGTTGAAGTAACACCTCCTCCCTATCAGGAAGGCGATGTTATTACTTGGAAAACTTATGATTATACTGGTGACGGTATAAAAGACGAAGATACTCATATTGGTATTATTCTTAAAGAAGGAAATACTTATAAGGCGATGAACAACTCTTCTTCATTGAGAACACCTCGTATTTCTGATATCAATATTGCTCCTATTTCTAGAGTATTAAGAAAAGCTTAATTCGAGGTTCTAAATGAAATCTATTTCTCTTTTATGTGTTGCTTTCTTGAGCCTGTCAACTCTATGTCAGGCTCAGTCCTGGAGTCTTGATTACGGAAATGAAGAAGGCAAAGTTGCTTTTTATAATAGCAATAATGACCCTAACTTTGCAGAAGATTCTCCATATGGTCCTTTATCATTCAGAGTTGTAAATAACAATCTTTGGGTATTAGATTCAGTTGCAGGTAAGCTTAGCTATTTCGATGAAAAAGGTAAGCTTCTGAAAAGTATAGTTGTTCCTGGTCTCGAAGGATTTAAACTTTTGGAAGACTTTGCTTTAGTCGGAGATAATCTGGCTGAACCTGATGCTGTATGGATTGCAAATGCTGCAGATAATCTTATTAGAAAAATATCTCTTGCTGATGGTAAGGTTATTGCACAGGTTGGCGGTGCAGGTGATGAACAGGGCAAGGTAATGCAGGTCAGTCAGCTTGAAACTGATGCTGGCGGAAGACTTTACGTAGGTGATATTGCTAGAAATAAGCTTTCTGTTTTTTCTGCAACCGGTGCTTTTTTAAGAGAGTATCAATGGCAGTCTACCGGATTTGTAGTTGATAAATATGCTAATTTGCATCTTATTCATTATAGCGATAATGCTGGTTACTTATATAGAGTTTATTCTCCAAAAGGGCAATTGCTAAAGAATACTCATCTTGGTTTTAGTAAGAATGCAAATTTAAAACTATATTCTGTAAATGCAGATGGTTCTATTATCCTTTCTATGATTCCTGAAAGTGGTTTCAAAGGAGTCTTAGATCTGTATAAAGTAAATAAATCAGGTGTAATAGAAGAACAATTACAGTATATTCCTCCTGTTTCAATGAATCGTTATGTATTTGTAGACGGAGACAGAATTTTCCATGCCGAAGCTGATTTCGATAGCGCTCCGAAAACCAAGTTTATGGTTAAGCCGTTGGCATGGGGGAAAAAGGCCTCCACCAAAGCAGAAGTTCAAAAGTCTGGAATTCAGATAAAAAAGAATGTTATTGCAGCTATACCCGATGAAATAACTTCTAATCTTGTTGGGCTTCGTGTACATAAGAATCTTGCTTATGTTATGGCATCAAATGGTAAGTATATAACCATAAACCTTGCTAATGGAAGTTTGTCTAACTTTAAGCTTAAAACATCTTCTAAAGTTATAGACTATGATGTTGTAGTTGGTAAGATAATCTATCTTGATGACCAGGGGATGATTTGTGGTCATGCTTTCCCAAAATGGAATAAAGGCCCGTATAATGCTTGCCAAATAGAAGCCTGTGATCAGGGGGCTATTTTGTCTGGCGGAAGTAATGCTTATTTCCTTGGTAAAAATGCAACGGACTCTGTTGAATTACCTGAAATCCATTTTTCTATACCTATAGATAATGGTTTCTTGTGGAACATTGCCTTGAATAAGGAAAAACTTTGGGAAGTTAATTTGCATGACTGTTTTGGCAATTTAATGAATAAAGTTTATAAGTTTAGTGAAATTTTTGAACCATCTAGGTTAGAAATCGGTCCCAACAATGGAGATGGAGACTTGCTTGTTTCTGCGGTAGAAGGAAATCAAAGAACCTTAGCTGTCATTGGTAATAACGGTAGAATGTTCTGGAAAATTAACGGTCCTGAAAAAATCTGTTCAAGAGACGCTGCTTTTGGACCTTTAGGAGAACTTCTAGTATTGGAAAAAAATACCGAAGGCAATATTGTTTTGAGTCGCTGGACGTTCATTACCCCTGAAGGTTGAGAGACAAGCTTTTTTTATCCTTCACAGGCTCTCCAAAGATACCACGAAGCTATAGAACGATAGGGTTTCCAGTATTTCTCAGCATGTTCAAGCATTTCTTTGTCGCTGGGAAGGGTAGGGTAGATGCCTTTTATGACTGCAAAGCCTTTGCGCAAGCCTAAGTCTTTGCCAGAAATAACGTCTATCCTGCCTAATTTAAATATTAAAAGCATCTCTACAGTCCAGCGGCCGATTCCTTTTATCTGGGTAAGACTTGTGATTATTTCATTGTCACTCATTTTATGAAGTTTAGTTAAATCAGGCAGTTTCCCATTAATCTCAAACTCGGTTAAATCTCGTATTGCTGCTATTTTAGGCCTTGATATGCCCACACTTCTAAGTTCATCATCTTCACTTCTTATTATGTCTAATGGTCGAATCTGTTTTGAATTGAAAAGATTGCAAAGCCTCATGAATATAGTGCTGGCAGCTTTTCCACTTAATTGCTGAGAAATAATAGATTCAATAAGAGATTGATATACTGAGGTTAAAGAGTTTATTTTTAGATTAAATTCTGGAGCTATTTTTAGAAACTTTGCCATATACTTATCTTTTTTGGATAAGCATTCTTTAACCTGGGCTATATCTGCTCTTTCTATTTGAGTTTTAAGCTTCATACTTTTTATTATATACAGATTATTTAGCTCCATCAACTAGAGTTAGTAAGCTAAACAATTCGAACTTTTTGAATATAGAACTCTTCGAACGATTATAAACAATTACCACAGTGAAACGTCCCACAACGAAGTGTCCCACAGCGAAGCGTAACACAATGCCAAGCTAAGTTCTGCTCTCTTATCTCTTAAAAAAAGTTTCCCTTTGCCATGATTTTTCATTTACTATATGTTAAATAAAAGTTAGAATTTAAATATATAGAGAAAAAAAGAGGGAATATAATGGGACGCAGACGAATAGCAAAACTTGTAGCAAGTGGCGACTATGAAATGACAAAGCACGCTTATGACCAGATGATTGCCAGAGATATTTTTATTAAACAGGTCGAAGATGCTCTGATGAACGGCAGAGTTGTCGATAAGTGGTCAGAACGCGGCGGTGAAAAGCTTGCTATTGTCGGCGAACGCTACAACGGCGACGATATAAAGGTAATAGTCAAAGATACAGAGATTCCAAAGGTTATAACTGTCTGCTACCCCTACGAAAGCAATATTTAATTATTCATCGTATTTTTTGCTGCGGCTGGCTTTTTTCTGACTTTGAATTTTTTTAGATGCCATTCTTTCTTCTATAGAAGCTTTTGTTGGTTTTGTAGGTCGTCTTTTCTTTTTGACTTTTAATGCTTCTAAAATCATATTGCGAAGCTTTTCTCTGGCATCTTCTATATTTCTATACTGTTCTCTGAATTGCTGGCTTGTAATAATCAGACAGTCTTCGGAATCAAGCTTGTTTTTGTTGGCTGCTAATAGTTTATTTATAGCTGTTTCAGTTAACTCTGGGCAGTTTTTAGGGCTAAAACGTAACTCTATGCAGGTTGATACCTTGTTTACATTTTGTCCGCCGGGACCAGAAGATCTTACAGCACTGATCGTGAGTTGTTCAGAAGGTATTGTTATATTCTCATTAATTACAAGGTCTTCCATAATGATTTAATAGCTTTTGAGATAAATACCGCTTGTCATGTACATGTAGTTTTCAGAAGCGTAAGTAAAATAGGGTTTCCAGAATTCGGGTTCTATTTCACTTTGGTCATAATAACACCATGCCCAAGGTTCTTCTACATCTTTATTGTCTTTATCTTGAAGAGTTAAATACCATTTATTATCTAAATATAATTTCTTTGAAGAAACATTAGCTTTTCCACAGTCTATAAATAGCCATCTTTCTTCACCATTTATCAGACAATAAACTGAAATATCCAGACAATATCCTCTTCTGTCTTTTCTTGTATTAAAAGTAAAATATCCTTCCATTACTTGAATATCTAAATAATGCCCTTTTTTAGAAGTCATACGTTTAAGTAGTTCAGCTAATCTGTTTCTTTGGGCTCCTCTCACCATCCAATTATTGCTGAATAATGCGTATTCTATGTCATAATCATCTTCTAGTTCTGTAGCACTATCGTTAAAAGATCTTTTAAAAGCATCGTCATAGGCTTTATCTCTGGTTGTACCTCCACAACCAGTAATAACGCTCATTAATACAATAATTACAAAGATTTTTAAAAGATTTTTATTCATAGTTTTATTCTTGATAGAGTTTTTTATTAACTTCTATATTAAATATAAACAAAAAAGGAGGCTTTGCAAGCCTCCTTAATCTTAATTTACTTAAATCTTGTGTGAAGTTCTTTTAAGAATTCTTCATTATCGAAATAATCAAGTTTCATTGCTGCTTTAACTTCTTTGAGAGTTTGAGAAGCTATTTCTCTGGCCTTTTCACAGCCTTCTTTAAGAATATTATAAACAAAATCTATGTTGCTTTCGTATTCTTTTCTTCTGTTTCTAATTGGTTCTAATTCAGCTTGAAGAATAGCGTTCAGGAACTTCTTAACCTTCATATCACCCAAACCGCCTCTTTGGTAGTGGGCTTTCAATTCATCAAGATTCTTGTAATCCGGTAGGTATTTGGCAAAATCTTCATCGGTGCAGAAAGCATCAAGATATGTGAAAACTGTGTTGCCTTCTAAACTTCCTGGGTCAGTGATCTTTAAGTGATTCGGGTCTGTAAACATGCTCATGACTTTTGCTTTTATTTCATTTTCCGGATCGCTTAAATAAATGCAGTTGCCGAGAGATTTGCTCATTTTTGCTTTGCCGTCAGTGCCTGGCAGTCTTAAACAAGCATCATTCTTAGGAAGTATAATATTCTGTTCTAACATTGGTTTCTGGTCTTCGCCCACAGGAACATCTGTAGCTTTAAAAGCAGTAATATCTGATGCCTGGCTGATGGGATAGGTGAAGAAACCGACTGGTATACTAGCTTCAAAGTTTCTCATCTGAATTTCAGCCTTAACAGTAGGATTTCTTTGGACTCTGCTAACTGTAACTAAATTCATATAGTAGAAACTCAGTTCTGTAAGTTCCGAAATCTGTGATTGAATAAAAATAGTTGATTTCTTTGGATCTAAGCCAACAGATAAGTAATCTAAGGCTACTTCTATGATATTCTGTCTGACTTTTTCAGGATGGTCGGCATTGTCTGTAAGTGCCTGAGCGTCAGCTATCATTATTAGTATTTTATCAAATTCCCCAGAATTCTGAAGCTGAACTCTGGGTCTGAGAGAACCGACATAATGCCCTATGTGAAGTTTCCCTGTTGGTCTGTCGCCAGTAAGTATAATTTTGGGCATATAAGAACTCCTTGAGAAAGAATGATTTTTTAGAAACTCCAATATACAACAATGTGGCTATAGTGGCAATCAATTATTTTACTCACCGTCTAACACTTTCCAACTTATCAGAGCTTGTCCGAAAACTTGAAATCTGCCATAAAATTAGAAGTGCTTTTTTGTTGTCTACCCATTGTCATAATCGTATAGCTTTCAGAACTAAAGCCCATACGCTATACTCTTTATGACAAATGTGTAGCCAATTAGCGCAATCTAATTATTGAATCAAAACCTAGTTTTCGGACTGCCTCATCAGAGAGAAAAAATATATATCATCATAAATAAATATCTTTCCGATATGTACAAATGACTAATTATTTAGTAAAATGATTTATATTGATTTAAGGAAGGTTATTGCATGCTTTTCGATGACGGTAATGAACCGGATGAATTAGAAGAAGATGAAGACCTCAATGAAGAAGAAGAGGACGATGAAGATGAGTCCGAGACCATTACCCAGAAGGTAATTGGCTGGTTATGGTTCTTCTTTAAGCTGGGATTCGTTTTCAGTGTAATTGCTATAATTATAATTACTGGCGCGGTAATAGGTATTGTTAAAGGTTTTTCTGAAAAGATTCCTATTATTTCTGACAGTTCTTATAGACCTAATCTTACAACACAGGTATATGACTGTAACGGTAAGATTCTGGCCAGGCTCCATGCTGAAGAAAACAGAACTAGGATTCTTTCTAGTCAAGAAATACCAGACAATATGAAGCATGCAATTGTTGCTATAGAAGATGAACGTTTTTATCAGCATTATGGAATAGATATCATTGGTATTACTCGTGCAATGATAAGTAATATTAAAGCTGGCGGAGTTAAGCAGGGGGCTTCAACCCTGACTCAGCAACTTGTTAAAAATGCTTTTCTTACCAGTGAAAAAACATTTAAACGTAAGGCTATCGAAGCAATGATGGCTTTTCAGCTGGAAAGAAAATACTCAAAAGATGAAATTATTACTCTCTATTTGAATGAAATTTATTTCGGCCATGGGGCTTATGGTCTAGCTGCGGCTTCCGAAATCTATTTCGGGAAAAAAGACCCCAAAGATATGACTATTTGCGAATGTGCTATGTTAGCAAGCATTCCAAAGAGCCCTACAAAGTATGAACCTGTAAAACATCCTAAAGATAATAAAGAACGACGCAGTTTAGTTCTTTCAAAAATGGTTGAGCTTGGTTTCATTACTCCTGATCAGTATACTGAGGCTAAGAATGAAGAACCAGTTCTAGCAAAAATGAAGGAAGAAGAAATAAAAGCTCCTTATTTTACTACTTATGTTCGAGACAGGCTTCTTGAAAAATATGGTGCAAACGTCGTTTATAATGGTGGCTTGAAAGTCTATACGACAATAGATATGGAATTGCAGGAATATGCAGAACAAGCTATGGCGTCTGCAGCAATATTCATTCAGAATCCAATAGATAAAGAACCGGATTTGAATGGCTCTCTTATTTGCTTGAACCCAAAGAATGGTCACATATTAGCAATGTATGGCGGACGTGATTTTCGTAAATCACAGTTTAACAGAGTTACTCAGGCCTATCGTCAGCCCGGTTCCTCTTTTAAACCTTTCGTTTATGCAACAGCGCTTGAAAATGGATATTTGCCCAATGACACAATTCTAGATG
>ONIU01000253.1 GCA_900317935.1 uncultured bacterium
GGGTTACGCTGCACCATGGTAATTGTCAGCGGACGATAGACGTGAAACCTTCTATTCTCCGCACAAGGCTCGTTCCCTCAAAGTTTATTTGAAGGCAGATATTTACAGAGACCGCGGAGGAGAATAAGGTTGAGCAAGCGATAGTCCGCTATGTTTTAGTAATGTTAGAAGAGTTAGAAGGGTTGGAAGAGTTAGAAGGGTTAAAAGTGTTACGCTACGCTGTGGGACGCTTCGCTGTGGGACGTTTCACGGTGGTAATTGTTTGTAATGATTCAAATTGTTAGAAGGATTAGAAGAGTTCCAATGACAGTTATAACTAAGATTTGCGATTGCTAAAACAATCCCCTTATCTCTTTTCTCTAATCTCTTATCTCTAAAAAAAGTGGTCTTGCTCTTAATGCGCAAATGAAGTAATATGTAAAGAAATATTCCTTTTTAATTTGAGGGTTTCTATGTCAAAAAAAGGTCTCTTGCTTACGACCTTGCTTGCTGGCGGTCTTTTATTTATTACCGGAGTGTCTTATGCTTCAAAGACAACTGATCTTATGTCTGACGCTTTAAAACAGCGTTCAAAAGGTAATATTACAGGAGCTATAAAAGGTTTTAAACAAGCTGTTGATTCCGCACCGACTTTGCTACAGAGAAATCTGGCTCTATTTATGCTCGGTGACTGCCAGATGGAAATAAACAATTATTCTGAAGCAGTTACAACATTTTCTGAACTTTCAAAAAAAGCTACTACTCCAGATGAAAGAGCAGAAGCTCTTTATAAGCTTATGGAAGCGAATTCCAATCTTGGTAATTCAGATAAAGTAAATGAAGCTTATTCTGAATTAAAGCGAAAATATCCCAAAAGCGCTTATCGTGAAATCGGCGATGCTTATATGAAAGCTGAAAATATTATGGAATCAGAATATACTGGTCCTATTGATATTGAAGAACCTAAGATTGCCCACGAAAAACCCGTTAAAGAAAATAAAACTCAAACCAAAGCAGTTAGTAAAGCAGAACCCAAACCAGCCAAACCTGCTGAAAAAAAAGCTAAGGCTGAAACCAAACCAACTCAGACAGCATCTAAGCCAGCATCTTCCAAACCTGTTCAGAACAAAAATACAGGAGGGAAGAAGCTTGATAACAGAACGACTGCTATACTCGAAGAAATTTTGCGTGTAGAACCAGTTTCTGACTCTGAAAGAGATGATTTGGTAAGTAAAATCCTTTCTTATCAGGATAAACTTAAAGATGGTGAAAAAGGGCCAGGCAAAGATAAAGTTTTGTTTAATCTTGCTGAAGCAACTTTTAAATTTGGAGAATTGCTAGAAGCCTGTAAAACATATGATAAAATCCTAAGTTTGTATCCTGCTTCACCTTTAGTAGAAGAAGCTTATTATCAATCTATCAGATTGAGAGCTATACTCGGTGTTCATCAAGCTGTTGTTGAATGGTCAAGAGCCTTCAACATCACTTTTCCAGAATCTAAATTTAAGCAGAAAATAGCTGCTTTGGTCAGCTATTCTCAAGCAGGCGGTAAAGTTCAGCTAGCAAAGAATTCATCTGCATCTTCCGGCAGTTCAGCAAAATCAAACAAGAAGACATCTGGAAAATCTAATGCTTCATCTGGTGGAACAGGTGCAGCAAACGCAGATTTGAAAGCATCTTCAATGTATCAGAATGCCGTAAAAAAGATGAATGACGGCAAGTATTCAGCAGCTTTGGAAGACTTGAAAGTCCTTGAATCTAAGTTTTCTGATTCTTCTCAGCTCTGGTGGGATACAACTCTGGTTTATGTTCAATTAGAAGAGTTTAAGCAGGCTGACAAGAGCATAAAAAAAATGCTGCTTTTAGACCCAGAAAACTCAGACGCAAAGTCTTTACTTGGCTATATCCAATACAGGCTCGAAAATTATGATGAAGCAGCCAGTGCCTATGAGCAGGCAGGAGAAAGCGAAGGAGAAGGCGTATCATTCTTTGATACAAAAACAGCTTCAGAACGTATGAAAAAATCTGCATCTCGTTAGAATTCGATTTTCTTTCCAAAAGTAACAATAAAAATACTTTAAAAGGAGAAAAGTATGTTAGAAAAAACTGAATCCTTGATTAAATCTGCTGAATCAAAAAAGGCAGCCAATGAATGGGGGCTTGCCAGAGTAGATTATTTAGAAGCTTATGATTTATTAAAAAAAGCTGATAAATCTGATGCAAAAATCCAAAAGTATTTAACAGACGTAGAAAAGGAATTGACTGTAGTCAATAACGAACTTGCAAAACTTCAGTATCAAAAAGGGAAAACAGCAGTCGAAAACGGCCTTTGGAAAATTGCTATAGATAGTTTAGAAGAAGCAACCCGCCTGGCAAACATTGAAGATGTTGCTTTCCTTGAAGAAATAAAAGTCTGGCTTGATAAAGCAAAAGTAAGTGAAAGAGATGCTGAAATAAGAGCAAATGCAGAACCATTTATTTCCAGAGGCGATGATTTTAAGCGCAATGGGAACTATGGCGAAGCTGTTCTTGAATATCAGGCTGCTGCAAAAGTAGTAGAAAATATGCCTGAAAATCACCCTTATTTTATTTATGTCAATAATCAGCTTCTGGAATGCCGAAGATGTATTGCCAGACCTTATTTAAAGAAAGCCTATAGAGCTGTTCATGCAAAACATTTTATTAAGGCATCTTCTCTGCTTAAACGAGCTTTGTTTATTGTTGACAGCAAAGATAGTATCTATCATGATTTTATATCTAAAATGCTGGAAAAAGCAGAAGCAAATCTTTCAGAAAAAGAATTAAGTGATTCAGAAGACAATGAATCTCAGGAACTTTGGGAAAAAACAATCAAAGACTATGAAGAAGCCTTGAATCTATATTCTTCTTATACTGTTACAGATCCTTTTGCTCCTGCATATACCGGTGTTAATATTTATGAAGATAAATTTGCAGAATCAAGAAGACGCCTCGGCAGACTCTATAAAATGCGTGCTGACCGCCTAAGAAACAATGGGAAAATAGAAAAAGCTATTCATAATTACAAAGAAGCTATAAAACTTCTTCCAAAAACAGATAAGCTTTTCTTTGAAGCTTTCAGCGAAATGAAAAAACTAAGGATTCAGGTTACAATTCCTGAAAATAAATAAGAATGAGCTCGAATAATACAGAAGATTTATTTAATTCCGATGAGTTGATTAAACTAGCAAAGAAACCCGCTATACTTGTGCCTTTATGGGAATTTTTCCTAGCGGTTATAATAGCTATTGTTTTTTCTTTGTTATATTTTTACGGTTTCTTCAATACAGTAGAAAATGCTTC
>ONIU01000084.1 GCA_900317935.1 uncultured bacterium
TTCATGCTGTTAACCCTGATATACCAAAAGAAGCTTCAACTTATTTCGATTATCTTATTGATAATTACCCTCACTTAAATAATTTTTATACTTCTGATTTTCCTAGTCTTCAAGGCTTTAATGCTATTCTAAGTAGTAAAATTCCTTTTGATGAAACTAGACATACAAGGCAAACTTACAATTTAGCATCTTTGTTTGAAACAAAATATCTAAATACAACATGGTTTTTGAGAGGTTCTAGTAGAGTTTACGGTAATGAAGAAATAGCTGTGAAAAATGTTTTTGGTTTTTCTAATCTAATAGGATATGAAGATCTGACACAGAAATATAATGAACCAATTGGCTTTACTTGGGGTTTTCTTGATGATGTTCTCTATGAAAAGGCTTTTAATATTTTAAAAAATAATCCCAATAGAATTTTAATGGTTGTTAAACTGTTAAATCAACATCAACCTGCTTTCCCTGATTTGGTAAACGCTAAGAATATGCCAGAATCTGTTACTAATCATCCTAGCGATATAATAAAAATAGTTTATGATGCTGATAAACAGTTAAAAAGTTTTATAGAACGCTGTGAAAAAAATAATATTATAGATGACAAAACTCTTGTTGTTATCACCGCAGACCATTATCCACCATTGGGTTATGGTCATACTGATTTAATAAAATCCGAATATCAATTTCAATTAGGAAAACTTCCTTTAATCTTTTTTACAAAAAACAAAGAAATATTTAAAAACTTAGATAAAAATATGCTTTGCTGTCAGTTGGATATTGCTCCTACTCTGTGTGAACTCTTAGGCTTTGACATTCCAAAGGAATATATGGGGCAGAGCCTGTTGTCTGAAAACTTTAAACCACGAAGTATAGGTATACTTAATAACGAACGAGTCTATTTTCAGTCAGAGAAGCTTAATTTCTCTGAAAGTTTGATTAACCCAGCAACAGAAACTGTAGTAATCCGAAAATGGATAAACAATCTCTCTGCAAAACAATAGTTCTTGCCTTTTTGTTAGAGTTAGTCAGAAAACTCGAAATTTGCAGAACTTTTAGTGTGTAGAAAATTGTTTTTACCCCCTTTATTAAAGGGGGATTAAGGGGAATTTTAACTTTTATTCTTTTTCAATAACTTCAAATTGCTTATCTAAATCTACTGTTTTCCCATCAACCACATCACTGTCTGTGACAACAAGTTTTGCCAATTCCCTTTTACCATCTTTTTCTATAGAAACTTTGTAGAACGGCTCTGTAAGAATATTACCATTGTCATAACCATTACTGTATGGAAGAATAAATTGACAAAAACCCTTTTTATCTGTTGTCTTGTTAACTTTGTAAATAAAGGCCAATTCATCTAATTTAAACTCTAATGATAGTGAGACTTTTGAATTCTGAGGTAAATTAAAATTAACTTTAGCACCCTCTACAGTTTCAAACATTATGTATTTAGAAATTGTATTGCCACCATTCTTATTGGCAAATACTATTCTGAAATGTTCTGTAATAGTAAAATTGCCAAAAGGTGTTAAACCAAGATGGTTTGTTAACCAGAAATAAAAATAATCAAAATTATCTCTAGGTGTTATTTGACCATAATATAGTTTATATTCTGAGGTTTCCGGCATATTCTTCAACATAGGCCAAAAACGTAAAATTTGTTTGCTGAGTATCCAAGAAGGGCTTATTACAATGTATTTAATTTTATATTTAGTGCATAATCTAATGCTTTCTTTTTCGTTTTCGCTGGAAAATACATCTGCCATAGTTTTATAACCCCACATAGAGTTGCTAACACAAACAGGGCGTTTCGCATAGAAAGAAATCATATTTCCTTTATCCCAATAAGATAAAATACCATAATCGGGTTTTTGTTCATCGGAATAACCTGATGTGGGAGATGTTTTTGTCTTTATCCAAGCAAGTAGTTCTATTTCATTTATATCAAGTTTATAAGAAGAAGATGTTGCAGAATAGTTTATAGATATTACTATTAATAATAAAAAGGACAAACTAAAAGAGAGTTTATATAAACTTATTTGTTTTTGAAAAGCTATTTTTTTTGTAATATTCCAAAGAGAATAACAGGTAAAACCTATTACTATTCCGTAACCGCAACCAATCCATCTTATATAACGGATTTGGTAGAAAATCGTTAAAAATAAAAAAATAATTAACCAATGAAGAATAATTTTAAATTCTTTTAAATTAATGCTTTTATCCATCAATAAATAACCTATAGGCATCAGAAGAATTAGCGGTGTAAATTGCATTAATAATTCTTTTATTGAACCATCAAAGATTTTGTCAATACTAAAACCTGTTTTAAGCTCTGATATAGTAGAATGAATAGGATCTTTTTTAAAAAGTATTCCTGAAGCTTGATAAAGAGTTTCATGAAAAAAAATAATAAAAAAAATGGCTAATATACTAAGTAACAAAAGACCAAGTTTTCTAGGTTTTTTATAGGTTGATATTTTATTTAATAAACCAAGGGAAAAAGAGCCTAACAAAACTAAGATTCCTTGAGTAAAAGAATATCTGCCTACATTTACTGTAATAAAATATCTGAAAGTATCTTCTGTTCTTGGAACAAAGGTGAGAGCAATTATACTGCCTATAAACATAGTAAAAGAAGCATAAGTTAAATAAGATTCACATTCTTGGGGATTATAAAACCATAATATTAATCCATAAATACAGGCAAAAAAATAAAAGAAAGGAGCACCTGTCCATGTGGATATAAACAAAGCTGTTATTGCTGCACCTGCATAAACATAACTATGTTTATCTGTCTTTATATAGAAGGCTCCAAATATAATCCATGCCCAAATGAAAAAAGATATAATGAAATCGTAGTCTAACTTCATAAAACTAGATATCATAACCACGGAATATCCAGGAAGCATACCTATAGCACAAAATAAGGTTAATATCTTGTTGTTGCTGAGCTTGTGAATAGAAAACAATAAAAGAAGGATTGTCATCCAAGGTATTAAAATTGGTAATATCCCGGCTATGTAAACAGGATCAATTGTAAGATTAGGGAATAAGTAAAATGTACAGTTAACAAAACTATACAAAAACCACAAATAGAATGGTGCAAAACCAGTTGGGGTTTCATAGGGAAAAGCAGCGTAATTATCTGTGGTTAGAACTCTGCCTTTTAAAATGGATTGCTCAATTAACCTTGCGAATAGCAGAGAATCTGGATCTTCCTGTTGAAAGTAGCCTTTCCAGGTATCGGGATAAAAGAGGGGAGATATTAGCCACATTAGGATAATTATGGATATAATAACTAAGCAGAAATAAAACTGCGGTTCTCTGGTTATCTTTTTAGAAACAGACATTATTTTCTCTTTTTATTCTCTTCGTTAAAAGGTATATTACGTCGCAAAAAGAAGATATTTTATCTTACACCATCAAAGAATAATATACAATACTATTTCATCTCCCTTTTTGCTTCCCTCTAAACAGTAGTTAGGTTTTTTCCGATATAATATTCTGATATTTGATAAAAAATTCACAAAAAAGTTTCTTCTTCTCTTGACATAAAAAAAAATATCCCTATATTGTACATAAGATAATTAGGAGTACCAATTATGAATAAAAGAAAATCTGGCTTTACCCTTATGGAAATAATGGTAGTTATCATAGTTATTGCGGTTCTAGCTTCAGTTGCAGGACCAATGATTGGTTCTATTACAGACCAGGGTCGAGCTTCTGCTACAAAGTCTAAAATGTCATCTCTAAAGTCTGCTTTATTGGCTTATCAGTCGGATGTTGGGCGTTTGCCGTATACTGGAAAAAATAGTAGAGCTAAAGCTGCTTATTGTGCTGATGCTCTTTTATCGCCAAATACAGAAGATAACAATGTGCTTTATAGTAATAGCCTTAATGGTTATGGCTCTGATACAACGCAGCAGCCTAATAACTATTCTAGAAAATGGAAAGGGCCATATATGGATTCGGATCCTTCAGATTTTATGGTCGATTCATGGGGTAATAATATAAGATATCAAGCTTTTAATAAAAACGTCTATTTGTGGTCCGCTGGGCCAGATTGTGAATTTGAAACAGCAAATCTTGATGAATTATTTAAAATGCAAACAAATGGTTCGGATTGTGATGATATAGTAATATCTGTATATCGAGCTAAAAAATCATTTTTATAATTTGTATTTTTAATTAGATATCGTTTTTGTTATTTATGCCGAGAGTAATAGGCGGATTATATAATGATACATAGTAAACATGGCTTTACTCTCATGGAAATAATGGTAGTAATTATTGTAATAGCTGTATTAGCATCTGTAGGCAGTTCAATGATTAATACCTTTGTAGATCAAAGCAAGACAACTGCTACCAAACAAAAATTAGATACTTTGAAAAAAGCTCTTTTAGCTTATCAAGCAGATGTTGGGCGTATGCCTCATTCTGGAATGAATGTTAGCTTAAAGTGTTCTTCTTATGAAGCTGCTTATAATGGGGCCTGTGATGATGGAATATTAAGTTATAATAATGAGGATCTTAATGTACTTTTATCTCCAAACTTACTACCAAATAAACTAAAGAAAAGATGGAAAGGTCCTTATATAGACTCAGATCCAACTGATTTTATGTATGATGCTTGGCTGAACCCCATTCATTATGTTGCATCAAATAAAAACTTATATTTATGGTCTTACGGAACAGAACCATATGAAAAAGATGATGCTGATCCAGAAAAAGTTTTCCAGAAGTTACAAGATCAGGATGACTATATAGATGATGTTATTGTTTCTGTGAAGCGTTTCAAAAAGAAATTAAAATAAGACTTTTTCTTTTTCGGTAATTTCATCTGCTTTGATTGGTTTTGATTGTTTGTTTTTATATATTAAGCACCCTAAAAATACCAATGATGGTAAGAAATGAGTTGCTATTCGTGGAAAAGAATTCGCTAGGTGAAGTTGTAGTCTGTCGGATATAAAGAAATAAATAAGAACATAATTAAAATACATTAAGGTAATAAGAATTAAGATAACCTTATATTTGCTATATTTTTTATCTATAAAGCCTGACAATAAAAAAACAGGTATTAAAACGATAAATATATTGGCTTTAATATAATAACAAATATAGATACCAATAAAATTGTAATATTCTAAGTTAAAGAAATTAGATAAACTTGAAGATAAAGGGACTGGAAAATCTATACTTGTATTTGTAAAGATTTTTATGGTTATTCTGGATAGAAAAGATGGGATTATTCCATAAAAAAACTTCACAGAAAAAAAAGAAAACTTCTTAAAATAATACAATAGAAGAGTATAAAGAATAAACCATGGGATTCCTTCGTTTTTTATCCAGAAACAAGAACTTGAAAATAGTATACAGAGCCAAGGTAATTTGTATAATCTTTTTTTTGTATTATAATCCCAAATAATTATTTCATATATTGATATTAAGAAAAAAACAGATAAAGGGATATCAGCATATTGTTTACTTCCTTCATTAATTATGTTTGGAGACAGAGAAAGTAGACAGACAGCAAATAATGCATAGTATTTGTTTTTTAGTTTATTTAGATATAAAAAAGGCAAAATGAAACAACTGATACAGAATAAGTAAGAAAACAACAAAGGAATAATAGAATTATTTTTCCCTACATATATATATGTTCTAGCTATTATGCAAGATAAAAATAGAGGATAATCACTATGAGTATAACTTAAGTCGTCTGAAAACATACCTGACCAAGATTCATTTCCACACGCTAAAAATATAGCTTTACAATTCCACATTGCAACTGCATCCCATGCGCCATCTGGATAACGTGAACAGTTTATTAAGCACAGAATTGTTATGAAAGAAAAAATAATAATTGTTGACAGATTAAAAAAAAGGTAGTCTTTTTTGTATAC
This sequence comes from uncultured bacterium, assembly GCA_900317935.1. Classification (GTDB taxonomy): domain Bacteria; phylum Muiribacteriota; class Ozemobacteria; order Ozemobacterales; family Ozemobacteraceae; genus RUG334. The sequence goes on from ONIU01000084.1 coordinate 5,901, forward strand.
TAGTGGAAAATAATTAAATTTAAATATTCCAAATGATTTTATATGTTTTTTTCTAATATTAAGATAAAAAATTACTATTAGAGATATTTCAAAAATTGGATACCATGTATTTTGACCATTACTTATTATTGTATAAAACCAAAAACACATGCTTGAGAAGACTAATCCAATAAAAAAACTATGTGATTTGGCAATTAAACTTTGTTTTTCGCTGCTGTTGCAAAAAGAACAATAAATAACTCTTCCCAAAAAATAAGCTATTAAAGACGAAAGTAATATTCTAATAAAACTAAGCATTAATCTACCTTCTCTAAAAAAGCAAAGTTGTTAAAAATGTTTATACAAATAAGTCTATATTTTTTGTTCTTTTTGCAGAAACCAATTAGATCTTTAGGAGATTGATAATAACATATTATTTTTCTATTATACCCATAATTATTTAATAGGGTAGGTGCTATTAAATATTGAAAGGTTATGTACTTATAATCCTCTTCTTTTTTATAATCTATATATTTTTCTAAGTTAAACCAACCAACACTTGAATATGATTTGAGATTGTTAAATATGTCACTATGTTTTTTTAAGAGAAAGTATAGACTTATATAACGATCTTTTTCTAATTCCAAATTAATTTTAAAAAATAAAAAACAAATAATAAGTACTACAAAAACATAATATAATAAATTACAATACTTACATTTATTCATTTATAAACCTTATTCTATGGCTTCATCTAAATGAAAATTTCCATAAAAATTTAAACTTAGTTTTGCTACAACACCTTTTATATTATATAATATAGAAGATGTTGTAGAAAAAGGCAAATACATGAAATTATTAGATAATAGCTATATTAAATATTTATTATACAATACAATGATGTTTATTCGGAATAATAAGTTATTTAGAAATATTTATTTGTTGTTAGATGACTTAGGAATAAGAATATTTGTTAGCAAGCTTTTAAATTATAGATGTAATAATAAGTATAGTTATAATATTTCTAAAGATATGCTTGAAGCAAAGACTTTTTTTAAAATGAATAATTCAAATGTAAAAAAGGTAGTTTCATTGCTCAAAGATGAGAAATCAAAAAAAACATATTTACAGATGATTGATTTTCGAGGAACATTTAACAACAAATCTTTACCTTATATATCATATAAAAAACAATATTGGGATACTGATTATTTCAAATACACCAATAATGAGGTAATGGTAGATTGTGGAGCTTATGATGGTGATAGTATCAGATCTTTTCGGAAAGCAATGATAAAACATAGAGTTTTTTCTTTTAGAATAATTGCTTTTGAACCAGATAGTGATATTTACACATATTTGATTTCCAATTATCCCAATATTAAAGCTTTTAAAAGTGGTGTGGGTGAGGAATCTGAATTGAAACCGTTCAAAAATATAAATTATGGCGGTAGCTATGTTGTGAATGAAAAAGAAATAGAAAAGAATAGTAATGAAGTCCTTCAATATATTGAAGTTAAGAAATTGGATGAGGTTGAAGAATGCCAAGAGGCAACTATTATTAAAATGGATATAGAAGGAGCTGAATATGAAGCATTGTTGGGAGCTGAAAAACTAATCAAAAAAAATAAACCCAAATTGGCGATATGTATATATCATAAAGATGAAGATTTTATACGTATTCCATTGCTAATACATGAATGGGTGCCTGAGTATAAGCTTTATGTTATGCAACATTCAAATACAATATATGAAACGGTTTTATATGCTACTATTTAATGGTGAATTATTTAATATTTATTAAGAGAAAAAAAGATAAGAATATGGAAGAATTAGACAAAACTTTAATAAAAAAAATATTATATCAAATTATGCTATGCATTAGGAAAAATAGATATACCCATAGTTTTTATTTAATTCTAGAAGATATTGGAGTAAGAATTGTATTAAGCAAGATATTTAATTATTTCAATAATAAGAGACTATGTAGTAATCCAACAGAAGAAACCATAAAATCTAAAGAATATTTTGAAAAACATAAGCTTGATATGGATAGAATTTCATCATTCTTTAGTGACGAGAAATCAAAAAATGTTTATTTACGAATGGTTAAATTTAGAGGGAGTTTTGAAAACAAATTAATCCCTTATTATTCTTATAGGAAACAATACTGGTTTAATGATTTTTTTCGATATAAAAATGGAGAAACAATGATTGATTGTGGCGCGTATGACGGGGATAGTATAAGAAGTTTTTGTAAAGCGATGGAGGACAATAATATCATTTCATATAAAATTATTGCATTTGAACCTGATGATGATAATTATAACTTATTAAACTATTTTTTCCCCACAATTAAAACCATAAAGAGTGGAGTGGGCAATAAAACAGGTAAACAGCAAATGTATATGCAGAATAATGAAAGAAGTAGTTTTATAGATTCATTGGATTTATCAAATAAAAAAAAATATATTGTTTGTGTAAGAAGAATAGATGACGTAGATGAGTGTAGAGACGCCACTTTAATTAAGATGGATATTGAAGGTTCAGAATATGAGGCTTTACTAGGTGCTGAAAAACTAATAAAAAAAAATAAGCCAAAATTGGCCATTTGTATATATCATAAAGATGAAGATTTTATACGTATACCTTTGCTAATACATAAATGGGTGCCAGAATACAAATTATATGTGATGCAACATTCTAACACTATTTGTGAAACGGTTTTGTATGCTACTCTTTAATTACTCATATCTTGTTTCTTTCTAAGGTAAAAGACTATATAAAAAGAATATCAACCCTTTCATAAAACCCAAAGTTCTATAAATTGCTCTTAATGAGAAAATAGAAACTGCATATAATCTAGAGGGTAGATTATGACTTTTAATTCTGTTTGAATAGAGTTTAGAAACAATATTATATTCGATAAACAAAAGGGATATTATTGGCAAAAATGATAAATTTTTCAATATTCCTTTGTCTGTCTTATGCAGACATCCTCTTTTAAAAAAGGGGGTATTTTGAAAAATAAATATAAATGGTGAAATAATGGTAAAACCAGCAGATAAGGTTTCTATAATTTCTTTGGAACCGGTATAATCGTCTCCAGTAGCTTTATTAGGGTGGTCATAGTAGAGTTTTGCTCGCCAAAATCCGTGTTTAAATTGAGTCTTTAAGTATTTTAACGGATTTTCAGGATGATAATGGCCTACGACAGCATCTTTTATAAATCTTATTTTATAGCCTTGTTTTAATATTTTATAGCATATATCAACATCTTCGCCGCTGGCAGACTTGTATTCTTCATTGAATCCACCAATTCTATCGAATATTTCTTTTCTTATTGCGAGATTATAAGTTCCGCCAAATGCGATAAAATCTTTATATTTACTATGCTTATATTCTATTTCGGTTTGAATAAGCAGAGCTAGTTTGCTGTCTTTGTTTTCTATAGAGTAAGTGCCTGTTGAAGCCATTAAGTCAGAATCGTTAAACGGCTTCGTTAGTTTTTGAAGCCAATCTTTATTTGGAACTGTATCGGAATCGGTAAAAACTAAAATGCTACCTGTAGCGGTCTTAGCACCATTATTACGAGCTGTTGCCGGCCCAGAATTCTTTTGAGTTATGGCTATTATGCCGTCAGTTCCTTTTAAAAGATTAAAAGTATTATCTTTACTGCCGTCATCCACTACAATAATCTCGGGTTTTTCCGCTAAACCTTCTTGTTTTTTTATAGCTTCTATTGTCTGTAGAATTGTTTTCTCTGAGTTATAGGCAGGGATGATGACAGAAATCTTTGGCATTTTACTGACTTACTTCATGCTGGCGCTCATCTGGAACAGAGGCATGAAAACTGAGAGGGCTATAGTACCAATAATGATACCCATAACAACAGTAAGAATAGGAGTTATTGCTGCGGTTAGGCCGTCGAGAGCTTCTTTAACGTCTCGGTCATAGAAGTCAGCGGCTTTTGAAAGCATTACGTCTAAGTTACCAGAGTTTTCACCGACTTCAATCATTTTTTTGACCATTGGCGGGAAGACGTCAACCTTTACAAGGGTGCTTGCCAGAGTGTTACCCTGCTGAACACCTATTGCCATATCGGCAATCATTTTTTCCATGATTGGGTTGCCCATAACTGAAGCAGTAATTTGAAGTGCCTGCATAATAGGAACGCCTGCACCTAATAGTGAACAGAATGTTCTTGCAAAGCGGCTGACTGCGATTTTTTGAGTTAATTCTCCTATGATAGGAGCTTTTAAACTGAATAATGCGACTACGTGCTGACCAGGTTTTGTTTTTAGTGCTAGGAATACTATTGCGCCTATTCCGAGAGCACCAGCTATACAGAGCATATAATGGTCTATAAGAGCATCAGAAGCGAACATCATCATTTCAGTGATTTTAGGCAGGTCAGTTTTCATCTTTTTAAACATTACCGCAAAGTTCGGGAATATTTTTACCAAAAGGAAGATAACACCTAATACTGCTAAAATAAGCTGTATGACTGGCATCATCAAGGCTCCTTTGATTTTACCTCTGATTTCTGCGTCTGATTCAGCAAAAGCGGCTAGTCTTTGCAGAACCTGATCTAGCATACCGCCAGCTTCACCAGCTTCACACATATTACAATATATTCTATCAAAGACCTTAGGGTGTTTACGTATGGCTACAGAAAAGGAAACCCCGGATTGCAAATCACGGCCAACAGCTTCTAAAACTCCTTTGAAATAGGGATTCGTTGTTTGGTCTGCCATAATTCCAACAGCTTCGACAAGAGGAATAGCAGCACCAACAAGGGTAGAGAGCTGAGTTGTAAAAACCATCATTTCTTTGGCTTTTACACCGCCACCGAAAAGACTTTTCCCAGAACTCTTCTTGACTTCTGTTGCTTTAACCAGATAAAAGCCTTTATCAGAAAGACGAGCAGCCAACTCCTGCATATTAGGAGCTTCTAGCTGGGTTTTTAGTATCTCACCCTTGGAATCCTTTACTTCACAATCATATTTTGCCATTATTGACCTCTGTTTCCTTGATTAGTCTGCACGGGCAAGTGCAAAGACTTCTTCCGGGGTTGTGAGCCCTTGTTGGAATTTAACAACTATATCGTCTTTCAAACTTTTCATTCCGAGTCTTAATGCTTCTGCTTTCAAATCGTCTGGACCAACCTTCTGAATAATCATACGTCTGATGTTTTCATGAGTATACATTACTTCATGAACACCGACTCTGCCTTTATAACCTGTTTTGCCGCATTTTTCACAGCCTTTGCCCCTATAATAGGTCTGATTGATTGCTTCTGGCGGTAAGCCCAAATCTGCTATTGTTTCAGGAGTGATAGTAGTATCGACGTCTTTACAGAATTTGCACACTCTTCTGGCAAGACGCTGAGAAACAATACAGAGCAAAGCGGAAGAAACAAGGAAGGGTTCAACGCCCATATCAACCAGTCGAATAGCTGTACTTGGAGCGTCGTTAGTATGAAGGGTTGCAAAAACCAAGTGGCCTGTTAATGCAGCTTCAACTGCGATGCTAGCTGTTTCTTCGTCACGAATTTCCCCTAACATGATAACGTCCGGGTCTTGTCTTAAGAATGCACGAAGAACTGACGCGAAAGTCAGTTCTATTTCTGGTCTGACTTGAACCTGATTAATAAACTTTAATTTATATTCAACAGGGTTTTCAACAGTACAAATGTTGATATCAGGGCCTTTTATTGCATTAAGACAAGAATAAAGAGTAGTTGTTTTACCTGAACCTGTAGGGCCTGTAACAAGACACATGCCGTTAGGAGAGTGAATAGCTTTTTTTACAAGGCTGAAATTAAATGGAGTAAAGCCCATTTGGTCTAACTGAACGTTAACATTAGATTTATCGAGAATTCGCAGACAAGCTTTTTCGCCCCAGGCAGTAGGAATAGTATTAACACGGAAGTCGATTGGCTTATCCATGATAGTCATTTGAATACGGCCGTCTTGAGGAATACGACGTTCGGATATATCCATGCCGCTAAGAATCTTAATTCTTGACATAACAGAAGGCAGGGCTTCCGGCTGAAGGTTCATTGATACTTGCAGTGTTCCGTCTATTCGAAGTCTGACTCGAAGTTCGCCTTCGTCTGGTTCTATGTGAATATCAGAAGCACCTTTTTGAACAGCAGAAGTTAAAACAAGGTTAACCAATTTGATGATAGGAGTTTCTTCAGAAGCCTTTTTTAAACCGTCTAAGGCTGAGTTACTGCCTCCACCGCTGTCATCACCAACAGATAATGCGTTCAATGCATCGGCCATAGCGCCGGCAACATATAGTTTGTCGGTTGTTTCGGCAATCTGGTTTTCAGAACAAATCGCTCTTATGACTTCGCAGTTGTTTTGAAACTGGATTTCGTCTACGATGAAAACGTCGAGAGGGTCAGCCATTCCAATCATCAATTGATTGTTTTCGAAACTGATGGGAACAAGAATATGTTTACGGCAGATTTTTTCAGGAACCATTTTTAAGACGTCTGGCTTAATATCCACCTTACTTAAATCTACATAGGGAACTTTAAGCTGTTTCCCCAAAGTTGGAAGCAGCTTTTCATCTGTTAGATAGCCAAGCTCTATTAAGACTTGTCCAATACGCTTTCCACGCTTTTTTTGTTCAGCTAAAGCGATGTTTAGTTCTTTTTCGCCAATGTGCCCGGCT
>ONIU01000086.1 GCA_900317935.1 uncultured bacterium
CATGAACGACACTGGATTAGGCGGAATTAAAGAAGTTGTTTTTTCTATTCAAGGCAACGGAGTTTTTGGAAAACTTAAATTTGAAAGCGGTGTTCACCGAGTTCAAAGAGTTCCTGAGACCGAAGCTGGTGGACGTATTCATACCTCTGCTGCTACTGTTGCTGTTTTGCCAGAAGCAGAAGAAGTTGACGTTCAAATAGATGAAAACGACTTGAGAGTAGATGTTTTCAGAGCATCAGGACCTGGCGGCCAATGCGTTAACAGAACAGATTCAGCAGTAAGAATTACACATTTACCAACGGGCTTAGTTGTAAGTTGCCAAGACGAAAAGAGCCAGCATAAAAACAAAGCAAAGAAAAGACAGCGCCAGAGCAGAAAACCGACGCAATCAAGTTGGTAGCGGCGACCGCTCGGAAAGAATCAGAACCTACAATTTTCCACAGCAGCGTTTAACCGACCATCGTATTAATTTAACCCTTTACAAACTAGATGAAGTGATGGAAGGCAATTTAGAAGAAATCATCGATGCTTTAATTGAAGCCGACAATCTTCGCAAATTAGCTGAAGAAGAAGCAAGATAAAAGGCTATCGCCTCGTTTTTATTGTAATTAGTTTTTGTTGTAGTTATTTGTAAAAATCGATGTTAGATTATTAAAATCCGACATTGGACTCCCAACCTTGGACCAACCACAAACCTTGTCAAGTTAGTCTGAAGTCTAATGTCTTAAGTAAAAAACAAAAATGTGTTTAAAAAATTTTAAAATAAAAAAATGGAATTCGATAAAAGAGCTTTTGAATGCTGCTGTTCAAGTGTTAGAAAAAGCCAACATAGATGATGCAAAGCAGAATGTTAATCAGATGGCTTCTAAAGCCTTGAATATATCTTATACCCAATTGCCATTACACTGGCAAAAAACTGTTTCTGACAGCTTCCTTAATGATTTTGATTCAATGATTAATAGGCGTCTAGCTCACGAGCCACTTCAGTATATTCTAGGCGAATGGTGCTTTTTAGATTTTGAAGTATATGTAGACAAAGGAGTTTTAATTCCAAGACCAGAAACCGAAGATGTTTTCTTGGCGGCAGAAAAAGCTATTAAAGCAAATTTTATAAGACTAGATTTTCATTTCGCCGATATTGGCACCGGAACAGGCGTTCTTGGCTTAGCAATGGCAAAATATTTTCCTGAATCTATTGGTTATTTGGTTGATGTTTCCGATAAAGCACTAGAGATTGCTAAAAGCAATCTGCAAAAATACTCTGAGTTAAAATCAAGGCTTAATTTGATTAAATCAGATTTACTTGAAGCTTTCAAATCAGATTCACTGGATGTGATTATCTCTAATCCGCCATATATTGATTCTGAAGAAGTAAAGAGTTTAATGCCTGAAGTAGTTGATTACGAGCCTCATTTAGCTCTTGATGGTGGCAGAAACGGCTTAGAGTTAATTGATAAACTGCTGAAACAAGCAGAAATTGTATTGAGAAATAAAGGTCTTTTAATTTTTGAACACGGTCATGGGCAGAGAAATGAAATAAAAAAACTGCTTTCTTCTTGTTGGGAAATATTAAAAGAAGGTAATGATTTTGCGAAAAAAGAACGATTCTTTATTTTGAAATTATTAAAAGACAATTAAACAACGAAAAGAAATGGATTGCCGCGGCTTTTTAAAAGCCTCGCAATGACGAATTTTGAAATGAAAAGAATTAAAATTCATGATTTATTAGAAGATAAAAGTAGTTTAAATCAGTTTTGTAATGATATGAAAAATGGTGCTGTTGCTGTTATTCCAACAGATACTCTTTATGGTTTTGCTGTTTCTTATAATTCAAAAGAAGCAGTAGAAAAGGTGTATCAAATAAAAAATCGTGATTCTAGAAAGCCTCTTATCCTTTTCGTAACAGATGTTAAGGAATTAGAAATGCTTGGTTTAAAAGCAAAAGAAGAATGCAAGGCAATAATAAATTCTAACTGGCCTGGCGGTTTAACTGCAGTACTTCAAAAACCTTCTTCTGGAGAGCTGGCAAATTTCAGTTTTCCCACAATAGGCGTTAGAGCTCCGAACCATAAAGAACTGCTTGAGCTTTTAAATATTCTTCCAGTAAAACTGCTTACAACAAGTGCAAATCGTTCCGGAGCGCCTTCAGATACGAATCCAGATGTTATTGCCGATGAGTTTTCTAACGAGATAGACTGGTTAATTGATGATGGAGTATTACCCAGTGGAGTTCCTTCAACTGTAGCAGATTTTACTAGTTATCCGCCTAAAATTTTACGACAAGGAAAAATCATTATTTAGTTAAGTAGAATTGCTGATAAAATCAAGACTTTGTGATACAATAGGTACATTCTATTTAACATCAAGTGGTAAATATACATGAAAAAGATATCTCTTCAGACTAAAATAGTGCTATTAGCATTCTTTTTAGTTATTACACCAGTTATAATAGCAAACTTAATTTTTAGTTTTCACCGGGTTATTTTCCAAACTAGAGGAGTTATTACCGGTGCAAAAGGGATATGTGGGCAAATGAAAATTATTGGAGAAACTCCAAGTCGTGAAGATATTGCCGAAATGCCGCTTGAATCTTTCCAGATAAATCCTGAAGAATTAGAAGAACAGGAAGGCGAAAAAGAAGAAGCTGGCGAAGAAGAAGAGAGTGAAGAAGAGGAAGAAGAAGGAAGCAAGCCTGCCAAAAAAACGAGTAAGGCCGCTGATGGAGATGTTGAAATAGTAGAAAAATCTGAAGAAGATGAGGGTGAAGAAGGCGAAGAAGGAGAAGAAGAAAAAAGCGAAAAAGCTGCAGCTCCTTCAAAAGCAAAACCACATTTACTTACTGAAGAAGAATTAATACAGGCTAAGAATAAAGCTATGGCTGAAGCAGATAGCATTATTGAAATTAAAGCTCAGGAAGCAAGGTGTCTGGATGAATTCATCAGTAGTAAATACGATGATTTGGATAAGTTAGATAATGCCATAAAGAGTCTTGAAATATATCAGAGAGTATTCTTTTATGCTTCTAGCGTATTTGTTTTACTTACTATTTTTATATTATGGTTCTTTATTACTCATTCAACAAGTCCATTTAAAAATATTACTGAACGCTTAAAGAGTTTTCAGAATGAAAAAGATGAAGCTTCTCAAGATATGCTAGAATGTGCAATTCAATTCGACAGCTTTTTGGCAACAGCTAAGACTCTTCTTCAGGAATCATATTCAATAGCTCAGGAAATAGGTAGGAAGCTAGAACCTCTTACTGTTATGTCTGTTTTTTCTGACGATAATGTTAAACAGTTTTTTACTGACGTTCAAGAAATATCAAGAAGTTCTAACTACATTGCTAATACTCTAGATTCGACTACGGCTCACATTCAAGAAGTTTCTGCATCTGCTCAAACTATTGCAGACCGTTCTCATGAAGCGGCAACAGATAGTGCTGAAACTGCTGCAATAGCTGGTGAAGGTAAAAATGCCGTTAGTGAAACTATTGATACAATGGAATCAATCAAAGATGAAGTTCTTGGTCTTGAAGATGTTATCGAAAATCTTAACTCTGCAAGTATGCAGATTGGTGAAATAGTTAATACAATTACAAACATTGCTTATCAGACAAACCTTCTTGCATTAAATGCTGCGATTGAAGCTGCACGTGCTGGTGAACACGGGCAAGGGTTCACTGTTGTTGCTGGTGAAGTTAAGAAACTGGCAGAAGAATCAGGTGAAGCAGCAGAAGATATTAGTAAAAAGATTAAAGAAATGTTGAAAAAGACTGGTAAAGCAGTTGAAACAATTAATAGAGGTGCTACAAAAGTTATAGAAGGTGTTAATATTGCAAATCTTGCTGGTAATAACCTTGATAAGATAGTTACTTCTGTTTCTAATGTTAATAAAATGATTCAAGATATAAGTAATGCTTCAACAGAACAGTCTCAAAATATTGATTCTTTAAGAGGAAGTATTGAAAGTATTACAGGTGCAACAAAAATAACTTCAGAAGGGACAAAGCGTGTTGCTTCTGCTGTTAATGAACAGTTAGCTCACATCAGACAATATATCAGCGTAACTAAAGAATTATTAACTTTAGTTCAAATGATGGGCGATATGTTGGATAAGTTTAATCTTAATTAAGATTAAAGATATAAGATACAGGTTACAAGACACAAGATTTAAGAAATATGTCAACGCTTCGCTATGGAATGATTGCTGACGCAATCTGTGGAACCGGCTGTTTCACAGCCTGTGGAAGTTGTTAGAAGGGTTGGAAGGGTTGGAAGTGAAACGCTGCGCTGTGGGACACTTCGTTGTGGGACAGCAGCATAGCTGCTTGTGGTAATTGTCAACAACTACCACTGGCAACGTCAGTTGCCGTCTCACAGAGGCTATAGCCTCGTATCACCTACCACTTACCACTCCTAATTCCCTCAATCCCTTAATCTCCTTTTCCCCTAATCTCTTTCTAATATTCTGCCGATACCCTAAAAAAAGAAAGGGTATAAAATGGCCGAAAATAGCTTATTTTTATCTGGTATTGAAGAATTAAAAAACAAGATCACAGAACTTGGGATGCCTGCTTTCAGATGCAACCAGATTCGTGATTGGATATTTAAAAAATTTGTCTTTTCTTTTGATGAAATGACGAATTTATCTGTATCTGACCGTCAGAAACTAAAAGAAGCTTTTCCAAAAATACTTCCGCCTGTAGAAAAGTATGAAATAGATTCTGAAGATAAAACGGGAAAAGCTTTGATAAAGTTAGCCGATGGAGAACTTGTTGAAGCAGTAGCTATTCCTGGCGAAGACAGTATGACTTTTTGTCTTTCAACCCAGGTAGGTTGTGCTGTTAAGTGTGCTTTCTGCAGAACAGGAAAACAGGGATTTAAAAGGAATTTATCTGCAGAAGAAATGATTCTTCAAGTAATGATTCTGGTAAAAAAGACAGGTCAAAAACCTACCAATATTGTTTTTATGGGTATGGGAGAACCTTTTGCCAATAGAAAAGCCCTTTTTGAAGCTATTGATATACTAACAGATAAAACAGGACTAGGTTTAGCAACAAGAAGAATTACAATTTCTACTTCAGGAATTATAGAAGGTATAAGAGAATTATCTGACAGACCTGGAGAAGTTAATCTAGCTGTTTCACTTCATGTTGCCGATAATCATGCTCGAAATATTTTGGTTCCAATGAATAAAAGGTATCCATTAGAAAAACTGAAAGAAGCAATTAATGATTATTGTGTAAAGACAAGTCGCAGAGTAACTCTTGAAGTAACTCTTCTTAAGAACGTTAACGACCAATATAATGATGCAATGAATCTGGTAAACTTCTGTGAAGGCTTACTGGTTCACGTAAATATAGTGAGATTCAATAAATTTAAAGGTTCTGAATACGAACAGTCTCCTGAAAAGAACGAAAAAGAATTCAGGAAAATCCTAAAAAAAGCAGGCATACCAGTAACAGTTCGAAAATCTCGTGGTCAGGAAATAATGGCAGCTTGCGGTCAACTTGCAGGTAAGGCATATGAGCAAGAAAAAAAGTAGTGATTCATGTTTAGGTGTAATGCTGAAGATGACTATATTATTAGTCATTCTTGCTGCAATCTTGGTTGGCGGAGGTATTTTCGCCTACCAGAAATTAAATGAATTTTTCAATAGAAGCGGTGGAAATGTTCTTGTTCCAGACTTCAGAGGCAGACACACTTCTGAAGTAATGAAACTAAAGCCGTCAAATATAGAAGTTGTAACAAGAGATCAAAAATATGATGATCGTCAGCCTAAGGGCTATGTTATAGCTCAGTATCCTGACCCAGGAACACTTGTAAAGCCTGGTAAACAGGTTTTAATTACCGTATCACTAGGTCTTCAGAAAGTAAATGTTCCTAATCTTATAGGAAAAAGCATGAGAGAAGTAGATGTAGCCCTTATGAACTCTCAACTTATTTTGGGTAATTCCGCCTATGTTTTTTCAGATAAGATTTCTCCTGACAGAATAGTAGGGCAATCTCCTCTTTCTTCTGAAGAATATGGAGTAAATAAGAATGTTGATCTCCTGATTAGCTTAGGTAAAAAGCCCGAAACTCTTCCTTTGCCTAATTTGACAGGTATAAATCTTGATGTTGCAAAAGAAAGAATAAAGTCCTGGGGCTTTAATATTGGCAGAACTTATTCTAAGCCCGATTCCAACAGAGCAAAATATCAGGTAATCTCTACTTCCCCTTCTCCTTATTCCCATTTAAGAAAAGGTGAAGTTATAAATATTCTAGTTTCTTCTGGAAGTGATGCAGGAACTGCTACTGCTGAAGATATTAAGAAGTTTGAATTTAATATTGTTTCCAGTCCAAAAGTTGTTGAAACGTCAAAACCGGCTAATGTAACTGCTACAATACCGGTAAATAGCGAATTACCTAAGAAAGAACCTGAAAAACCTGCTACTGTGGTTGAATCAAAACCAAAAGAAACTGCAGAAATTGTTGCAAAACCAGTGACTACGCCAGCAGTATCTCAACCTCAACCACAATCCAATAAACCTACAAAGGATGTTATATATGTTATGCCAGATGGTTTTATGCCTAAGGAAGTTAAATTCATTCACATAAAACCAGATGGAAGAGAACAGATTTACTCAGGCACTCACAAGCCCTTAGATAGTATTAAAGTAAAAGTGCCAATTGTGCCGAATAGTAAAATACAAATATATATAAATGACGTTCCTGTAGAAGAAAGAAAAATTGACTGATAAACAGAGTCTGGAGGTAAATATGATTGGCGAAATAATAAACGATAAATACAAAATTGAATCTGTATTTTCTGAAAGTTATATGTATGAGATCTTCACTGCAATTGAAGCCGCAACTGGTCAAACAGTTGTTTTGAAGCTCATGAAGGAAGAAATGGCCGTTAGTGCTGAAAGAGTAAGAGTTTTCAGCGAAGAAATTAAAAATTTCGCAAGCCTTTCACATCCAAATATAGCAGAAATTCTAGATCTGGATATGTTCGAAGATCGTCCCTATGTAGTTTCGCCTCTTATTAGCGGTAAAGAATTGAATTTTGTAATGAAAGAAGAAGTTTTATCGCTGCCAGACTCTGTTAAAATCATACAAGATCTTGCGGCAGTGCTTCAGTGCGCTGCTGACCACAAGATTGAAAATAGAAATATTAATCTATCAAATGTAATAAGAAAGAAAGACGGTCATGTAACTGTCCTTTCCTTCACTCTTCCTCGTCTGAAACTTATTACTGCAAATCCAGTAAAACGTAATGAAAATGCTGGTATTCAAGCTGATTTATATTTTTTGGGAACAGCTTTATATGAATTGCTTGCTGGTAAATCTCCAATTAGAAAAATTGGCGGCCTGCATGAACTTTGGGATATGAATCTTGAGAAGGAACTTCGCATAAGACATCCTGAACTTGAACCTTCTCAGCAAAGAAAAATTGTTGATTTTATAAGAAAAACTCTGACAAGAGAAATGAATCAGCGTTTTAACAGCTATGAAGAATTTTTAAAGGCTATTGCTGATCTTGCTGGTGATTTCAGACAGGCAAATATTAGAAATAAAGTTTCAAGACAAATGTCTATGGCTTCACATATTGTTGATGTTTTGAATAATAAATTCAATAGCACAACAACTATAGTTGGCACTGGTGCAAGTGAAGCTGTTAAGACTTCTAAGTCATCTGCTTCAGCTACAGTTTTAAAAGCTGTTGATGCAAAAACTTCAAAAGAGCAACAGACTGGTTATGCAGAAGAATGTGTGGATGGAAACTTAGCTTTATCTATTCAGGGTGAAGACCTTTCAGAAGAAGAAAACGGCAACGCGGAATTAGTTTCACCAAAATCAGCTCCATATTTGAAGCTTGTAAAAAATACTAAAACTGCTAAAAAAGAGAAAAAACAGACTAACGAATGGGCAGAAGAAAAGAATATAATGAAAAGTCCTGTCGTTATAATTGGTTTTATTTTGGCAATAATGGTTCTTTTAATACTATTCTGGTAAATGGCAGGTAAAATTATATGAGATCAAAGCCTTTAGTAGCTCCTTCTATACTTTCAGCAGATTTCTCTAAAATGAGTGAAGAACTCAAAACTATTAAAGAATCTAAAGCAGATTGGGTCCATGTTGATGTTATGGATGGACATTTCGTTCCTAATCTTACTTTTGGTCCTCCAGTTATAAAAATGTTCAGACCTCATAGTGATATGGTTTTTGATGTTCATTTAATGATTGAAGAACCAGAACGTTGGATAGATGCTTATAAAGATGCCGGTGCAGATAGATTGACATTTCATATAGAAGCTTGTAAACATGCTCATAGATATTTAACTGCAGTCAGAGAAAAGGGAATGGCTTCTGGAATAACTTTAAATCCTCAAACTTCTCCTAAAGATGTTGAATATGTTTTGGAACAATGTGATCAGGTCTTGGTTATGTCTGTTAATCCTGGTTTTGGTGGGCAAAAGTTTATTGAACCTGTTTTAGATAAAATTAAAATTCTTCGCAAAATGATTGATGATAAGGGTTTAAAAACACAAATTGAAGTCGACGGCGGAGTAAATGTAGAAAATGCGCAAAAGATTTATGAGGCTGGTGCCGATATATTAGTTATGGGTTCTGCTTTTTTCAAAGCTAATGATAAGAAAGCATTAGTTGAGAAAATTCATAATCTTTAGATTAAAGACGGAAAAGATATAAGATAAAAGAATCTTTCTTTAATCTTATATCTTAAAAAGGCAAAAGGAAATGTTAAATAGCCCACAAGTTCTAACAGGGCTGCTTGGTCAGTTAAAACAACAAACAGTTCAGACCCCTGCGGATCTGAAACTTTTGTTGCGTTTAGCAAGATTGTATGCCAAAAATAACAATTATAACGAAGCAGAAAAAGTATTCAGAAAGTATTTGAAAAATGTTCCTAATGACGCTGAAATCATGGTTGAATATTCAGTTTGTCTCATTAAGGACTCCAAATACGAAGATGCTGAAATAGAGTTAGAACAAGCTCTCGCAATAAAACCAGGCATGGTTCAGGCATTTCTTACTTCTGCCAGTCTTTATGAAAAATTAGGTAATCGTAACAAGCAGATATCTTTTATGATGCTTGCAGCGAATGCAGCTCCTGATAATTACGATATTAGATTAACACTTGCAGAACAGCTTAGATTATATGGCGATTTTAATGGAGCTCTGTCTCAATATGATATGATTATTGAGAATAATCCTAATCAGGAAACAGCCTGGTTTTCAAAAGGCTTAATCTATATGAAGCAAGAAAAGCTCAATGAAGCTAATAAATGCTTCTTAAGAATTATAAATAATAATCCTAGTGCTTTTGATGCTCATTTTAATTTAGCTAGTTGCTTTTTCCGACAACATAAATATGCTGCTGCAATCAACCACTTCAGGCTTTCTGCAAGAAATGCAGAATTGGCTAATCGTTCTTTATATTTGATGGCACAGTGCTACTCTAAGCGAAATGATTATGACCAGGCTATTGTAGCTATGGAAAAACTTGTTGCAATAGATGATAAGAATTTATCATATAGAAAAGCTCTTGGAGAATTCTATGAGGGAGCACAGGAATATGATATGGCAGAAGAAGTATATCATGACCTTACGATAATTGCTCCAACAAGATCAGAATTTTGGTTGAAATTAGCTTTTTCTCAAATTAAGAATAATAACTTTGAAAAAGCTGAAAAAACTTTAAATAAAGTTTTTAGAGTTCAGCCTGGACATATTGAAGCTCATAGAGTCTTAGCCGAACTATACTCTGCAAAGCATTTATATAAAGAAGCTATTGAAGAATTTCAGAGAATTCTTATGCTTAATGAAAAAAATGGTGAAGCATATTATAGTCTTGCCAAAATTTACCATGAAATAAATAGAGAAGCAGATGAAATGGATGCTTTGAATAAAGCTGTCTGCAATGGAAAAGAAACTGCAGAAATTCTTCTCAGATTAGGCGAATTAG
Organism: uncultured bacterium; assembly: GCA_900317935.1. Taxonomy (GTDB): domain Bacteria; phylum Muiribacteriota; class Ozemobacteria; order Ozemobacterales; family Ozemobacteraceae; genus RUG334. Next base: position 9,973 of record ONIU01000086.1, read on the forward strand.
AAAGAAAATATAATGTTCCGACTAGTCTTGAAAGATTTAGAAGAATAAAAGATTTATTGCCTGAAAGCGATTTTGCTAAAGAGGCAGATTATTATTTACGTCATCCAGCGGCTTAATTAATGTATCCTATAAAAGCCAATTTTGTCGGAGTTAAATAAATATTAGTTATTATTCCTGCTAATTGAATAAAATATAGTATCCATTTAACTTTATTACTCTTTGTTTTAGAAAAATTAAAAGAAGCTAATAATAAAGATATTGCAGCAAGATATGGATACAAATTTGGCGGTAAATATAAAAAAGGTATAAAAGCTAAGCAGGACCATCTGGTAAATTCAACCCAGCTATTTCTTATGCTGGCAATTAAGCCAACTAGTATTGCTAGTGCAATAATAAGTAAAAAATTGATATTAAAAATATTTGTTTCTGATAAAAAATATTTTAACCCTATTGAATAAACTATAGCCCAAAAGAATGGCTGATGTTTTAATACTTCTCCTCTGATAAAAATAGTACTTACTACAAACCATATGGCCATTCCTGACGCGAGACAAATGAAAGGCAAACCTGGCCCTGTTTTAAAGAATGAAAAACAGAGAATTATTGCCATAAAAGATTCTACTAATGGATATTGAATAGATATGGGTTCTTTGCAATACCTACATTTTCCACGGAGAAAGAGCCAACTAAATATAGGTATTAAATCTTTTGCATGCAACTGATGGTTGCATTTAGGGCATGCTGAAGGTGGAAAAATAACAGATCTGCTTATTGCCATACGAAGAACAACTACATTGCTGAAACTGCCTAGTAAACTTCCAAAAACAAAGAAAAAAACAGTAAAAAACCAATGCATTGATTCTGTGTATAACATTAATATAAGTCTTCCTTAAAACAATTAATAAGAAATATATAATAAGAATTATATTTTGAATTGTAAATATTTTTTAGCAAAAAAAAAGAGCAACCATAAGGTTGCTCTTTTTTTTAAGCTAACTTACTTACCATTCTGTTCGCTATCATAGCTACCTGGTGCAATTAAACCACCATGATAAGAACAAGTAATTTCACCGTCATCTGTAAGGTTGCCGCTTGCACCATAAGTGCCACCTTTAGAAGTTTCAGGACAAATTAAAGGACTGCTAGCTTTAACATATTTGCCACTGATTAAAGTGCTCTGTTCCAAAGTAGTCATCATTGTAGAAACATCCATGTTATACATTTCTACAGCACCCTGGAGAACGCGGAGGTTAGAGTAGCAAGCTTTTTGTCTGGCTGAAGCACGAGCTTTTTTGAAGTTCGGGATTGCCATAGCAGCGAGAATACCGATGATTGCGATAACGATCATGAGTTCAATGAGAGTGAAACCTTTACGATTCTTCATAACAGGACTCCTTTAAAATAATAAATAATAAATAATTTAAAACCTTCGGACACTTTAAATATATATAAATTTAAAATTTATGTCAAGGGGTAAAATAAAAAATTATGTACACAATTTTTTAAATAGGTCTTTAGCCACTAGCAATGGGAGTTGAGGTATGAGATATAAGATATAAGACCATAGTTTGAGATATAAGATTAAAGAACTTATGGATTGTTTCAAAACAATTACTGAAAACAATACTTCTTTCTAAAAAACAAAACAGCTATTTGATAAATAGCTGTTTTGTTTAATACAAATAATATCTAATTTAGATTAATTATGCAGACTTCAACATTCTTTCCAATTCTTTTGGATGCATAGTGTGAACCATAGCTTCTTCAAGAGTAATGTCTCCACGTAGATAGAGGTCTCTTAAAGACATTTCGAAAGTCATCATGCCTTCTTCATGGCTTGTCTGCATGACGGTATAAAGACCAGAAACTTTCTGTTCTCTTATACAGTTAGCAACAGCTGGGTTACCGATAAGAATTTCGTTACATACAACACGGCCTTTTCCGCTTGCTACTGGTAGAAGTTGCTGGGCAACAACTGCTCTGAGAACGAAAGAGAGCTGAGAACGAATCTGACCTTGCTGGTGCGGTGGGAACATGTCTATGATACGGTTTACTGTCTGAGCTGCGTCTGTAGTATGCAGAGTTCCAAATACCAAGTGGCCTGTTTCTGCCATTGTACATGCTGCGGCAACTGTTTCAAGGTCACGCATTTCACCTACGAGAATAACGTCTGGGTCTTCACGTCACGCTGGTTTACAATAGAGCGTTTATGATAATGCAAATATTCGATAGGGTCTTCGATAGTCATTATATGACATCTTCTTGTTTCATTGATAATATTAATAAGACAAGCTAGAGATGTAGATTTTCCAGAACCTGTAGGACCTGTGAAAAGAATAAGACCTTTACGCATTCTTGTGAAGTCACGTAATTTTTCAGGTAATCTCAATTCTTCCAAAGTAGGAATCTTTGTTGGAATAATACGGAAAGCAGCACCGATACAGCCTCTTTGTTTGTAAACATTAACACGGAATCGCCCAAAGCCATGAACAGAATATGAAAGGTCTAATTCCATGTTTTCTTCAAATTCCTTCTGTTGTTCAGCTGTAAGCATATTATAAATCAAAGATCTTGTATCCATTGGAGTTAAGACATCAAGGTCTGTTTGAATTAATTCGCCGTCAACACGTATAACGGGCGGAGTTCCAACTGTAAGATGCAAATCTGATGCACCGTTTTCTATAACAAGATTCAAAAGATCATTAAGAACAAACATTTATTGCTCTCCTTAAAAGCGGATGTGTCATATAAAACATTTTATATTAAAAAATTAGGAATTAAAAGCAAATTTTTGCTTTT
>ONIU01000076.1 GCA_900317935.1 uncultured bacterium
GAGAGGATGTTGAGGTTGATGATGGTGATAAGAAAATCTGTAAATAGACTCCAAGACAGATAAAAGTAATAAATTTCTTTCAGTTTATATATCTAAAAGTTGCTTCCCTCTGACTTTGGTCAATAAAAAAAAATATGATATAATATTTATATGAATACTACAAAAGCAATTGATTTGTTAAAAAATATATACGAAAAAAGTAAGTCTGTATTTCCATGCGAAATACAGAATATATTTTTATATGGATCTTATGCTCGTGGAGATTATGACAATGAATCAGATGTAGATTATTTACTTACGGTAGATTTAGATTATACTGATATAGAAAAATACAGAAAGCAAATTTCTGAAATTTCATCTGATTTGTCGTTAGAAAACGATGTTTTAATTTCTCTGCATATACACCCCACAAAGCAATTTAATCAATATTCGAATATTTTGCCTTTTTATAAGAATGTATTAAACGAAGGTATCAGATATGCCTCCAAATAGTAATAATTCACTAGCCAAAATCAGACTTGAACATTCTGAAGAATGTTTAAAAGCCGCAGAAACATTATTAAATAATTCCGATTATAAAGGAGCTGCTAATCGTTCTTATTATGCTATCTTTCATGCATTAAGAGCCGTTCTTGTTTTTGATAATTTTGATTCTAAAAAGCATAGTGGGATTATATCAACCTTTAATAAATTGTATATTAAAACAGGAAAATTCGATAAAGAAATTTCAAGGATTATATCTAGTGCTTTCGATGTTAGAACAGATAGCGATTATAATGATTTTTTTATTATTTCAAAAGACAGTGTAATTAATCAAATTAATGAAGCAAGAAAAGTTGTTGAGACTATAAAAGCTTTTTTAAACCTTTAATGAAGCCTCATCAATCAGTAACCTCAAGAAGGCTTCAATATCCAACAAAATATATTTCAGCTCGTCGGAGAGGATGTTGAGGTTGATGATGTTGTAAGAAAAATCCGTAAATAGGCTCCAAGATGGATAAAAAGCATTAAATATAGTTTTTATTGTAGTTGGTAGTTGTTGTTGTTTTTGCCTATCAGTAAACAAAAAAAGTTTGTATTTACTTTGAATAATTATTGTTTTCTTCTTGTTTCCAGTCCCTTGATAGAACTTTAAAAAGTTATTATAATAAAAAACAAACATAATAGGACTAATATTCAAATGAATAATACCGCATATTTAAGCAATGAAGGCAGATATACTATTTTTCGCTATGGAGAAGATTCATTAAAATTCATAGCCCCTTATTCATTGGTTAAATACGAGAAAATAAAAGAATGGGATAATGGATATTTGGTAGTTATGACCAGATATAGCCATAGCCAAGAACTAATAGAAGAGTATATAGATTTAATACCTATTTTAAAAAATTTATATATGGATTCTGAAGCTTTTCTAAAGCCCATAAAAAAGGTAGAATTATCTTATGATTGATATAAAAAGAATAGCAGATGAAGCAGATGTAATTATTTCCGGATACGCATTTAAGAAAGTTCCAGACGAAATAAAAGTATTTAACTTAAATAATAGTAAAAGTGCTGCTGTATTTCATCCTGATGGAACTTTGATTGAAACCAATATGGATGAAATCGAATTGGAAATCGCTAAAAAATATATGCTCAGCAGTTTAAAGTATATGGAATAATAGAATGCCTAAATACTATCAATTTAAAGTTGCAGGTTATTATTTATATTTTACAAGTAAATGTATAATTGAATGTATGCACGTTCACGCAAGTGATAAGAAATTAACCGAAGAGGGTTCTGCAAAGTTTTTTGTAAAAGCTAATGGAGATAGTGTTTTACAGAAAAAGGGAATATTGAAGGATAAAGAGATTAATCAGATACAGATGTTTATTAAGGAACGGTATCAGGAAATGTATCTTAAATGGCAAGAATATAGTAATACTGACTTTTATCAGAGATAATATTTATCGATTTCCGAAACAAAACAAAGAGATAAGCTCAAAACAATGAAGACCCCTTTCGTCTGCCTACGGCAGCCACTTCCCCCAGCAATGCTATCGCATTCTGGGGGCAGATCTTTTTTCCTAAAGAAGCGCCCCCAGAATTTTTGGAAAAAATTGTTGGGGGAGCTGTCACGCAGTGACAGAGGGGGTCTTCTTGAATCAACAAAATGTATTTCAGCTCGTCGGAGAGGATGTTGAGGTTGATGATAGTGGTAAGAAAAAAACACAAATAAAATTCAAGACTGATGAGAAATACAGTTTTTATTGAGGTAAAGTTGTTTTTAAATGATTAATTTGGTTTCTTTTGACAAAAACTACTGAAGTTATATAAACTTGCTTTTTAATTTCGTTAATCCAAAAATAAACATAATAGTTTTTGACAATCATTCTATGAATACCTTTGCTTCTCCAGGGTTCTTCATCAGTAAGTTTTATTCTTGCAGGAAAACGATTTAAACTCTTTATTTCTCTTTTTAATGTAGCTAATAGATTTTTTGCTGTTTCTGGAGCATTTAGTTTTATAGCAATATAATCACAAATATCTCTCATATAATATTTAGCCTGTTTTGTGATTTTAACTTTATATTCTATAATTTCATCACTCACTTAAGTAAACCCTTTTCTAAATCGTCAAATACTTCATCTACATCATAAGCTTCATCTTGTTTTGCTTGTTCTAAACCTGTTGCCATCATGTCATCGAATTGTTCTCTACTCATTTCTTCTCTGAAAGGAATATCATTTGTTAATGTTAATGCAAAAGGAATACCTTTATGAGCAATAATCTGACGATAAAACATATCTACAGCCACAGATCTGGGAATACCTAATTTTTCTAATATTTCTTCAGCTTGCTTTTTTATATCAGATTTTATTCTTAAATTAACATTTGCTGTCTTTGTAACCATAATTTCACCTCTTTTAATTCGATTATAGTTATTTGTGACGCAATTTGCAATACAATCATTAATGTTTTAACAATAATTGAATCAGTAAAAAACAAAAAAGATCTAGATTGCCACGGCTCTTCGAGCCTCGCAATGACGATTATAACTGAGACTTTTACTGTAACACAAAACCAAACAATCCCCTAATCTCTCAAACAAAAGTTTACTCTAGTTCGGTCACTTCAACGCAAAGCTAACGCTTTGCTCCCCCTTCCCCGCTCACTACGTGAGCAGCCCCCTCAGTCACTACGTGACAGCTCCCCCACCATTCGTGTGGGAGCATCAATTTAATATTACTTCCCATGCTTTGCTTTGGGGCAGCATCTTCAAGAAGTGAATCTCAAGTAGAGCCTTTAGGAAGACTCACTCTTCATCAGCGATAATCAATAGATATTAATACGCTATCGCTAAACAGGGTTTACTCGGGCTCGGTCACCCTTTCGGCTTGCAAGCAAGCCACTTCCCCTCAAGGGGAAGCTTTAGAGCATCTTACTCATCAGCGATGATAAGGCGGAGAAAGGCCTCTATATCCAATAAAATGTATTTAAGCTCGTCGGAGAGGATGTTGAGGTTGATGATGTTATGTTTGAATTATCAAAAAAGACTTATTATATTATCAGACAAAACATTGACTAATAATTATATAATAATTATAATTTAATTATGATAAAGTTTGAATGGGATGAAAATAAAAACAGTATAAACAAGAAAAAACATGGTATTTCATTTGAAGAAGCGAAAACTGTGTTTTATGACAATAATGCATTATTAATTAATGATACAGAACATTCGGAAACAGAAGAAAGGTTTATTTTGCTTGGTTTAAGCAAAAACATTAATCTTCTTGTTGTATGCCACTGTTATAGATGTTCTGAAACAGTAATAAGGATTATATCAGCACGAAAAGCTACAAAGAATGAGACAAAACAATACAATGAAGGAGTTTGAAATGAAAGCTGAATATGACTTTTCTAAGGCCAAGAAAAACCCCTATGCCAAGAAGTTAAAAAAGCAGATAACTATTAATATTGACTTAGATACTATAGACTATTTCAAATCACAATCAGATATTTCTGGCATACCATATCAAACTCTCATAAATCTTTATCTTTCAGATTGTGCTACAAATAAAAAACAACTTCAGTTATCCTGGCAATAATTTAAATAAATCTCTTATTTGGTCATCACTCCATCTATTTATCGCTAAACAAAAGTTACCTCTAGTTCGGTCACCCTTTCGATTGCTACGCAATCACTTCCCCTCAATGGGAAGCTTTAGGAGAAGACCCCTTTCGGTTCCTTCGGAACCACTTCCCCCAACAGCTTCGCTTTGGGGGAAGACCTTCTTAATATGAAACTTTACATTTATTCTATCAGCAACCTCAAGAAGGCTTCTATATCTAACAAAATGTATTTAAGCTCATCGGAAAGGATGTTGAGGTTGATGATGTTATGTTCTTTGGGTTCGAAGTAGACTTGGCGGAGAATATTATCGCCTGTGTTGAAAAGCTGACCAATGTCGGGCATTGCACCGCTGAACTCAAACTTGATATGGTTCATAATTCTGGAAATCTTGCTGATACCTGCTTTGGCACCAAGAATTCTGACTCTGCTAATATCAAATAATCCTTTGGCTTCTTTTGGAACATCGCCGAAACGGTCTTCACATTCGTCTTTTATATCTTCAAGCAATTCAAGGTCATTACATCGAGCAAGTCTTGAATACATTTCAACTCTGGTTTCCTGGTCAGAAATATACTTTTCTGGGAAAAAGGCAGTCATTGGTATTTCTACAGTAGTTTCAAGCTTTTGAGCTGTTTCGCCGTTCTTCAACCTTGCGACAGCTTCTTCCATAAGTTCCATATATAGAGAGAAACCGATACTAGCTATGTGACCGCTTTGGGTTTCACCTAAAATATTGCCTGCACCACGAATCTGCAAGTCTTTCATGGCTACTTTAAAACCAGAGCCAAGAGCCGTATGTTCTTCTATAGTTTCTAATCTTTCAGCAGCTTCTTTCGTAAGCTGTTTTCCTTTTGAATAGAAGAAGTAAGCCCAAGCCTGTCTTGTAGAGCGTCCTACTCTGCCTCTGAGCTGATACATCTGAGAAAGACCGAAGCGTTCTGCTTCGTCTACTATCAAAGTATTAACGTTAGGAATATCTAGCCCAGACTCAATAATAGTCGTAGCTAAGAGTATGTCATATTCTTTCTGAACGAAAGCCAGCATAGCCTTTTCGACTTCGCCTTCTTCCATCTGACCGTGAGCAATGACAACTCTAGCTTCTGGAACCAATTCTTTTATGAAAGCCGCCTTTTTATCAATGCTTTCGACTCTGTTATAAACGTAATAAATCTGACCGCCACGTTTAAGTTCTTCTATTAGTGCTCGTTTTATCCAAGCTGGGTCGAAGGGTGAAACATAAGTCTGCACTGGTCGGCGATCTTGCGGAGGCGTGTCAATAATGCTTATCTGCCTGATTCCAGACATAGCCATCTGCATAGTTCTAGGAATAGGCGTAGCAGTGAGGGTTAAAACGTCGATTTGTGTTTTAAGCTGTTTAAGTTTTTCTTTGTGCTTAACTCCAAAACGCTGTTCTTCATCGACAATTAACAGCCCCAAATCTTTAAACGCAATGTCAGAAGAAAGCAAACGATGAGTGCCAATTAAAACGTCAAGAGTGCCAAGCTTAGCCTTCTTGATTGTTTCTTTCTGAACTGCAGGTTTTCGCAAACGACAAACCAGATCGACAGAAACCGGGAACCCTTCAAACCTCTTAGAGAAAGTCTGATAATGCTGGAAAGCCAGCAAAGTTGTAGGAGCAAGCACCGCTACCTGTTTCCCTGAACAAACGGCTTTAAAAGCGGCTCGCATAGCAACTTCTGTCTTACCATAACCCACATCACCGCAAACAAGTCTATCCATAGGTATATTGCTTTCCATATCCTTCATCTGGTCAGGAGTTTCAGTAAATGGGAATCTTTCTTCCATCTCTCTTTGAAACTCATCATCAGGCTGGAAGGCAAAACCCACATTGGCAACGCGCTTTGCATAGAGTTCCAAAAGCTCTTTTGCGATTGCTTCAACATTTTTGCTGATTTTAAATTTCTGAGCAACCCAAGCTTTTGAATTAAGGCTGTGAATCTTAGGAACAAAGCCTTCATTGCCTATGTATTTTGTTACTTTATGCACCTGGTCTGTGGGGACATAAAGTTTGTCAGTGCCCGCATACTGCAAAAGCATATATTCACGAGTGTTTCCACCAGCAGTCATGGTTTGAATGCCACGAAATTCCGCGATACCGTGGTCAGCGTGAACAACAATATCGCCAGGCACCATCTGCTCAATCTGAATCAGATTTTGTCGCCCACTTCGCTTGTGCTTCTTAACTTCCCTGTCTTGCCCTATATAAATATCGCTTTCAGAGAAAATAGCCAGTTTACGCTTAAAATCTTTGAAACCGTGAGTAGCATAACCATTCAAAAAGAGCACAGAGCCATATTCAGCTCCAAAAGGCCTTGAAGCAGAATGAATCTTGATTTTTCGTTCCCCAAGCAAGCCTTTTAAATTATTTAAACGGTTTTCGCTGTCAATAACAATTACAACAGCCCATTTTGAACTTAAAAGCTGCCTTAATTCGTTTATTAAAGACTCTCTTGAAGAGTCAGTAGGCGGCGGCAAGAATTCAATATCTTTAAAAATACCGTCTTCACGTTCTCCAAAACGGCTGTAACTAACAGGTTTATGCTCTTCTAGCAGCTCAATTATACGATTAACTTCGTGGTAATAGTGACGAGGCGGCCTTAATGGCGTTAAATCGCCAAGCTGATTATATTGTGTTTCAAGCTTATTTCTAAATTCCTCCAATGCCAAATAAGTTTGATCTTTTTCATCGATAATGATTCGACAGTTTTCCCAATAATCCCACAAAAAGCCGTAACCCTTTTCTATAAATGGTTTCAGCTCTTTATAGTCAATACTGTCAGGATTTGTTAAAAAGTGTTCTAGCTTACGTGAAAGCAGATTACCACGTCTGCTATCTAGCTTCAAAACTTCGCTTTCAATGCGTTCAGCAAGTTTATTCAGTTCTTCTTGCGTAGCCACATACTCATTTACAGGAATAACCGTTATAGAATTGCATTTTTCAAAAGTTCGCTGTGTCTCAATTGAAAATTTTTTTATTGAGTCTAAATCGTCTCCGAAAAAATCTAGTCTGTAAGGGAACTGGCTATCGGGTGGGAACAAATCCAACAAACTCCCTCTGACTGCGAAAGTTGCTGGTTCTTCAACAACATTTGTTCGTTTGTAGCCCAACATTATAAGCTTTTCGATTAATTCGTCTCTGTCGCTTTCATCCCCTGATTTTATGGTAAAGCAGGCTTTGAGCCACTTTTGAGGGTCGAAAAATCTTTCTAATAAAACGCAGGAAGGTACAATAACAAGCCCACCAAAACGGCTGTCGGCAGACAAAGCTGTCAGTCTGTCAGCAATAAGTTCATCATCGGCAGCAGTCTGATCATAAACGCTTTCACGCTCAGGAAGCATGCATAATAATCTTTGCGAATCTTTTTCCAGCCAGACTGAAACCAGCTTATATATTTCTTTTGCTCTAGAAACAGAACCAGTCACAAAAAGAGTAACACCTTTCTGCTTCGCTAAGCTTGCCAATGTAATAGCACCTAGCGAACCAGTGTAACCTGAAAAGTCTTCTTTTGTTTCAGGAGCAATAGCAGATATAAGCTCTGCAAATGCCTCACCGCGTTTTGTTATGTTCATATTTTCTACAGCATTTCCGTCATTGCGAGAAGTTGTCAAAAAACTAAGTTTTGGGTCCACAATTAGATTATTCTAAATATTAAAAAAATCCCCCTTAATCCCCCTTTAATAAAGGGGGTAAAGACAGATGTTTTTCAATAGTAAGTCTCTAACCTAGACTATCATTATAAGCTATCGTAAGATTAATTAGCAATCCCTTTTTTAGAGATAAAACCTATAACACCACATACTAATCATAACCTAGAAAAATATAGAATTAGTAGCAAAATAGATTTATAATAAACTATATTTGGTTTTATTTATGGGAAACAATTATGTGCGGTTGCTTTTTCTGGAAAAAGAAAAAATGCAAAGAAGTTGAAGAAGAGTTAAGACTCAGCGATTCTAACATGGAAGATTCGCAGGAAGGAGATATTACTCCTGGTTCTTCTCCTATTATAGTTAAGAAAAGCAACACTTTATCAATTGACGAACCCAAAAGTATTGAAATAGAAAAAATGTTTTGGGGAATACCTTCAAAAGATAAAAAACTTATTATTAACGCGAGAGCAGAAAGCGTGCTGGAAAAGCCTCTTTTTCATGATGCAGTAAGAAACAGCAGATGCGTTATTCCTGCAATTTCTTTCTATGAATGGGATAAAGAAAAAATTAAAGTTACTTTTTCAAAAAAAGACAGTTCCATTTTTTATTTAGCAGGTTTTTATTTAATTAAAGGCAATAAACCATCTTTTGTTATACTCACTACAACGGCAAATAACTCTGTCAGCAGAGTACACCCTAGAATGCCTTTGTTTCTTGAAGCAAACCAGGTTAGAGATTGGATACTCGGAAATACTCCGGAAAATTATCTAAAACTCCAAATGCCGGAACTGACTAGTTCCCAGAATTGCAAACAACTTACTCTTTGGTAGAGTTCAAGAATTTTTCTTGCAGGAAAGAGTTTCATTCATACTACCAGTTCGATAACCTTTTAAATCAAGAGCGACATAACCAAAACCTAATTTTTTATATTCACTATATATTTTTTCTCTTATTTCAGGAACTAAGAGTTTATTAAATTCATCCGGGTTAACTTCTATTCTGGCAATATTTCCATGAATACGACATCTCACCTGCTTAAATCCAAAATCTAATAACAACTGTTCTGCTTTATCAACCATATTTAGCTTTTCTTCTGTAATTTCTTCACCATAAACGAATCGTGAAGCCAGACAGGCAAATGATGGTTTATTCCAGGTAGGTAATCCCATTTCCTTAGAAAGAATTCTTATATCATCTTTGCTTAATTCTGCATACCTCAAAGGACTTTTAATATTAAGCTCTTTTATAGCCTGCATTCCAGGTCTGTAATCACCATTGTCATCTGTATTTGAACCTTCGACGACCTCTTTTATATTTTCTTTTCGAGCTAGCTCTTTGATTTCGTTAAAAAGCTGAGATTTACAAAGATAACACCTATTTGGCGGATTTTGTCTGAAACCCTCAATTTTCAGTTCTTCAGACTTAATAATAAAATGCTTTATGCCTTCCTTTTCGCAAAAATCTATTGCTTCATTTTTTTCTCTTTTAGGGAAAGAAGCAGACTCAGCAGTAACAGCAACCGCATTGTTTCCTAAGACATCGTGAGCTATTTTCAAAAGAAAAGTCGAATCTACTCCACTAGAGAAAGCTACAACTACTGATTCGAGATTTTTAAGGTATTCTTTTAGTTTTTCAAGTTTTTGATGTCTTAAATCCATATAAACTCCTATCGTTTTAGTAGGTTATACAATAATGAGATATTCGCAATTCTTTTACAAGTAAAATTTTATTAAGTTGTAAACTAAGCCAAAATTCTTTGAATTTAACAAATTCTAAGTAATTCAAGCTCTAAGATTAAGTAAATAAAGCCTAAATCAAAATTAATTGCAAGCTTTTTAAGCCTTGTGTATAATATGATTTAATTGTTTCTGATTATAAAAGTTTCTACGCTCTTACTAATCTGAAACAAAAATAATCTATAAAGAGTTACATAGAACTTTTTATTGCGGGGCAATATCAAAAGTTTAAGGGTAGGAAAAGCTTTGAAAGACAAAAAAGTTATAAAAGACAAAAAGGGCAATTGGTACCTTTTTGTCAATCTTGTTTTAATTGTGGCGCTTTTAATTGGGATATGGACAAAATCTTCTGCTTGGGAAGCTAAGTTTGAAATAGGAAACCTCTTATTATTCATAATAATAGTTAATACTATTTTACTATTTAAAGATTTTATCTTAGTTAGCTATCCATCCAAGAAAGAAAGATCCTCTGGAAGAAAAGCAAAGAGCTTAATGCCTCTGAGAGCTTATATAAACTCAACTTCCACTATTGATGATAACTTATTAAAAACATCAATTCAAAAGCTAAAAGAAATAAGCGAATGTGAATACTTAGAAATAGCTGTTTTAGATAAAGCTCAATCCAATACATTGGTTTCTGTTGGTGAACAACCTCAACTACTTGCAGGAACCCGCTTCATCATCAATGATGGCATTTTATCAATAAAGCATTCAGGCCAACTAGGGGCGGAAGAAGTCTGCAAAATAACAGAAGAACACAAACCAATAAAATTCAAATCTAAGTTAACAAGACTCAGAGCTGCTTTGATTCCATTAAATCTGAGTAATGCAAGACTGGGAATCTGCTTATTTTATAATAGCAAACCACCTTTTTCTCCGAGAATATCTTTGACTAATACTGGTTTTTTCCTGGAAACATTGATTTCTATGGTTGAAAACAGTCACAATCAAGTCGGCGGTTATAAAGATAAAACAACAGGTCTTATTCTTTATAAAAACTATGAAGAACTTGTTGACAATGAATTGGAACGCTCTGAAAGATATGAACAGGAAATGAGTCTTCTTACAATTAAGATTACTGATTTCGATAAACTTCAAGACAGTGAAAAACCATTAATCAGCAAAAACATAGCTTCTGCTATGAAACAGTCTTTAAGACGTTTTGATTTAATGTTTTATGGAAAAGAAGCAGGATCTTATTATGCTCTTCTTACCGAAAGCGGAGTTGAAGAAGCAGAAGGCATTGCTCGACGTTTACAAAAAGAATTCAATAAACTTATTAAGAAATTGCAGCTTAGTGATGACAAGAAGCTAATCTTGGTTATAGGTTCAGCAACTTATCAGACAGATGCAACTCACAGCATGGGCCTTATCGAAAAGAGCGCAGATGCTTGTGCTATGGCAATTGAAAACAATATTGATTTTAAAGCTTTTTCAGGTAATCAAAAACAAAATAAAAAATCGGAGTCTAAAAAATGAACACAGACGAAAAAAGGATTGAAGTTCAATTTAATCTGAATGGCCAAGATGTCAAAACAGAAGTTTTGCCAGGTATGACTGTTCTAGAAATGATTCGCAGAAACTTCAAACTTACTGCAACCAAAGAAGGCTGCGGCAAAGGTGAATGTGGAGCATGTTCTGTTATATTCAATGGTCTCCCAATAAACAGCTGCTTAAAATTAGCTGCAACCTTAACTCCCAAAGACAGTATAGTAACTGTTGAAGGGTTGGCAAATGATGAACTGATGCAGAGAATACAAAAAGCATATGTTGACGAAGGAGCTGTTCAATGCGGTTTTTGTATTCCTGGAATGACAATTAGCACTTATTCATTACTTAAAAAGAATCCTAAACCAACTATGGATGAAATAAAGTTTGCTCTTGCGGGCAATATTTGCAGATGCACAGGTTATAGGAAGATTGAAGCTGCAGTTGCAAAAGCAGCAGAAAGAGGTGAAAAATAAAATGAGTTTTGAATTTTATAAACCATCAAATGTAAAAGAAGCCTCTGAATTACTAAAAAATCCTGGTTATGTAGCTGTTGTCGGCGGAACAGATACCATAGTTAAAGTAAAAGGCGGTTTTTATAAATCCCTTAAAGCTTTGGTAGATTTAAACGGCTTATTCAGCAAAGAAATAAAAGTTGAAGGCGATAAGTGTATAATAGGCAGTGCCTGCGTAATGAACTGCATAGCACACAACCAAACCATAGCTGAAAATTTCCCTGTTCTTTCTCAAGCTGCTATTTCTGTAGCTGCTGAACAAATCAGAAATGTTGCCACTATCGGCGGAAACGTAGGAAATTCTTCACCTGTAGGCGATACAATTCCAGCTCTCTATGCTCTTGAAGCAGAAGTAAATATTGTTAGCGCAGAAGGGAAAAGAGTTGTTCCTATAAATGAATTCATTACCGGTGTTGGAAGAAATGTTTTAAAACCGGGCGAAATGATTGAATCATTTGCTATTCCAATGAGAAAAACCAAAGGTTCTTTCCAGAAACTTGGAGAACGTAAAGCCCTCTCTATTTCAAAAATTAATCTTGGTTTAAGTTATTGGAATGATGGAAAACCTCATTATCGTATCGGAATGGGCGCAGTAGCCATAACCGTATTAAGAGTAACCAAAGCTGAAGAATTCCTTGAAGCTGCTACTCACCCACTTTCAGAAGAAACAATTAAGCAAGCAGCTGAATTTGCTGTTGAAACAGCAAAACCAATTACAGATATACGTTCAACAAAAGAATATCGGAAACAAATGGCTGGTGTTCTTTTAAAGAGAGCCTTAGAAGCAATCCAGTAACCTATATTTCTCAATACACAAAAATAATCCCCTTGAAGCCTTAAAAAACTTCAAGGGGATTTCTTTACAAAAGAAAGCAAAGATATAAACAAAATTTAGTTAAAAAAGCTTAATTGCATGTCGATAGCACCAAACAGAAAAGGACTATCAGGCGGTCTTTCGATATTTGCGTCTTGCGTGATATAATTAAGGGAAATAAAATGATAAAAAAAATAATCAAATACTCTTTTATATTTATTTTGATAGCTAGCGCCAACCTCTATGCTCTAGCTCCTTTAGATATGCTTGAAAATGGCAAAAGAGCATTTGAACTTTGCAATTGGGAAGAATCAAGAGAAATACTTGAACGTTTCATGGAAACCTGGCCAGAACACGAAAAGTATAGTGAGGCATTGTATTTTTATACACTTGCTTCAGCAAAAACTATAGATAAACGAACAGAAGATTATCGCACCAAACTAGGTAATAATCTTAAAAATGCAGTAGCAAGTCTTTCATTAGATATGCCAGATATGGATCTAACCGAAGCTAAGGTTGCTTTAATGATAGCCCAAAAACCTCAAAAGCCGGAAGTTTGGGAAGAATTAACTAAACTTACACCTAAAGAATTAAAGCACTATCTGTTGAGAGGTTGGCACCCTAATCCATCAGAAACACCGTTTGAAACCTTAGAATGGACAAAAACCAAGCTTTGCAACGCAACAGATCTTGATTCTGAAACGAAATCAAATATAGCCTTAATAAAGCTTAGTGCCTTATGGAAAATAATGCTTTCACCTATAGCCAAAGAAAACTCAAAAGACAGACTAGAAAAATTAGGATGTCTCCCTTTAGATAAGGTTTTTAAGGAAACAGTTAGAGCAGCTTTCAATAATGGAAATTCTTTTCAAAAGAGAAAAGCTGCTATTTTTGGATATCATTTCGACTATTTTAAAGCAAATTCTATAAACTCTGATAAAAAAGTTAATAGTTCATGGTTAAGATATCTTAAATCAAGGGGTATTTCGTCAGAAGACACCTGGAGTCCAAGATGAATGACAAACTTCCGTTAAAAAACAGTATATCTTTAAAAAAACTATGGCCTACTATAAGAAACATATTGATAGCAGTAGTTATTATAGCTTTATTCGCTTTTATTGCCTCATTACCAAATACTACTTCAATAGACTTTGCAATTATGCGTCGAAGCCTCAGTAATTATGGTATAAGACAAAGAAATGTAGATGAAACTGCAAAAGAAGAAATATCTTTAAAACCTATGACTGCCTCTGAAGCAAAAAAGCTTGAACAACAAGAAAAAGAACGAAAAAGATATATTAATGAAAGCCGTGCAAGAATGTTTGTAGAATCAGCGACCAACGACTATTACAAAGGAAGCTACGATGAAGCACTCAGAAGACTGGATAGGGCAGGAATATATGACCCTTGCAATTTCAGTGCTTTTAAATTGAGAGGTCAGATTTTTTTCGAACATAATCTTTACAGAAAAGCCTTTAATAATCTGGAAAGAGCCAATCAACTTCCAAATGACGACAAAACCATAGCAAGAGACCTGGATGTTCTCAGAAAACTATTAAGATATAGCCGAAATGAAATTGATCAGCTTAGACAGACAGTTAACGAAAACCCTGACAACAAAGTAGCAAAAGCTCGTTTAAAAGAACTTGAAGAACGTATTCAAGATTAATACAGCTAGTTTTATTACTAACAATACTGATTTTTCTTTACGCTAAGAATGAAACCATCTAAAACAAAAAAGACAAAGACTATTCCACCTGTTAATCAGCTTGAAACAATAGAAGACCGTTTCAAGTTAAGGGAATATTGCAAGCAAAACAATATAATAACTCCTGACTATTTTGCTTCTGATGACTTTTCAAAAATAAGTCAGTGGGCAATGAAAAAGAACTCCTTTCCACTCTGCATAAAATCAACTCAAAATCTTGCTCATAATCACCTCATTTATATATTAAAAGCCTACCGGGAGCTTCCTGAATTTTTTGAAAATATACAGACAAAAACCAATAATGGGAAAGTTTTAATTGAAGAATTCATAGAAGGGAAAGCTTATTTAGAAGTAACTCTTCTTAATAGTCAGATTAAGCTGATTTCACAGATTTGCTTATCAAAAACAATGAAATTGCAGCAGAAATGGAGGGCTTTTCCCGTTAAACTGCCGCAAAATATTATTGAGAAAATTGATGCAATAATAAAACACTTTGATAAACTAATAGAATCCGCTTCAAATCCTATAAGATTCTCTTTCGTTGTAAAAAATTCTGAACCGGTTCTTTTATCAATAAACAGCGATGATGACCGTCTTGAATATAAAGATGAATGGAGAGAACAAGGGAAACTTGAACCTTTATCATCAGCCCAATACCCGCCAAATAGCAGTCTAATAAATAAAATCAACATTTACAACAACATTAAAGACCATAATCTTGATTTTTCAAGCGCAGCAAAAGTTTGTTCCGATTCAAAAGTGAAATATGAGTTAATCAAAAATAAACTTTATTTCATGCTTACTTCCAATAATCCGAAATCATTAACAGAAGATTTTGAAAAAGCTAACGCAGTAATTAAACAAATTATAGACTCAAATCAATAAGTTTTAATATCATTAAAACACGCATCAATTCAAAGACTTCTTACATTTTTCTGCTAGTTTGAGACCTAGAAAAACCCCTGGAACAGCAGTAAAAAACTGTATTCCTAACACGCTGAACAACAAAAAGTTTGCAATTTTATCTGGCAGGAAAATATTGACCAAAGCAAAACCGCCAGCGCCAATTATAACAGCTTTTGTTAATGCAGGAATAAGCAATCGGGTAACCATTGATTTTTCCCTTAGCTTAAATAACAACAAAACCAATATAATATTACCTAAAACTATCATAGGTAAAACAGGATACATTAACACAGGAACATGACCTGTTAGAAAACCACAAAAAGGACTTAACAAACAAAGTAAAACAGCAGATTTCATTCCGGAAAAACTAGAGACAAAAACCAAAATACTGTTCACAATAACTCCGGTAACCAAATTAGGAAGATTTGCTGCCTGTAAAGCCATTATGACAGCTAGCATGATTCCATTAAGAGTTATATTTCTGATTCTATTTTTATTCTGATTTTTGTCCATTTGCCTACTCTAACAGTTAGAAGCCAAAAATTCTATAAAAATCTTCGTTTAACATCTCAAAAAAATATCTTTAAAAAGCTGCTGACATTATGTAAAATTGTAGTATTAATAAGTTTTCAAGGAAATAATATATGAAAAAAGAAATAATACAGCAGATGTTCGAAGGCGAACGAGCTCTTTTTAAATCAAACGATTTGAAAATTATAGACTGCATTTTTCACGACGGTGAATCTCCACTAAAAGAAAGTCATAATATAGAACTTATTAAAAGCGTATTCAAATGGAAATACCCTCTCTGGTATTGCAGCAATGTAACAGCAGACAAAACAAACTGGCTTGAAATGGCTAGAGCTGGTGTATGGTATACTAATAACGTAAAAGTAAGCAACTCTATTATAGAAGCTCCAAAGAACTTTAGAAGATGCGACGGCGTAGAATTAAGTAATGTATTTTTCCCGGATGCAGCCGAAACTCTTTGGCACTGTAAAAATGTAAAACTTAACAACATTCAGGCAAAAGGGAACTACTTTGCCATGAATACTACTGATATGGAGATAGATAACCTTTCCTTAGACGGGAATTATCCCTTTGACGGTGGTCAAAACATAACAGTGAGAAACAGTCGCCTACTCTCTAAAGATGCTTTTTGGAATGCCGAAAACGTTACTGTCAGCGATTCTTATATATTGGGAGAGTATCTCGGCTGGAATTCCAAAAATCTTACCTTCATAAACTGCACTATAGAAAGCCTGCAAGGCCTCTGCTATATTCAAAATCTTGTGATGAAAAACTGCAGACTTATTAATACAACGCTAGCCTTTGAATATTCTACTGTAGATGCCCAAATAGACAACAGCATCGATAGTGTTTTAAACCCAACCAGCGGCATTATTCGTGCTGAAAGCATAAAAGAATTAATCATTGAAAAAGACAAAGTAGATCCTTCAAAGACTCAGATTATAGTAAAAGGCTAAAATCTTTATATATAAAGCATTTAACAGGAATATATAATGAAAAAATACGATTTTGACAGTATTACAGACCGAAGAAACACCTTTTCATGCAAATGGGGCGACTGCAAAGAAAACGAACTGCCTATGTGGGTTGCCGACATGGACTTTAAGGCAGCGCCGGAAATTATAGAAGCCTTGCAGAAAAGGCTGAATAACGGAATTTTTGGTTACACATATATTCCTGAAGAATGGTATGAAGCTTATCAATACTGGTGGAAAAAGCGCCATAATCTTGAGATTTCAAAAGATTCTCTAATTTTCTGTACTGGTGTAGTTCCTGCTATCTCCACCGCTGTCAGAAAACTGACAACTGCTGCTGAAAATGTTCTTATTCAAACTCCTGTCTACAATATATTCTGCAATTCTATTAGAAATAACGGAAGAAATATTCTTGAGTCTCCCCTAGCCTATTCAAATGGTGAATATTCCATCAATTGGAATGATTTAGAGAAAAAACTTTCTGACCCGCAAACAACTTTGATGATTCTCTGCAATCCTCATAATCCAGTCGGAAAAATCTGGAATAAAGAAACCCTAGCCAGAATTGGGGAACTATGCTCAAAATATAATGTAAAAGTCATTTCAGATGAAATACACTGCGATATAACAGACCCCGGCAAAGAGTATGTTCCATTTGCCTCAGTTTCTGAAACCTGTGCCAATATAAGCGTTAGCTGTTTGGCTCCTACGAAATGCTTTAACATTGCAGGTTTGCATACTGCAGCAGTAATGATTCCTAACCAGGAATTAAACCATAAAATGTGGCGAGCATTAAATACAGATGAAGTTGCAGAGCCAAATGCTTTTGCTGTTGAAGCAGCAATCGCCTCTTTTACAAAAGGTGAAAACTGGCTCAATGAGTTAAGAGAATACGTTAAAGGAAACAAAAACAGAATCAAAGAATTTATTAACAACAACATTTCAGATTTACACGTAGTTCCATCAGAAGCCACTTATCTCCTATGGCTGGATTGCACAAAAATCACAAATGACAGTATAGCCTTAGCAGAATTTATACGTGAAAAAACTGGTTTATTTTTATCAAACGGAACACAATACGGTGGAAACGGTCAGTATTTTATGCGACTTAATACCGCCTGTCCAAGAAAACTAATTGAAGATGGACTAACAAGACTAAAACAAGGCATTGAACTCGCCAAACTTCGCTTGGTTCTGTTGCTCTTCGCTCTGCCACACTACGCTCTCAATTCTTAAATCTTATATCTAAAATCTTATTAAAAATATAATTGCCTAGAATCTCTATGTGCGATATTATGAAAAGAACTATATATTAAATGCTAAAACCTCTTAAAGGAGTTTCAAGTGTTCGACGCTACGCAATTATTTTGGCTGGCACCAACAGGTTCAGTAATGGCGCTGGTTTATTCATATTATTTCTATGCAAGCATGAAGAAATCAGACCCAGGAAGTGAAAAATCACAAGAAATTGCTGGGTATGTTAAAGAAGGTGCAAAATCCTATTTATTAGCACAATATAAAATTGTTGGCTTATTTTTCATAATAGCTTTTGCATTTTTCTCATTTTTAGCTTTTGTTCTTGAAGTCCAAAGTCCATGGACTCCTATAGCCTTTTTAACAGGCGGTTTCTTCTCTGCTCTATCCGGCTATTTAGGAATGAAAGCAGCAACAAGTGCTAGCAACAGAACAGCTGCCGCAGCAAATATCTCTCTAAATTCAGCACTTCAAATAGCTTTTAGAAGTGGTGCTGTTATGGGGTTTGTTGTAGTTGGTCTTGGTCTATTAGATATTTCAATCTGGTGGAAGATACTAAACTACGTTTTAGACAATAAGGAATTTTTTAAGGAAAGCATTTTTGCTGTTAATAATTACACAGAAATAACCACCATCATGCTCACATTTGGCATGGGTGCTAGTTCTCAAGCTCTTTTTGCAAGAGTTGGCGGAGGAATCTTCACCAAGGCAGCCGACATCGGTGCAGATTTGGTAGGGAAAACAGAAGCCGGTATTCCTGAAGATGATCCTAGAAATCCAGCCTGTATTGCCGATAACGTTGGTGATAACGTTGGCGACGTTGCAGGTATGGGAGCTGACCTATATGAATCATATTGTGGTTCAATACTGGCAACAGCAGCTCTTGGCGCTGCAGCCTTCAATACTACAGAGCTTATGAATCTGCAACTAAATTCCATTTTGCTTCCAATGGCAATAGCTGGAATAGGTATAGTATTCTCTATTTTTGGAACTTATAAAATCAACACAAAAGAAGAAGCAAACCAAAAGGAATTGATGGAATCAATAAACTATGGAGTTAATTTTGCAGCATTCTTTACAGCTGTAACCAGTGTTGCATTAGTAAGATCCTTACTACCAGGACATTTTGAAATATTCGGTTCCATAGTTACTGGTTTAATGGCTGGAATAATTATCGGTTGGGCAACAAACTACTATACTTCGGAAGATTACCAGCCAACAGCAAATATAGCAGAACAAGCGACAACAGGTTCTGCAACAGTAATAATAGAAGGCATTTCAACAGGTATGCTTTCTACAGCAATACCAGTAATAACAGTCTGTATAGCAATCTTACTATCCTATGGCTTTGCAAACGGTTTTACTAATCCTGCCATGGGACTTTACGGAATAGGAATTGCCGCAGTTGGTATGCTTTCCACCTTAGGAATAACCTTAGCAACAGATGCTTATGGCCCAATAGCAGATAACGCTGGTGGAAACGCACAAATGTCTGGAATGTCTCCAGAAGTAAGAAAAAGAACAGATGCTCTTGATTCTCTTGGCAATACAACCGCAGCAACAGGCAAAGGTTTTGCAATAGGATCAGCAGCTCTAACTGCATTAGCTCTCATTGGAGCTTATCTTGAAGAAATAAGAATGGCTCTATTAAGAATAGCAAAATTCAGTGGAGATCCTTTAAATAAATTAATCTTCCCCTCTCCAAATGAAGGCATAGAAATTGAAAAAGCTACATTATACGACTTCATGAACTACTATAATGTAAATCTCATGAATCCAGTAGTATTAACCGGTATTTTTATTGGTTCTATGCTTGTATTTGTTTTTTGCGCTATGACAATGAAAGCGGTTGGAAAAGCTGCTCATAGTATGGTTGAAGAAGTCAGAAGACAATTCAAAGAAATTCCAGGTTTATTGAAAGGCGAACCAAACGCTAAGGCAGATTACGCCTCATGTGTTGCAATATCTACTCAAGGCGCCCAAAAAGAAATGGTTGTTCCAAGTCTTTTAGCAATTATAGTACCTATAGTAGTAGGTTTGTTGCTGGGAGTAGCCGGAGTTATAGGTATGCTGGCCGGTGGACTTTCTACTGGTTTTGTTTTGGCAATTATGATGTCAAACGCTGGCGGCGCTTGGGATAATGCAAAGAAATATATTGAATCAGGGCAATTTGGCGGAAAAGGGTCAGAAAATCATAAAGCTGCTGTTGTTGGTGACACAGTAGGCGATCCATTCAAAGACACAGCAGGACCATCATTAAATATTCTTATAAAACTAATGAGTATGGTTGCTGTTGTAATAGCTGGTCTAACAGTAAATTATTCTCCTAAAATTCAGGAAATCATTGGTCTGAACCCAAAAGAATTAAGCAACAGAAAAGCTTATGCTATAGTTAGAGGAGTTCAGGACACTGAAGATTTATATGAATCGAAACAGAATTCCAGCTCAATTTACGAAGATCCTTTATTGGGAACAGAAGATATAATATTACCAACAGACGAAGATATGCTTCGCATAAAAACTTCGACAACAGATACAAATAAAGAATCCAAACCTGCTTCTCAAACAACAGCTCCTGCAGTTAGTAAATCAGAAAAGCAAGAAACAAGCGGTTTTAACTCTGGCTTCGGTGGAGGTTTTGATACTCCAGCACAAACAAATAAGAAAGAAGAAACAAAACCAGCCACTTCTGGCGGATTCGACTCTGGTTTTGGTGGAGGTTTCGATTCTTTTGATACTCCTGCTGCTACAGAAAAGAAGGAAGAAGCTAAGCCCAGCACATCCGGAGGATTTGACTCTGGTTTTGGCGGAGGTTTCGATTCTTTTGACACTCCTGCCACTACAGAAAAGAAAGAAGAAGCTAAACCTGATACATCAGCTGGTTTTGATTCTGGATTCGGCGGAGGTTTTGATTCTTTCGACGCTCCTGCTACTACAGAAAAGAAGGAAGAAGCTAAACCCGATACATCAGCTGGTTTTGATTCTGGATTCGGCGGAGGTTTCGATTCTTTCGACGCTCCTGCTACTACAGAAAAGAAAGAAGAGTCAAAAGCTTCTGAGCCAGCTAAGGTTGTAGAATCTAAGACAGAAGAACCAAAATCAGATGCATCAACAGGCTTTGAAGGTGGATTTGATTCTTTTGATGCTCCTGCAGCAACAGAAAAAAAAGAAGAAGCTAAGTCCACTGAACCAACTAAAGTAGAAGAAGCTCCAAAAGCTGAAGAAGCTGCGCCTGCTGAACCAACTAAGGTAGAAGAAACTCCAAAGGCTGAAGAAGCAGCACCTGCTGAACCGGCTAAAGTAGAAGAAGCTCCAAAGGCTGAAGAAGCAGCACCTGCTGAACCAGCTAAAGTAGAAGAAGCTCCGAAGGCTGAAGAAACTGCACCTGCTGAACCGGCTAAAGCAGAAGAAGCCCCAAAGGCTGAAGAAACTGCACCAGCTGAACCAGCTAAGGATGACAATACAGCAGCAACCAAGGGAAATAGCAATACCGCTGAAAAAAAGCTTGAAGAAATAAAAACCAATATTTCAGAAAAGATAGAAAACAGCTTAGACAAAGCAACTGAAACCATCAAAGAAAAAGTAGAAGAAAAGAAAGACGCTTTCAGCGGCGGTTTTGATAATTTTTAATTTATAAATCTGCTATAACAAATGGATTGCACGATGTCTAACGACACTTGCAATCCATAAACTTTAGTCTGCATATAGGGGGGAATTATGAGTCTTAAACAACTAGAAAGAACTTTAAAATTAGATCTAAAGGCTGCTCTTGGCTGTACTGAACCTATAGCAATAGCTCTAGGAGCATGTAAGGCAAAAAGACTGACTTCTGGAAAAACAACGAAAATATTGTTAAGACTCTCCACGAACCTATTAAAAAATGCTATGGAAGTAGGAATTCCTGGTACAGGTGGGCAAAGAGGTATAACTTTAGCAGCAGCACTAGGCTCTTTATCTCCAGCAGAAAATCCTTCTTTAACTCTTCTTGAAGGAATGACAGACGAATGGCTTAAAGAAGCCAAGAAATTAAACGATTCCGGAATAGTTCACGTTGAATTGGTTTCAGAAATGCGCGGACTATATATGGATGTAATAGTTACAGACGATAAAAATAATAAAGGCCGTTGTGTCATTTCTGGCAGCCACGAAAATATAATTCTGCTAGAAAAAAATGGGGCTGTAGTTTTTTCTTCCCATTCTACAGGCGACAACGGAACTGGAGAATTATTACAAGAAAGAGAGAAATTATCCAAAGTACCTTTCAAGGAAATTTGGAACGACATAGGCAGTCTTTCTGATGAAATGCGCAAAATAATGCTTGATGGCATAGAAATGAATCTGAAAGTTGCTAATGCTGGTTTACACAAACAAGGATTTCTAAACATAGGCAATATTTATAATCAAATGATGGCTGAAGGCTGGATAGGGAACGACATTATAAACAAAGCCAAAGCCCTTACTTCTGCAGCTGTTGATGCGAGAATGTCCGGTTGTGATTTACAGGTTATGAGTGCCGCAGGTTCTGGGAATCAAGGGCTCGCAATTTCCTTACCTCTTTATGTTTTAGCAAAAGAAAACAAAATAGATGATAGAAAACTGACAGAAGCTTTAGCCATTAGCTACGGTGTTACAAGTATTTTAAAACATCATTCAGGAACGCTATCTGCAATGTGCGGTTGTATTGTATGTGCAGGAATAGGTCTTGCAGCAGGCATTACATACATTTTAGGCGGCACATTGGAACAAGCGACAGATGCTATTAACAATATGGTTGGCAGCATTACTGGTGTTATTTGTGATGGTGCCAAAGTCGGCTGTGCAATGAAACTAGTCTGCGCTGTAGATTCAGCATTCCAATCATCTTTAATGGCATTAAAAGGACTTAGACTTCCTATAACTAATGGAGTTTTAGGCGACTGCGTAGAAACAAGTCTTGGCAATATTGGAAGAATTGCCGCACCAGGTATGGTTCAAACAGACGATCAGATTCTTGCTATTATGTTAGGAAAACCGAACCACCAATCTTAATAGAGATAGAAGATAAAAGTTTAAAGAAATAAGCCGTAAGCTAGACAAGAGCAGCAGAGCATTGGATTTAGCAAAACAGTGAGTTGAAAAAAGTTCTAGTTGTTCAAATTCCAACAATTCTAACAATTCTCACAGATTGCGACAGCAATCGTATCACAACGAAATGTCCTACAGCAAAGCGTATCACATCACCAAGCTTCGCTTGGCTTACATCTTCAATCTTATATCTCCATCTTTGCTTTTGAATCTTTAAATCTTTTGGTTTAAATCTTTTTTAAAATATAAGTTGCATATTGAATAATTTTAGTGTACAATTCTGCCCATTAGTCTAGGACTTAAAAACAGACATCTCTTTAGGAGTAATTTCGGGTTGAATTCGCTGAATAAGACAGACTTCTGTGAAGTAGTCGCAATTGATGGCCCTGCTGGAGCAGGAAAAAGCACTGTTGCAAAAAAAGTTGCTGATAAGCTTGAATATGGTTATTTAGATACAGGTGCAATGTATCGTGCTGTTACTTATAAAGCATTAACCGAAAAGATTGATTTTTCAGATCATCAAGCTCTTAAGCGTTGTGCAGAAGAAAGCGGACTCCGGTTTGAAACTAGAGAACACTCTTCACAACCCCATGTATTCTTAAAAGATGTTGAAGTAACCAAGGAAATTCGAACTCCTGAAGTTTCCAAAAACGTATCTGTAGTTTCTGCAGTTAAAGAAGTTCGAGAAGTAATGACTAATCTTCAAAGAGAAATTGGTTATAAAGGCAAATGGGTAGTAGACGGACGCGATATAGGCACCGTTGTATTCCCAAATGCTAAGACTAAAATTTTCTTGACTGCTTCTATTGAAGAAAGAGCACAAAGAAGGCTCAAAGACCTTCGAGAAAAAGGTTTTGACGCTGACCTTGAATCGTTAAAGCAGGATATCGCAAAAAGAGACCAGCTTGATTCAAGTAGAGATTGTGCTCCTCTTATCCAGGCTAAAGATGCTATCCTAGTGGATACAACCGCAATGACCATTGATCAGGTCGTTGATCGGATTATCATAATCGTAACAAATACTCGGGACACTTTGATCCCAACGGAGGAAATCATGACTGAATCAGAAAACAACAAACAGGAACAATTAAGCGCCGAAGCAAATCAGATGACTATGGAACAGGCACTTAACGAAAGCGAACAGTTCCGACCTATCTCCAGAGGGGCAATCGTAACAGGCACAGTTATTGATAAAAATAACAGTGGCATTTACGTAGACTTAGGTTATAAGTCTGACGGTATTGTCCCAGCTGAAGAATTTGAACCAGGCGAAACAGATAAATTAAATGTTGGCGACCCAATTAAAGTCTTTGTAAAAAAGATTGATGACAAACAGGGTCAAATTCTCCTTTCTTATCGCAGAGCTCAGGAACAGAGTTCTTGGGATGAATTAGATGAAGCCTTTAAAAACAAGACTCCTATCGAAGGTATCCTAAAAGAAAGAATCAAAGGCGGCTACAATGTAACCGTTCTTGGGAACAGAGCATTTCTACCTCAGAGTCAGCTTTCACATGGCAAAAACGCCAAAGAAAATATCGGCAAGCCATTCAAAATGATGATTACTGAATTCGACCGCAAGCGCAAAAATATCGTTGTTTCAGAACGTGCTATTCTTGATGAAATCAGAAACAAAAAGAAAGCTGAAATCTTCTCTAAATATCATGTTGACGATATTATCAAAGGTAAAGTTGCAAGAATCGTTGAATACGGTGCATTTGTAGACTTAGGCGATGGCGCAGAAGGTTTGATTCATAGAAATGATCTTAGCTGGTCTGTAATTTCTAATCCTCGCGAAGTTGTAAATCCAGGCGATGAAGTTGAAGCCAAGATTTTGAAGATGGATGCAGAAAAAGGCAAAATCAGCCTTGGCCTCAAGCAGAAAAAAGAAAATCCATGGGAAACAGTTGACGTTAAATACAAAGCTGGTCAAAAGTATCATGGTAAGGTTAAAAACCTCATGGATTTCGGTGCTTTCGTTGAATTAGAAGAAGGCGTTGAAGGCCTTGTTCACATTTCTGACCTTTCTTGGGCTAGAAACATTAAGCACCCAAGCGAAGTAGTAAAGACTGGTGACGAAATCGACGTAATCGTTAAGGAAATCGATAAAGAAAAGAAGCGCATTTCCCTTTCTTATAAAGAAGTTCTTCCACATCCATGGGAACAGGTAACTTCTCAGTATAAGATTGGCGATATAGTAACAGGTAAAGTCAACAATATGACTGAATTTGGTGCTTTCATTGAAATCGCTCAAGGCGTTGAAGGTCTACTTCATATTTCTGATATGGATTGGGTAAAGAAAGTTAACCATCCAAAAGAAATCCTTGAAAAGGGTCAGGAAGTTAAAGTAAAGATCCTCAATATAGATTCTGCTAACCACAGACTTTCTCTTGGTTTGAAACAAACTACTGATGATCCATGGAACAAAGTAGAATATGAATACAAGATTGGTGATAAAGTAACTGGCGTTGTAAAGAACATCGTTTCTTATGGTGCATTTATCCAGTTAGACAACGGTCTTGAAGGTTTACTCCATGTATCTGAACTCTCTTGGCAGGGCGATGTTGAAAAACCAGAAGATGTTCTTAAAGTAGGCGATCAGGTAACTGTAGTCGTTTATGAAATCGACAAGGGCAAACAGAAAATAGGTTTGTCACTGCGCCGCATGCAGGATGATCCTTGGAAAGAAATCGAACGCAAGTTCACAAAAGAAAGCATCCATCAGGGCAAGATTACTGCACTCTTAGATAATGGTGCAGAAATCGAAGTTGCTGAAAACGTAACTGGTTTTGTTCACATTTCTCAGCTTTCAGCTAATCGTGTTAACAATCCAGCAGAAGCAGTTAAAGTTGGCGATGAAGTTACTTACAAAGTTCTTGAACTTGACCGCAAGAATCGCAGACTTAAACTCTCTATAAAAGAAGCCAACATGGACAGCGATGCAAAAGAACTGAAGAAATATCAGGCTGAATCTGAATCAGGATTCTCTGATACAATCGGTGATTTGTTCAATGTTGAATCAATCAAATCTCAATTAAAAAAATAATTAAAGATTGAGAAAAAAAATGAAATAAGCTTGACAAAAAACGATGCACCTAGTATAAAAGGGGCATCGTTTTTATTTCGAAGCAAAAATCAAAGATAAAATAAAAACAGGAGTAGAAAAATGGTAAAAAAAGTTGGTATTAACGGTTTTGGTCGTATTGGTAGAATGGTTTACAGAGCTATCCTTGATCATTCTGACGAACTTGAAGTTGTTGCAGTAAACGACTTAACAGATGCAAAGACTCTTGCTCACTTGCTCAAATACGATTCTGTTCACAGAAAATTAAATCACAATGTTTCTTATGATGAAGAAAAGAACCTTCTCTTCGTAGATGGTAAAGAAATAAAGATTTATGCAGAAAAAGATCCTGCTTGCATTCCTTGGAAGAACCACGGAATTGAATATGTTGTAGAATCTACTGGTCGTTTTGTAGATAAAGAACATGCAGAACTTCATATCACTAAGGGCGGTGCCAAGAAAGTTATCATTTCTGCTCCAGCAAAGAACGAAGACATCACTATCGTTATGGGCGTTAACGAAGAAATGTATGATCCAGCAGTTCATAATGTAATCAGCAACGCAAGCTGCACCACTAACTGCCTTGCTCCAGTTGCTAAGGTTATCAATGATAAGTTCGGTATTGAAAAAGGTCTCATGACTACAATCCACGCTTACACTGGAGACCAGAGAATTCATGACGCTCCACACAAAGATCTTCGCCGTGCAAGAGCTGCTTGTCTCTCTATGATTCCAACCTCTACCGGTGCTGCAAAAGCTATTTCTCTTGTTATCCCAGATCTTAAGGGTAAACTTGATGGTTTTGCAATCCGTGTACCAACTCCAGACGTATCTGTAGTTGACCTCACTTGCACACTCAGCAAAGCTGCTACAAAAGAAGAAATCAATGCTGCAGTAAAAGAAGCTTCTGAAACTGCTAGAAATCAGGGCATTCTTGCTTATTGCGACGAACCATTAGTAAGTGTAGACTTCACTACTGATTCTCACAGCTCAATCTTTGACGCTCTTTCTACAAAGACTATGGGCGACAATATGGTTAAGATTCTTTCTTGGTATGACAATGAATGGGGTTACAGCAATCGTGTTTGCGACCTTATCCGCTATATTGCTAAGAAGTAATTTGGAAAAGTCATTTTGATTTAACAAAAAGGAAACCTGAAATAACTTCGGGTTTCCTTTTTCATTTTTCTTAGGAGATAGAAAAACAATGTTCAGAACAATCAAAGATGTTAATGTCAGTGGTAAAAAAGTTTTAGTTAGAGTTGACTTCAACGTTCCATTAGATGAAAATCTGAAAATCACAGATGATACCAGAATGAGAATGGCTGTTCCAACTCTTAAATATGTTATTGATAATGGTGGAAAGCTTATAATAATGAGCCACCTTGGTCGTCCAAAGGGAGAAGTAGTAGCTAAATATTCTCTGAAATCTGTTGTAGCTCATTTAAGCGAACTTCTCGGCAAACCAGTTGCTTTTGCAAATGACTGCATCGGCGAAGAAGCAGAAAAAGTAGTTAACAATCTTAAAAACGGCGAAGTAGCTCTTCTTGAAAATTTGAGATTCCATAAAGAAGAAGAAAAGAATAACCCAGATTTTGCCAAAGCTCTTGCCTCTCTCGGAGATATTTTTGTAAGTGATGCATTTGGTACAGCTCACAGAGCTCACGCATCTACTGCTGGTATAGCCGATACTCTTCCTGCTTATGCTGGTTTCTTAATGGAAAAAGAAATCACTTATTTAAGCAAAGTTACAGAAAATCCAGAACGCCCATTAGTAGCTATTATGGGTGGTGCAAAAGTCAGTGATAAGATACTTGTTATCGAAAACCTTTTAGAAAAAGTAGATACTCTTCTTATCGGCGGCGGTATGGCTTATACATTCCTTAAATCACAGGGTATAAAAATTGGTAAATCACTTTGCGAAGACGACAAGCTCGACTTGGCAAAATCACTTCTTGAAAAAGCAAAGAAGCTTGGCAAAAAGATGCTTTTCACCCAGGATGTTATCGCAACAAAAGATTTCAGCACAGTATTGGGAACCTACACTATGGCTGAACTTCCTGACGATGCAGAAGGCGTTGATATTGGCCCAGAAACAATAAAAGCATTTGAAGCTGAACTTAAGAAAGCCAAAACCGTTCTTTGGAATGGTCCAATGGGCGTTTTTGAAAAACCCGCATTTGCTAACGGCACTCGCAAAATTGCTGAAATTCTCGGCACTTTGAATGCAACTACAGTAATCGGCGGTGGCGACTCAGTTGCTGCTATCGAACAAATGGGCTGTGCAGACAAAGTATCACATGTTTCTACTGGTGGCGGCGCCTGCTTGGAATTCTTAGAAGGCAAAACACTGCCAGGTATTGCCGTTTTTTCAAAATAATTAATAGGGAGTATTAAAATGACAAGAAGACCATTAATTGCAGCTAACTGGAAAATGCACAAAACTAACCAGGAAGCAAAAGACTTTATGAAAGAACTTCTTCCTTTAATAGCTGATTTAAAGGATGTTGATGTTTTGGTTTGCCCCCCATTCACACTGATTTCTACTGTTGATCAAGGCAGACAGGACAGTAAAGTTCTTCTTGGTGCTCAAAATATGTATTTTGAAGAAAAAGGTGCATTCACTGGTGAAGTTGCTCCAGCAATGCTCAAAGACATCAATTGCGAATTCGTAATTCTTGGTCACTCTGAACGCAGATGGATATTCGGTGAAAATGACGAACTAATCAATAAAAAGGTTATTTCTGCATTTGAGCACGATTTAATCCCTGTTCTTTGCGTAGGAGAAAAGTTAGAAGAACGTGAAAGCGGTCAGACCGAACAAGTTATTCTAAAACAGCTTGAAAACGATCTTAAGGGAGTAACCGAAGACCATCTTAAGAATATGGTTATTGCTTACGAACCTGTTTGGGCTATAGGAACCGGCAAAAATGCTTCTGAAAAAGACGCAAAAGAAGCTTGTGCTCTTATAAGAGAATTTATCCACAGCAGATTTGGTAGTGAAACTTCTGATAAGGTAAGAATTCTTTACGGTGGTTCTGTAAAACCAGAAAACGTAAAAATGTACATGGCTCAAGAAGGTATAGACGGAGCTCTAGTTGGTGGAGCAAGCTTAAAAGCTGACTCTTTCGCAAGTCTTACTAAGTTTTAATATTTAGTATAAAAAACCAGTTACGATTAATTTCGTAACTGGTTTTTTATTTTAGAATCATTTGCTTGTACATTAATTTATGATGATGTACAATTTATTTCATGGGAATCAGAACAAAAATAGCATTAGGTTTTGTCGTTTTAACAATAACCGTTATAACTTTAGTATCTGTTTGGGGCGCCCAAAAACTTGGGTTTACTGTAGACAGTTCTGATTTAGTATATCTTGAAAATATAAAAGATGATGTTTTAAAACAGTTATCCACTCAGCAGACTTTGTTGAACAAACAAGCTAAAGAAGCTCAAAAAGCTATTGAAAATATTGGACTAACTGATTTTTCAAACCAGCAAAAGCGTTCAGAAATAATTGCAAAATTAAAAGACAGTCTTAGTCTTGATTATGCCAACGTTTTTGAAATCTCCAAATCTTTCAATGAATTTTTTCAAAATAGTGATAGTTCAAATAGAAACTATCCTTTAACAAGATTATTTGATACTGGTCCACTATCTCATCATGGATATCTAGTATCAGAAGCCCTCATTAACTCAAACCAGAATTTAAAGCTAGTTATAGCAGCTAAGCCCAATATAAAGAATAAAGAAGATGACGTATTCTGTATTTTTGACACAAATGGCATTTTAGCGGGAAAAGGCTTTTTGGCTGATTATAGCTTAGAGGTATTAAAAGATACTATTACTTTTGATTCCACAAAACAAATAAGAATTAATGATAAAGTATACAGATTAAGATGCTTTGAATTAAATAATTCTACAAAAATAGTTACAGGCTATTTAACTCAAGCGACTACACTTGTAAAAACCCAAATAAACAGTTTAATGTCTAGATTAGCAATATTTGAAATTCTTGGTTTTTTAATATTAGGATATTTTTGGGGAAAAAAGATATTCGCACCAATGAAAACCCTTCAAGATAGTATTGATAAAGTATCTGAAGGACAGTTGCAAAAAATACCACCGGAAATAACAGAAAAAGGTTACGAAGAAATATCAACCGTTGCGAGAAGCTTTAATCAAATGGTTGATCAGCTATCATCTGCAAGAATAAACTTAATCGAAGCTCAAAAAGAACTTGCCAAAAAAGAGAAAATGGCAACTTTAGGCCGTTTTTCTGCAGGAATTGCCCATGAAATAAACAACCCCTTAGGAACCATACTAATGTCTGCCGGTATGATAAAAGATTCCTTAGATAAAAATTATCCTGTAAACCAAGAAGATATAACAACTATAATAGAAGAAGTAAAAAGATGTCGTGATATTATAGAAAACTTAAGAACCTATACAAAAAAAACTAAGCCCAATCTAATAAAAACATCTTTTAAAAGCTTTTTTGAAGAAGAAAAAAATAACATATTAAAAAATATAAACAAAGAAATAAACATAAGCTTCGATTACAATGCATCAGAAGAAAGTTTTATTGCTGCTGACAAAAGGGCTATGGAACAAGTATTCAATAATCTTATAAAAAACGCAATAGAAGCATCAAAAGATACAAAAGTATTGATAAAAGTTATTGCAGAGGAAAGTGATAACGAATGTATAATAAGAGTATTAGACAACGGTAAGGGGTTTGAATGTGAACCAGAAAATATCTTTGAACCAATGTTTACAACAAAAGCTCAAGGAACAGGTCTAGGGCTTGTCATTTGTCAAGCAATAATAGAAGGGCATAATGGTAAAATAAAAGCAGATCGTCTCAAGAATGAAGGTCTGACATGCTTCAACATTATTTTACCCAAAACAGACAAAGACTCTAAAGGTGGCTAAATTGAATAGTAAAATAGTAGTTATAGATGATGAACAAAAACTATTAAAGGTAATTAAACGCGCTCTGGAAATAGAGGGCTATACTGTCTTTGACTTTGACAACCCTTTTTCGGGTTTAGATTTTATAAAGACTAGAGAATTTGATTTAGTTATTTCTGATATAAGAATGAATGGGATGACTGGATTAGACCTTTTAAGCAATATAAGAAACATTTATCCAGACAAACCAGTTATATTAATGACAGCCTATTCTTCTATGGAAACTGCCGTAACAGCAGTAAAATTAGGAGCTAGCGATTATCTGCTAAAACCTTTTGAATTACAGGAATTAAAAGATTCCGTGGCAAAAATTCTTAGCAAAAGAACAGAAAATGAGCAACAAAACTCAAATGGGCCAAAGATAATTGGTAATTCTCCAGAAATACTTAATATACAAGAAATTATAAACAATATATCTGACACAGACAGTACTGTTTTAATTACTGGTGAAAGTGGAACAGGCAAAGAACTGATAGCTCAAAGTATCCACTTTAAATCCCCAAAAGCTTCTCATCCTTTTGTTCCAGTTAATTGTAGCGCGATTCCAGAATCATTATTCGAAAGTGAAATGTTTGGGCATAAAAAAGGCAGCTTTACGGGAGCCATAACAGACAAAAAAGGATTATTTAAAGAAGCCGAAGGTGGAACTATTTTTCTTGATGAAATTGGAGATTTAGAGCTTAGTAATCAGGCAAAACTTTTAAGAGTATTACAAGATGGAACTTACAGACCAGTAGGAGCATCAGGGCAAATAAAATCTAATGTTAGAGTAATATGCGCTACAAATAAAAACCTTTCAGAGGAAGTAAAAAAAGGCAATTTCAGAGAAGATTTATTATATCGAATCAATGTTGTTGAAATAGAACTCCCGCCGTTACGAAAAAGAGTTAAAGACATCAGATTATTAGCAGAATACTTTATAGCATACTATTCCAATAAACATAACAGGAAAATAAAAGGTGCAACGGACGATTTCTTTGAATTACTTTCAAATTACAACTGGCCTGGAAACATAAGACAACTTGAAAATACCATAGAACGAGCTGTAATAATGAGAAAAACGGAAATATTAGATGTTTCAGACATTAGACTGCCTTCAAATACAGAAGAAGTATCATCATTAATCATTCCGGATACCGGCCTACCTCTAGCAGAAACAGTAGATAAAATTGAAATGACAATAATAAACCAGGCTCTTGTGAATACTAATGGTAATTATTCAAAAGCAGCTTCGCTATTAGGAATAACCAGACAAAATCTAAACTATAAACTAAGAAAATATAAAATCAATAAAGAAGATTTATAAGTGCATAAATTAAGCATAAGTATATTACTATTAATCGCTATTTTCACTTGCAATTCCCTTGGGAGTCAAAATCTTTACAAGATAGTATTTAAAGACAATAAAACTCAAATAAAATTCTACGATAAATGGAATTTCAAAAAAATAGCGATACCGGTTCATTCCCCTAAAATATGGGGGGACAATAAAAGTCATAATATTGCTGTCATAGAAATTGATAATGAAAAGCATATTATTTCTTCAAAACCTACAGAAAGAACAAAAGCCATTAATTTTTTTACACTTACTTCAATAAACTGTTCTTCAGAAGAAATTGAAGAGAAATTACCATTGTTCCAGGCTTCATCTGCAAAAACAAAAGAAATAGAAGACAATCTACAGCTTATTTCCCAAGAACAAAATGATTTCATAACAAAAAACAAATGTTTTTCTTGTCATAGTATGATTCCTGCTGCCATAGCAATAAATACTGCATATAATCAAGGCTTTGACATAAACACAAATGAAATTGATAAGCTATTAAGAAATATTTCATCACTTCAAAAAGATAATGGAACCTTCTATTTTGAAAAAGAGCCTATATACGGTATAAAAACCACAACTCTTTCTGCTGTATTTATTTCATCCTTACTTTCTGATATTGCCACCAATAACTTTTTAAGAATTGGAAACAAAGCAAAACAATATTTAAACAGCATTCATAAAAAAAATGAATGCATTGAATCAGATTTTAATTATGAACCCTTTTTTAATAACGAAACAACCATGCTTCTATTTGAAATTCTGTTTCAAAAGAAAATGTATTTAAAAGACC
>ONIU01000204.1 GCA_900317935.1 uncultured bacterium
TTACCAAGCAAATTGTTTAATAGCACGAGCATTTCAACAACAATGCTCGTGTTAAGTCACGGAAACAAAAAAGTGATGATGGTGAATGCAAAAGATTTATGTGTAAAAGGTCGAAGGAGTAATACTATTACTGACCCAAATATTAAAGAGATTTTAAATTGTTTGATACATGAAAGTAAACAGAGCAAAATAATCTCTAATTCGGAAATTGCTGAAAACGATTATATTATTAATCCTGAACGATATATTTTAAGTGACGAAATAAAGAAACTAGAAAAAGCTATTTCTTTTGAATCAGTTATAAAGAACGTTACTAGGGGTGCTCAGATTAAGGCAGATGAACTAGACAAGTTAATGTCTAATGAACCAACAAATATTCAATATTTATCTTTAGCAAACATACAGAACGGTTTTATAGATAGTGACTTACCATATTTAACCCAATTAGACAAACGCTTAGAAAAGTATTGTATAAAAAACCATTCTTTAATAATTTCTAAGAACGGTTCTCCTTTTAAAATTGCAGTAGCAGAAGTTGAAAAAGATCAAAAAATATTAGGAAACGGGAATATATTTATTATTGAGCTAGATGAAAACAAAGCTAATCCTTATTTTATAAAAGCTTTTCTTGAAAGTGAAATAGGAATTGCAACGCTAAAAAGCATTACTGTTGGTACCACACTGCCAAT
Organism: uncultured bacterium; assembly: GCA_900317935.1. Classification (GTDB taxonomy): domain Bacteria; phylum Muiribacteriota; class Ozemobacteria; order Ozemobacterales; family Ozemobacteraceae; genus RUG334. The sequence goes on from ONIU01000204.1 coordinate 690, forward strand.
GATAGCCTTAGATCAATTAAAAAAGATTGATATACCTGATGAAACAATAGAAAACCAACAGTCTTTTGCCAATAAATATCTAGCTATTGTTGATGAAATAAAACTCTTTAGGTTTAAAATCAACAAGGCTCAAAATAAATTGAATAATTTTTTTGATGATTATCAGGGGGAATAAGCCTTGTTAGATATAGAAGAAATAGATGAATTACTAGATAAAATTAAAGATATAGTCCTCGAAGCAAATCGTCGTGGAGATTTAGAGCAATTACTGGAAAAAATAGGTTTGCAAGAGTATGCCCAATCACCTAATCAATATGACAGCTATAAAAATGGTAAAATAGTTGTAATTGGTGACTCTGAAATAAAACCGAATGTTTTATTGGCTGTAGCAAAAGAAATGGGTATAAATAAAGATCGATTTGAATTATGCTTAGACTATGAATCAGCCCAAAAGTATCAATATAAAAAACTTCAATATTGTCCTAGTTACCGAGTTGTAATGTTTGGCCCTGTACCTCATAGTTCAAAAGGCAAGTTAGATAGCAGTAGTGCCATAACGGAAATGGAATCAAACGATGGTTATCCTCGTGTGATAAGATTAAACAGTAATAATTCAATGAAGATAACTAAGACTAATTTCAAAGAAGCCATTTCACAATTAATAGCAGAAAACTATATTTGATTATTTTTTATGTTATAATAGCTAACAGTTCACACTTTTGAAGTGTACAAAGCGTAGCTATTAGATCGAAGGTGGAAGAGAAAATGATAAATATTCGCAAATTAGAAAGTGAACTTTGGGAATCGGCAGACTTATTGCGAGCCAGTTCGAAGCTCACATCAAATCAGTATTGTATGCCTGTTTTGGGGCTTATCTTCCTTCGCTACGCATATAGCAGATTTAAAAAGGTTGAATCCGAAATATTGAAAGGTCGCCCTTCTCGTGGCGGGCGTGTTATGCCTGTTGAAGCAAGTGACTTTACCGCTAAGAGTGCCCTCTATTTACCAAAAGAAGCACAGTATGACTATTTGTTGAATCTTCCAGAAAATCTTTCTGTTGCGGGAATAAAAAACAAAGAAGGTCACAGTATAAACAGTCTTGGTGAAGTTGTGAATAATGCCATGCTACTTATTGAAGAACAAAGCGAACAACTAAAAGGTGTTCTTCCTAAAAGCTATGACGAATTTTCAGATGCAATTCTTTCAGAACTACTTCGTATTTTTAACAACTCTGCTATAGATGAGATTGGTGGAGACATAATCGGTCGAATATATGAATACTTTTTAAATAAATTCGCTAAGAACATCGCTTCAGATGATGGAGTGTTCTTCACCCCAAAATCCCTGGTCAAAATGATTGTGAATATTATTGAACCTTCAACAGGCATTCTTCTAGACCCTGCCTGCGGTTCAGGCGGTATGTTCATTCAGTCAGGTGATTTTGTTAATCAAACAGGAATGAACGCTAACAACAGTATGACTTTTTATGGGCAGGAAAAAGTTGCTTATAATGCTCAGCTTTGTTTGATGAATATGGCTGTTCATGGTCTTACAGGCGTTATTAAATCTGGTGACGAAGCTAACACATTCTATCACGATGCACATAATCTTAACGGTGAATGTGACTACGTAATGGCTAATCCTCCATTCAATGTAGATAAGGTAAAAGCAGAATCATGTGAAAGTGCAAAGCGTCTGCCTTTCGGTATGACAGGCGTCAATAAAAAGACTAAAGAAGTCAGCAACGCCAATTATTTGTGGATTTCTTATTTTTACAGCTATCTGAATGAACATGGTCGGGCTGGCTTTGTTATGGCTTCCTCTGCAACAGACAGCCAAGGCAAAGACAAAGACATTAGAGAAAACCTTGTTAAAACTGGTCACGTTGATGTGATGATAAGTGTAGGAAATAACTTTTTCTATACTAAATCACTTCCATGCTCGCTATGGTTCTTTAATAAAGGAAAGTCTGAAGACCTGCTTAACAAAGTTCTCTTTATTGATGCTCGTAATTATTATACTGTTGTAGACCGCACTTTAAACGAATGGTCAGAATGGCAACTTAAGAATATGAATGCCATAGTCTGGCTGTATCGTGGTGAAATTGATAAATACAAAGAATTGATTGATAAATACCATACTGCTCTTAATAGCGATAAGCCTTTTGCAGAATGCTTACAAGAACTTTCAGATAAACTCAAGGCTCTTAGGGAAGAAGCAAAGAAAGCAGTAGAAGAGGCTAAAAAAGCTGAAGCCGAAGCAAAAGATAAGAAAGTAAAATATGAAGGTAAAAAGCCTAAAGTTATTCAGGAAGAATATGACGCTAATATTGCAGAGCTAACAGATATTATCACTATAGCTAAAGAAGCAAACTGGCTCTATGAAAAGTTTGGCGAAGGTGTTTATGCTGACATAGACGGTCTTTGCAAAATTGCTACATTAGAAGAAATAGAAGCAAAGAACTGGTCACTTACACCTGGTGCCTATGTAGGAGTCGCTGAAGTTGAAGACGACGGTGTAAACTTCAAAGAACGTATGGTTGAAATCCATCAAGAACTAAATACTCTTCAAGATGAAAGCAATGATTTGATGTCTCAGATAAATGCAAATCTTAAAGAACTCGGACTCGATGAATAATAAAAAAGTTGTCATTGCAAGCAATAGCGAATCAATCTACCCCATTTACAAAAGAGGGTATTAGAAATTATGACACAAGATAGAGAAAGGTAATAAAATGTCTTTATCCCCTTTCTTAAAGGGGAATGGCTACGAAGTAGCCAAGGGGATTTTAAATAATCAAGAATGAGTAATAAATGGCTTGTGAAAAAGTATTATATGGCTAGTTATTGTTATTGGTAGTTGTTGTAATTATTGTTATAATTATAAATGAGCATATTTAAATAAAACGAGGTATTTTATGACTGATGTAAGACAAGAAGCTATAAATTTAATAAACAAAATGCCTGAAGATAAACTTAATGCTGTAATGCAAATTTTAAATGGAGTAAATAGTCTTTTAGATAACGCTAAGCCTAGTTCTGAAAAATTAGAATTAGCGGAAAAATCATATCAATTATTAGAAAAAATGCGTAGAAAAGCTGATGATATTGACTATGACAAAGAATTAGCCGAATACAGAGACAAAAAATACTCATTATGAACATTTTAATAGATACTAATATTGTTTTAGATTTTCTTTTAAGACGTGAACCCCACATTAAAAACGCTGAAATTATCTTTAAAGCCTGTAAAGAATTTAAAATTAATGGCTTTATAGCAGCACATTCTATCCCAGATATTTTCTATATAATGAGAAAAAGTTATACTTTATATGAGCTAAAAGAAATTATAAAATTATTAGCAAATTTTATTTCTATCATTAATTTAACAGAAGAAATGATTTTGAGTGCTTTGTCTGAACATAATTTTTCTGATTTTGAAGATAGTTTACAGGACGAATGTGCACAAGAAATCAATGCTGATTACATTATAACAAGAAACGTTAACGATTTTGCTCATAGCAAAGTTAAAGCAATAGAACCAAAAGAATTTATAAAAAATGTTTTAACAATCTAAATAAAAAACACCACCTACGACACATACGGGTTTTCAGTGGTTCATTTTTATTATAATTATAATCAATTTTATTGTCAATTTGTTTAAGGAGTAATTATTGTGATAAGGCTTTCCTTTGAAATTGCCAACATAGTTGGTATTAGAGAACCGTTATTACAAGCATAG
>ONIU01000081.1 GCA_900317935.1 uncultured bacterium
AAATCAAGCTGAGTAGGCTCTCCGCCCATCATATCCATCATCTGATTAGCATTTTTCTTCAAAGCTTCAAGAAAATTCAACATCTTTTCCTGATTTTTTTTGGCCAAATCAAGATTTTTATTCTGCATTTCCTTCTGTATTTCTTCACCAAGCTTTTTATGGTCTTTATTCTTCATCTGATCAAGAATATTCTTAACATCTTCCATTAAAGGATTATTCTTCAAATCTTCTTTTTTAGATTCTTTAGTCATTTCTTCAGACTTTTTCTGAAGTTCTTCTAAATCTTGGCTGATTTTCTTCTGCTGGTCCTGCAAATCTTTTAATCTATTTTCTTCTTCCTTTGTAAGGCCATCTTTCTTTTCTTCCTGAAGAGCCTGTTGAAGCTCTTTCATTTCTTTTTGTTCTTCTTGGGAAAGTTCTTTTCCTTCTTTCTGCTTTTGAAGCAGTTCTTGAAGTTTTTCTAATTCTGACTGCTGTTCTTTAAGTTCTTTTAATTTTTCTTCCTCGTCCTGAGTAAGCTGACCTTCTTTCTGCTTATCAAGAAGATTTTTCAGCTCATCAAGTTTTTTGCTAACATCTTCTTCTGTAAGTTCACTCTGTTTCTGCTTTTTCATTAATTCTTCAGTTTCAGAAGCAATCTTTTGCTGTCTTTCAAAAAGCTCTTCTATAGAATTAGCCAAAGATTCAAACTTCTGCTGTTCCTGAACCTGTTCAAGCAGATTAATAGTTCGGTCTAAGCTGTTCATATAATCTTCAAGCTTAAAAGCTTCTTCATATTTCTGTATATCTTTTGGATCAAGCTTTATATCTTTTAAAGATTCCTGAAGATTCTTGAGCATCTGTTTGCTATCTTTATCCAAAACCTTGTCTAACAGCTCTTGAACCTTTTGCATTCTTTCCAAAGCTTCTGGTGAAGTAAAGGGGTTATTTTCCATCGACTTCTGCATATTTTCAAAAGATTTCAATATTTCTTCTGCAGCCTGCTGGTTCTTTTCACCTGATTTTATTGCTTCTTCTATCGCCTGACTTGTTTCAAAATCAAGCTTTTCTTCATGTTTAACCTGTTCATAAGCTTTTCTTAATGATTCGCTGCGTATTTTCTGTTCTTCTATATATTCCTGAAGCTGCTTCTTCAAATCAGCCTGCTGATTATCCTGCCCTTTATAAACATCCTGCATAGAAGGCATATTTACAAAGAAAATGCTGGTGCTGGCAACATTTGCCTTCGGTTGGCAGGCATCTTCTGTTTCCATATAATATGAAATTTTAGTTCCAGGCTGAACAGCTATAGTATCAAGCATCCAAGGGAATTCTATTTCACATTCTGGCAGCGGAGTAAAATCTGATTTTACATTCAAGGGCTTCCAATCTTCCCTATGACCAGCCTTAAAGTATAAGACCATTGTTTTTATACCAAAATCGTCTCTTGCAACTGCTTTTATGTCTAATCTCTTTGCTGTTGGGAATTCAACATCGCAACCTGGTTTAAGCAATTCAATGCTAGGCGGCAAATCAGGTTTTGCTGTGATTTTATAAACAACAGCTTTTTCATTTGTCAGCCCTATTTCGTTACTTACACGAACAACAAATGAAGTTGAAGTCGCAACTTTAAATTCATAATTAAATTTATTTTCTATAACCTGACAACTCTGGGTAGCAATATTATCGAAACATATTTCACCACTCTTTATCGGCATATCAGCTTCTACATCAATACGAATCTTACTATTCAAAAGTATTTCTGTTTCATTTGTATTTTCTGGCAATTTTATCGGCTTAGTTGAAATATATGATGGCTGAAACAGCGTCATAACAACCTTTTTTATCTGAGGTCTAGGCATGACCTCTATAGAATACTTTTCTGAAGCAGTTTTTTCACAAGTAATTCTGTAATCAATAGAGTTCTGAAGTGAGGTTAAATTATAAACGTATTTAGCTTCTGAAGCCGTAGCATCAGCATACATTTCTACTTTATTTACTTCTTTTGTTTCTGGGTCGATTATTTCTAGAATTATTGCTTCATCAGTTTTTCTTGAAGGAACTGCAGATATTTCTATGCTTTCACCAACCGCTGCAACAGCGTTTTTAGGAGCGACTTCCAAACTCAAATTTGACCATGGAGCTATAGCAGCAAAGGGGAAAATCAATCTGAAGGCACCTGTTCTTACTTCAACCGGTGAAAACAAATACCAGCCAACTATTATCAATATAAAAGCCAAAGAAGCAAATGCTCTTTTGCGGCGAGAAAAAGCCTTTAAAGAAAGGCTAATATCTTCGTTTTTTAATTCCTCACCAGCTGTAATTATGGTTAATTTCTTCATCAAAGAAGAAACAGACTTGCTGTTTTCCGCTTTTTCCATAAATTCAACAGCACTTGAAAGCGAAGAGTTAAAATGACCAGTACTCTTTTCTATTTCTACAGCCAAAGAAACATCAGAAGGAGCATTAAACCACTTTGAAAAAAGACGATATATCCAGCAAACTACACCTATATACAATACTGCAGAAAAAACATACCTCATCATTTCTGACTGTATCGGTGTTCTTTCCACAAGCAAAAAAACAATCAATAAAGCAGCAGCAGAGATAAATGAAGCCAAAACAGACTTGATAAAGACACGAAGTCTGCGGCCAGATTTATAGTTTGAAAATCTAGCTTCAAGCTGTTTTCTCGTTTGGTCGTAATTTCTAATCGAGCTTTCAATATTGTCTTTGTTCATAGCTTTCTCACTGCATCATTGCATAAACCAGAATATTCAGCCCCATTTTCATGGCCAATTCTCTGATTTGGGGAGTATCAGACTTGTGAATACCTTCGTCTTCAAGACCATCGCCAATATCAGATTCTAAAAGGTAAAGAATTTTCATTCGCCCTTTATCAAAAATTGCATAAGCTGCAGGCGGTTTTCCGTCGTGCTCATGAATCTTTGGCAACCCGTCTTTTAAATCATATACCATATGGAAAATAGGATGATCTTTGGGAAGTTGAACAAACTCTCTATCTGGATAAAGCCTTTTTACTTCCCTACGCACATACTTTTCCATGCCATAACTGTCGTTTATCCACAAAAAGCCACCGTTATCAAGATATGTTAAAATAGCCATCATTTCGTTATCTTTAAAACGAATCTGACCATGACCACTAGCATAAAGCATAGGATATCTGAAAAGTTCGGGGTCATTAACAGAAACCCCTATATGTTCAGGCTGAGTTGGAATTTTCAATCGTTTATCGGCTTGCTTCAGCAGATTTGGTATCGTAGTCGGGCTAACATACCAGTCACCGCCACCGCTGTATTTAAGTCTTGCTATAATAACCCTATCCCAATCTGCAGCAAAGCATCTGCCAACGCATAATAGAGCAGAAAAAGCCAAAGCAGTCGCAAGAAGAGCCTTCTTTACCAATATAGAAAAATTATAATCGTTCATTTTTAAGAAAGACCTCCTGTTCTGCGGAAATACCATTCCAAACAAGGCAGAAGAATAATCAAAATCAACAGCAACCAGCAATCTCTTAAATCAATGCTTTTGCTTTCCAGCTTTTTCCCAGGAACAGAATTTAAAGAAGCGATAAGTTTATCTACTTCATCATCATAAACCATTAAACCGCCTGTTTCTTTGGCAATAGCTTCCATAACATCTGTTTTAATTACCGGATTATCAAATTCTGCAGTAGGAGTTTCTACAAGCAGTTCTGCTTTTGAACTTCCAAGTTCTTTGCCTTGATAGCTTGCTTTTGCTTCAATTGTATGAAGTCCTCTAGCAGCCGGAATAAAGGCACTTTCATAACAACCCGCTTCAGAAGTTTCAACACAGACAAGATTGTAGTTTTCGCCTTTTTCACCGCTGATATTTAATATAACTCTGGCATTCTGCATTAAATTATGTCTGTTATCAGATACCCAGACTTTTACAACAGTTGAAGTTCCAACATAACCACGAGAGTTGGCAAGTTCAATACTCACCTGAGCATCTTCACGACGGTTAACCAGCCATTTCAGCATATTAATAATCATGCCAGCGTAAACTCCAAAGCCTCTTTCCGAGTTAGCTAATCTTAGACCTATGGGCCACAAAGGGCCGCCATTTATCATTATTATATTGCCTAAGCCGGCTCTGGTTCGCAACATAAATGGCAATTTAGTCTTGCTTCCCATAACTGTTGAAGTTAACAAGACTTCTGCCCCCTGCTTTACTGATTCATATTCGTAAATGCCATCAAACTTAGGCAGAGTAGACATCAAAGTGCTGTTTTCTATTGGGTCATCAGCTAAATTCAAGAAAGAATAAGAAGTATCTAAAGAAGGAAGCAACATGTTGCCTGAGGTTCCACGCCAGGTTTCATCGCCAATGGTTACCGGCAAAATGTTTGCAAGTTCTGTGCCTTTATAACCAAGCTGTGTAAGACTTTTCCAGGAAGGCATAATCAAAAGACCAAGCTTTCCTGATTCCAAACGCTTAATTAAATCTGATTCGTATTTCTTTATATAAGAATGGGGAATACCGCTTAAAATAACAATATCCGCTTCCTTTATTTCCTCATCAAACTTTGGTTCAGAAGTTCCATTCTTTAGTTCAAAATCTTTGGAACAAACCCACCTGTCATCCATTACTTTTGCCCAGTGAGTCAGTGAAGCGTTGGGGTCGCCTGCCAAAGCATTTGTTATAAATTTCATATCCCAGTTAGGTGCACCACTGAGAGCTAATACATTCAAACGTTCTCTAACAACTTTTAACAGGAAAGCTGTCTTGTTGTTTTCTTCAGTCAATTCATCTTTAACAGTTGGTATTTCTACTTCGAATTTAAAACTTCCTTCTTCCTTACAAGGTATGTTAAAGCTGAAAGGCACCCTTGTGCCGTTTCCCATTACTTCTACAGGAATATTTTCAAAGGGCTCACCATCTTTTGTAATCTTGATTTCTAACGTTTCTTTAACTTCATCATTTCCAGTAATACGAGCAGAGACTTCACCCCTTACTCTTAAGCTAGAGTTCAAGTAACCGAATGCTGGAGGTTTGGGAATAAACAACGCATAATCGGTAACACTTCCACCGCGGCCTGGAGCAACGAAATAAACCGGGGTTCTCATTGATGAAAGCACATTCTGAGGATTGTCACCTATCGTATTAACTCCGTCGGTAACCATTATTACGCCCAATAGGTTGCCTTCACCCAAATGAGAAACAACATTCTTAATTCCAGAACTAATAGCAGTCTGATTTCCATCTGCCTTTAAATTGAATTTTTCTATTTCTGCAGGAGATATAGGTGTAACATTTTCTGCAAAAGCAAAAACGTCCGGATAAATTCCGGTTTTCTTCTCTAATTTTTTCATTAAACCGCTTTGAACAACTTTAGAAAGCTTGTCAAAACGAGTTTCATTACCGTCTTTTATGCTCATACTCTTAGAAGTATCAAGCATTACAGCAAGTCTATTCTGAAGAGGAACCCAGCCGGAAACAACAAGAGTTGGGCCTGTAAGCAAAAAACAAACAAGCACAAGCCAAACAATTCTTAAAGCCAAAAGTTTTCTTTTTGTGCTTTCTCTGACACTTTTTCCTTCAAAACGATATGTAAACCAAGCTATTGGCAATACAGCCAACAAAGCCAGAATAAAGCCAGCCCAACCCCATGAAAAATGTATCATTACAGAACTGATACTTCTAATTGAACCAGAATCTAGTCCTAAAAAGCTTAACAGATTATACAGCATTGCCGACCTTCTTTTCTATTGGCTTGTTGGCAAAGAAGCCTTCTACCAATGCAAGTATAATAAGAAGCCATATCGCAATCCCGCTCATATCATAACCGTCTCGCAATATAGTAACCTTTTCCTTTACAGATTTACCTTTCCCAACTTCTTGTTCAAGCGGAATAAATCTAGGTATTTTTCTTAGATTTATGCGGCTTAAATAGCTTTCTTCTGGTGGCGGATTAACAGCAAAAGCACTGACAAGCTTATTTCCAACAATCAATTCATAATAACCAGGTAAGTCAGTATTTCTTGTTGTAAAATGCAAAATTCCCTTGGCAGCAGTAAGGTTATCTATCTGTTCCTGCTTTCCATCCGGGTGTTTCAGAATAACCTTATCATCTGCGCCTGCATTAAGAGTTGCGGAAATGGGCATTCCTGGTCTAGCGCCATTAATAGTTAAATCATTAGATGTAACCATTGCTATAAGAGCCTGATGTAAAAATGGCAGCCAGGTAGGTTTGATTGGCCAGTCAGACCAGCGATTATCCGCTGTAAAAGTAACCAGCATCGAACGGCCACGGCCTCTTTTTTCTTCTATTATGCCAGGCAAACCATGACTCATCCTGCATAAAAGCATAGCTGTCGGGTTAGGTCTAACCTGGAAAAATTCGTAAATCTTGGCTCTGCTTGGATCACCATTTCCATCTTTTCCAAAAATACTGAAAGCCGGATGCCCTAAATCTATATCTGTAAGCTGATAGCCCACAGCCTTGCTGACAGAATTTCCAACTCTCTTGAATATTCTTGCAGGAAGCAGATAACCACCACCTAAATTATCTGACAGATGTTTGTTATACCAGTCAGGTTCGACTCTGTCACCCAAGAATGTAATGATATTACCGCCAGCAAGCATATATTCCGAAAGCTTCTTAATAAAAGATTCTGGCAGATGTCTTTGATTCAGCAGAATAACGGCAGAATAATTAGAAGGCTCTGCATTTGTTATTTCACTAGTTAAACGAGATTCAACAATAAAAATATTTTCTTTGCTTCTATTTAATGGATTAAGAGCAAATTTAATGAAAATATCATCGTTGTTTTCTGTTTGCCCAGCATTATCTGGCCTAATCAGCAATACTTTGCATGGTTCAAAAACTCTTAAAGCCATGTGTCTCTGATCATCAGAAGGCATAGCATCATTCTGTATTGATGCTTCAAGATGATTCATACCCGTCTTTGAAAAAGAACAATCTAAAGAGCATATTTTTTCACTATTTGCTTCTATTTCAATTTCTGAACCCAAACGACGTTCACCGTTAATAGAAATACTTATTTTAGCAGTCTGTTTTTTGTTGGTATAATTAGCTACAGTAACTTTTAATGGCACTTTACGACCAAGCATTACAACAGAAGCATCAGCTTCAAAACCAGTTACAGCCATATTATCAGGGGCAGTTCCTCCAACAGGAACCATCACCAGATCAATGCCCTTATCTATTCTTTCGAGGTCGTATCTTTCTACAAAAGGCTTCCAAGCAGATTCTGTCATATCTGTTACGACATAAATAGTTCTTCTGTAGCCAGTAAGCGGAACCAAAAGTTCTAAAGCAGGTAATAACGCAGAAGCTATATCTGTTCCGGCAGATGTGAGTTTTGCATTACTAATACTCTGTCTTAATGCTTCTTTATCCCATGTTAATTGCGGGAATACCAGTCCGCCAGGTTCGTTGATAAAACCTACTGTGGCTTTATCAGATGGATTCATCTGGTCTAATATGTCTAATGCTCTTGCACGAGCAGTATTAAATACTGAAACTCCCTGATAGGTACTTCCCATAGACATAGAATTGTCTAACAAAATAACAAAAGCAGTCGGTGCTGATGAAGAAACACCCGCCCCGGCACTCTGTCCAATAAAAGGTCTTGCCAGCGTCATAACAGCCAGGAATATCAAGACAATACGCATTATCATCAATAGAAGATTGCGAATCTTTTTCTGACGAGAAAGATATTCCACAGACTTCATTATAAGACGCAAGCTTGGGAAATCTTTTATTACGGGAGTCTTCTTAAAATACAGGTGAAGCCATATAGGAACAGCAATCCCTGCAAGACCTAACAAAAACCATGGACTAGCAAAATTCATCTTCTTTACCTTTCCATAACAGCCTGACGGCGAGTAAAGAAGCTTCTGATATTTGCTTCCAAAGGCATAGAAGTATTGGCTAGCAAGTAATCTATACCTGATTTTCTCAAAGCAGACCTGAAAGTATTAATCATCTGCTTTACTCTGTTTAAATATTCATTGCGAAGAGAAAAAGCATCTGTAGTTATTTCTGATTTATCTTCCAAATCTTTAAAAATAGTCATATCGTCAAATGGAAATCTGATTTCGTCGCTGTCTAACACATGATACAAAACTATTTCGTGACGTCTGCTTTTTAGCTGTCTTAGCTTATTTATAATAATGTCTGCATCATCCATCAAGTCAGAAAACATTACAAAAATGCCCCTTTTCTTCATGGTCTGACCAACAACATCAAGACTTTCACCAATATTAGTCTTCTCTGTGGCTTTGATTCCATCTAGTTCGTTACAAATTGTCTTTAAATGGGCAATTCCTGTTTTGGGTCTTATTATTTTGCTGATACCATCAGCAAAGGTCAACAACCCGACAGAATCCTGCTGTTTAAGCATCAAATAAGAAAGAGAAGCTGCCAAAGTAGAAGCATAATCAAGCTTACTCATGCTTCCAGACCCCTTATATGCCATAGAACCACTAGTATCAAGAATCATGTAACCGGAAAGATTGGTTTCCTGTTCATGTTCTTTTATATAATACTTGTCTGTTCGGCCATAAACCTTCCAGTCTATATCCTTTAATGGGTCTCCTGGAACATATTGTCTGTATTCTGAAAATTCAACATTAAAGCCTTTAAAAGGGCTTTTATGCTGTCCTTCTATCATGCCTTCGACAACAGTTCTGGCTTTTATTTCCAGATTTGATAAAGAAGCTAAAAGTTCTGGATCTAAAAATCTGGATATTTTACGGGTTTTATCCATTTATCCAATTCGTCATTGCGAGCCTCTGAAAAGAAGCGTGGCAATCTACTCCGTTTTGTTTATTAACCCACTGGTTCTAGAACAGTCTTTACAATCTTTTCTATTACCGAATCAGGTGTGATGCCTTCTGCTTCAGCACTGAAATTAAGCATTATTCTATGACGAAGAACAGAAGAAGCCAATGCTCTGATGTCTTCACAAGCAACATAATATCTGCCCTGAAGAACAGCTCTTGCCTTTGCTCCAAGAATCAAATACTGGCTGGCACGAGGCCCTGCACCCCATGTAATATAGTTATTTACAAATTCACTGGAATTAGGTTGATTTGGTCTTGTTGCTTCAGCAATAGCTACAGCATACTTTATAACTCTGTCAGAAACAGGAACTCTTCTTACCAATTCCTGCAATTCTTTAATTCTTTCAGAATTGATAACAGGCTTTAAATCTTCCATACTGCCGCTTGTAGTAGCCTTAACCATCATTATTTCTTCTTCGATTGGCGGATACTCAAGTCTGACATTAAACATAAATCTGTCTAACTGAGCTTCTGGCAGCGGGTAGGTTCCTTCCTGTTCTATAGGGTTCTGAGTAGCTAGAACAAAGAAAGGCTCTTCAACATCGTAAGTGGTTGTTCCGCTGGTTATCTTTCTTTCCTGCATAACCTGCAAAAGAGCAGCCTGGGTCTTCGGAGGTGTTCTGTTTATTTCATCTGCCAATAAAACCTGAGTAAACAGAGGTCCTTTTACAAAACGGAAATTGCGTTCACCGGTCTTTGTATTTTCTTCAATAATGTCTGTACCTATAATATCGCTAGGCATTAAGTCAGGCGTAAATTGAACACGCTTGAAATCCAAGTCTAAAAGTTTCGCAAGACTGTTTACCAATAAGGTTTTCCCAAGACCTGGAACCCCAATCAATAAAACATGCCCTCTTGCAAATAAAGCATATAAAACTTCTTCTACAACCTTAGTCTGACCAATAAAAACTTTGCCTATTTCGGTCATTATTTTATTGTGAACGTTTTTTATATCGGCCAAAGCCTTTGCTTCATCGATTGGAGCAGCAGCTTTAGTTTCTTTTATCTCTTCTGCCATAAATAAGGATGACCTCCTACAAATTCGCTTAAAACTTATCATGAATTAAAGATTTTTACAATACCCAACCCACATAGACTTATGATATAATAAAAAGAAGGGTACATTAAGTTATGAGAGCATTAAACAGAACAAGTAGGCAAGGCTTCACTTTTGTAGAAGTAATGTGTGTTATGATTATTATTTCTATAGTAAGTAGTATTGCTATGCCCGCCATAAATAATTTCCATTCTTCCGAACGCTGCAAAGCAGAAGCCTCTGTTTTAGTCTCATACATCAGGCAGGCCAAATACCAGGCAATGCAAGAAAACAGCCTCAATAGAATTATTTTTTCAAAAGAAGGAAATGCAGCAAATGCTTTTAAAGTTCAAAAATATGAAGAACTAGATAATAATGGTAATGAAGTATCTTATATAATTGATAATGTGATATGTGGCCAAAATTTATCTTATGATAATACCTCTTGGGTTAGCATAGTAGACGAAGAAGAAATAGAATTTAATTCTTCTGTTGAAGTTGATTTAAGTCAGTTAGGAAGTCTCGATGCTATTTATTTTAAACCTGATGGTTTCATATATACAAAAGATACGTCTACTTTTCAATCCTCAAACAAGAATTCAGCGATAAAAATCCCAGAGTATAGTATTTATTTTAAATACGGCAGTTCTGCTGTAGCCGTAAATATAAATGCATTAGGAGTCATAAGTTCAGAAGCTATTCCCAATGAAGAAGATGATGAATATTTTGATGATAAACACAAAGAAGATTCTGATACAGACACAGATACAAATTATACTCAATGAATAGAAATATAAATAATAAAAAAGGTTTTTCTTTAACAGAAGTGCTTGTTGCCACCATAGTCATGAGCATGATTATGGGGTCAGTTCTTGCTTTTGTACAATATGCAGGCAACATATGGCATAAAGGAAACGAAAAGATTTCATCCCAAAACTATTCCAGAATGGCTTTTGAACTATTGAAACAAGACCTATTAGAAGCTACAGAAGTAACGACTCCCAAAGTTGGTTATATTACTAGTAGATTAATTTACAAAAAACAAGGAAATAAAAAATATAGGTTAACAGCCTCTCAATCTGTTTTAATTAGAACTAGTTATAAAAATAAAAATGAGACAATGCGTCTAGCAAGAAATGTTGGAAAATTTTATGTAAACCGAATATCCAGTAGAACTTTCGAGATATCTCTTCAGATTAATGGGCAAGAATATGAAAATGATGACGGAGCCATAGCTTCTGATACTATAAGCAGCGAAAGTATGGTGCTGATAGCACCTGGAGTCCAATAAAATAATTAGGAATTAGGAGTGAGGAATGAGGAATTATAACAAAAGAGGCTCTATAGGTATAACCATTGTTATGCTGGTTTTCTGTCTGCTTATGTCGGTTTCTATGTCTTATCATAAAACTATACAGACAGAATCAATGGTGCAAAATAACATAAACTACTCTGACCGTGCTGTAGATGCAGCTTTTTCAGGTGTCAACTATGCTATGGCTGTTATCCAGTCCAACAAAAAAGTTTTTAAAACTACAACTAACACTTCCCCTGTAAAAGTATTATTTGTTAAAGCTGTTAAAGCTGAAAGCGCGTCATTTATAAATTCTGTACAAAACGTTAGTTCTTGGATAAACTTAGCATCAACAGCCACATTTACCACTTATCTTGATGATGACAGAAATACTGACCAACAGAAACAGCATCCTCCCTACAGATTTAAAATAGCTTGCCCAGACAATTCTTATTCAAGCGACTATTCAAAAGTATATATAAAATCTTATGGAGAATATATAAAATACGATGATAATGATAATATTGTCAGTTCATATTCAGCCCAACTCATGGCAGAATGTATTTTAGACTCAAATACAAAAACAGTCAAATTAAACAGATACAGAAGAATGCAGACACAAAATACCGAAGATGAAAACTCTTTTTTTAAATTTACTTCTTATGATGAAAATTGAAAAATTGTAAAAGCATAGTTAAGAAAAGATTATAAAAAAGTGTAACAGTTTAAACAACTTTGCTATTATTATAAGAAACAAACTCCCAGAGGAGAGAAAAGAAATGAACGAAGACATTCAAAAAGAACAAGTAGTAGTCACAGTTTTAGGCATTAATAAGCCAGGAATTCTTGCTGGAATTACAAAAGCAATAGCAGATTCAAACGTCAGTATTGAAGATGTCAGTCAGAAGATTATGCAGGGCTATTTTGCTCTCATGATGATTACAGACCTTTCAACAGCTAATTGTGATTTTGAAGAATTTCAGAACAGAATGCAGAAAGCGGCTAAAAAGCTTAAAGTAAAAACCTTTATTCAGCACGAAGAAGTTTTCAAAGTTCAGCACAGAATTTAAATAGATTGCTACGTCTATTTAAATAGCTAAATAGTAAAAGTTAACCTTAAATATTAATAGAATAGAAAGGTGAATATTTCCTAAAGCCTCCACTTGAGGGGAGGTGGTTACGAAGTAACCGGAGGGGTAACGTAACCAAAATAACCCAAAGTTTTATAAAGAAATAATTATAAGGTGTAAAAAAATGTATTTTTCAATAGATGAAGTAATTGATACCATCCGTGCTGTAGGCGTTGAAACATTTGACATCCGCACAATTACCTGTGGAATCAACTTAATGAGCTGCGCTGACCCTGATGTAAACAAATGTGCAAAAAAAGTTTATGAAAAAGTAGTAACCATCGCCAAAGATTTGGTTCCTACGGCAAAAAAACTCGAAAAAAGCTATGGTATTCCTATAGTAAATAAAAGAGTTTCTGTAACACCTGTATCGTTCTTAGCAAGCGCTTTTACAAAACCTACTGCTGTTCCAATAGCAAAAGCCTTAGATAAAGCAGCTAAAGAACTTGGAATTGACTACATAGCGGGTTTTTCAAGCCTTATTCATAAAGGTATAAATAAAGGCGACCAGATTCTTCTTGATTCTATTTCTGAAGCTCTTTGCTCAACAGAAAGAGTCTGTTCAAGCGTTAACGTAGGCAGCTCCAAAGCAGGAATCAATATGGACGGCGTTCTGAGAATGGCTCAGATAGTCAAAGACCTTTCATTAAAAACAGCTGATAAAAACGGCTTAGGCTGTGCAAAACTAGTTGTTTTCTGTAATGCAGTAGAAGACAACCCCTTTGTTGCCGGTTCATTCTTAGGTCCTGGCGAACCAGAAGCTGTTTTGAACGTTGGAATTTCTGGTCCAGGAGTTGTTAGAGCCGCCTTAGCAAGTTCTAAAGACCTAGATATGGGCGGACTTTCTGATTTAATCAAGAAAATCAGCTTTAAAATCACAAGAACAGGAGATTTAATTGGCCGCGAAGCTTCTAAAATGATGAGCATTCCTTTTGGAATAATAGACCTTTCACTGGCACCAACTCCGGCAGAAGGCGATTCTATCTCTGATATTCTTGAATTGATGGGTTTGGAAAGCACTGGCTGTCACGGCACTACTGCAGCTTTGGCGATGCTTAACGATGCAGTAAAAAAAGGCGGAATGATGGCTGCAACCTATGCTGGCGGCTTGTCAGGTGCTTTTATTCCACTAACAGAAGACAGCGGCATGTGTAAGGCAGTAGAAAACAACTCTCTTTGCATACAAAAACTTGAAGCCATGACCTGCGTTTG
>ONIU01000080.1 GCA_900317935.1 uncultured bacterium
TTGTTTTAAATAGTATTCAGACCAGGTATTGCCGTTAGTTTCCACATAATCAAAAATCTTAATACCGTAAGTATTATAGATTGATTCTTTCAGTGCTTCCTTAACCGATTTATCAGCAGCACAAAAACCAACTGATATAAAAGACAAAAGAAATATCAAAGTAATACAAATTGTCTGATATTTTTTTATCATCGTTCTTTTAATTGTCATAATGAAGTTTGTCCTTCGACCAATATTACATATTTTCCACTATTATCTGGAGCTAAAGTTGCCTCTTCATGAAACTTGTATAGCTCTAATGTATATTTCATACCCCTTTGAAATTTCGTATTTTGAAGTGGGCGTACAAGATACATATTATTAGCACCTTCAGTACCGTTTTTATTTTTGCTGTGTACTCTAGTATATACCCCTAGTGCATACCCATATACCTGATGGGGGTTATCTATAGACATGAAATAATAATTTGCGTCTGCCAATTCCGGATGGATATAAATATTTAATTTATATGTCTTAGATTCACCACCCGGTGGTAGGGTAATATGATTTGATGTCCAGTGATTCCACGTATCGGTATAATCAGGCGGGATTATCCAACCAACCAGTTGTCCTTTTGAACCATCTTTTGTCCAACCTGTAGGATTGGGATCTACATTAATAACTATTCCACCAGTAAGTCTTGCTTCTTTATCTGTGCGATTAACTATTTTGATGTAAATATCGTTACCACCCACATATTCAGCATATGTATTGGTATCTGTGCTGGTGTTGGTGTTAGTATTGGTATTGGTATTGGTGTTAGTGTTAGTATTAGTATCGGTATTAGTATTAGTATTGGTGTTGGTGTTAGTATCAGTATTGGTGTTAGTATCGGTAACCGGCGTAACAGGTTTATCCGAGAAAACATTAGACTTTATAAAACTCCATTTAAGAGCCTTTAAAGATTCAAGATACTGCGGATCTACATAATACAAAACAGCCGATTCTACAATGTCTGTCTTTGCTTCTTCATTCGTTATTTCTTTACCCATGGCTCCACGCCATCTGGTAATCAAACTTCCATGATAGTAAAGATAACATTTTGTCATTTCTCTTAATAAGATTTCTTTAAACCTCTTAGCGCGGGCAGCATCATCAAGACCGACAAAAGAAGGAGCATACCAGGAATTATTTGTTACAAAGACATATCCTTCAGAAGCAAAAGCATCACAGGTATCTGTCGTTGCCATATAGTTTATACCGATAGTACTGGTAGTAAACTGCTTTGGCAGTTCATTCATCAGTTCTTTTATAGCCTTTTTCATACCTTCAGGCATATTTTTCTGAGAAGAATCCAATCCTTCAGCGCCTGTATTCAACTGGGAAATCACCGGCATATAATCTCCAGTAGGAACTTTTGGAATATCATCTCTGTCTTTTACTTCTGGAATATTGCCAGAATCACTTCCCGGATCTGTTCCGGGATTTGTTCCAGGATCTGTGCTGGTTTCTGTTCCTGTTGTAGTACCTGTATCAGTAGAAGGTTCAGGTTTAGAGCCTGGATCAGTATCGGTTGCGGTGATGGTTCCAGTATCAATTTTGTTATCATCACCAAACTCCGGTTCGTTGTAATCTCCGGTATGACCATCGCCACCTGAAGTCGACCCTACTCCTGTCAGATTCTTATTGGGCCAGCCATCTACACCACAACCACCAAAAACTTTTTCTTTTACAAATTCATATCTCTTTGGATATTTGCTTTTTAGACCGGATGCATTAGTACAATACTGTTCAACGGCAAATGCCAGATCTGTCCAAAGATGGTTTTTGCCAGGAGCAACAACCATGAAATTTTCGTCACCTATGCTGTATATTTTAGTAGGAAACGAAGGATTTTCAGCATATACAGACTGATAAGCCTGCATTAACTCGCTTCTGCCATAACCATCTGTATTTTCCTGAATAAAAGAATAAGTCATGCCTCTTACAAGCATGCACTTAAATCTATTTGCACAATCTTCATAAGTTGGATCTTTTTTATATACTTCTTTAAATTTTTTTAAGTAGACAGCGGGCGGGAAAAAAGCCCCGTAACCGACTTGTATGATTCCGTATTCTTCATTGTAACCATTATATTTTATTTCGAATTGTTCCTGACCTGGATCCATAAAGACCATTCTTGTACAAGAAACAAAATCTTTAGGCAAATCTTTGAATACTTCTATCATTTGTTTTAAATAGTATTCAGACCAGGTATTGCCGTTAGTTTCCACATAATCAAAAATCTTAATACCGTAAGTATTATAGATTGATTCTTTCAGTGCTTCATCAGCAGCACAAAAACCAACAGAAACAAAAGAAAAGAGAAATATTATAGTTAAACAAATTTTCTGGTATTTTTTCATCATCATACCTTTAATTATAACCCAAAAAAAAGAAATGTATATACTACAAAAAAAATCTGTTAATTATTTTCTAAGGGCAACTCAATAGTAACTAACAAGCCACCTTCTGTACAATTTTCCATTTTTATTGTTCCATTATGAAGTTCAATAGCTCTGAGTGCTATTGGCAAACCCAGTCCGATTCCACCGTTTTGAGGATTTCTATCAGGTTTAACACAATAAAAAGGTTCGAATATTTTCTTTATATCGCTTTCAGGAATTCCAGGACCATGGTCGGCAATTTTAATTACTGCTTTATTATCGATTACGTCTAAGCTGACTTCAACCAAAGTATTCTCAGGAGTAAATCTTAGTCCATTGCGGATAATATTTTCAAAAGCTCTTTCTATCAAAATAACATTGCCTTTTATAACAGCATCTTTTTTAATATTCAGCCTTACACCTTTATGATTGTTATTTCCTTCGAATTCTGCGTCACTGCAAACATCTTCTAAAGATTTTGCCAGATTTATCTCTTCTTTGGCTGCACCCATCTCTTTATTTTCAAGTTTAGAGAACTGTAAAACCTCACCTATCAAAGCATTCATTCTATTAACATCTTTTTCCAACCTTTCTACTAAAGGTTTTTCTGAATCTTTTACCTTCATCTGTAAAAGTTCCAATCCTACTTGCATTCTAGCTAACGGCGAACGAAGTTCATGAGAAATATCGTTAAATAATCTTTTCTGATTATTAATTCCCGATTCAATTCTCTCAGCCATATCATTAAAATCAGAAGCTAAATCCCCTATTTCATCATATCTATTCATAGATTTCTTGGTAATTTTCTGAGAAAAATCACCCTTTGCAAATTTTCTACTAGCTTCCTGCAATTCAATAATAGGTTTCGCCAAATGTCTGGCCATAACAAAACAAAGAACAGCGCACACCAGTATTATTAACGGGAACACGCTTTTTGCCTGATTAATAAAAAAGAACCTTCTATGTTCAGATCCATCTTTTGGAATATGCATTATTGCCGCATATTTTTTTCCGTTGTCAGATGCTAATCGACAGCCACAAAAAAACTCATCATTAATTTTAATAGCCTTTGTACCGGCTTCATTTAGCAAATCACCAGCAAAATGAGATATGTTTTCAATATTGTTTTTATAAAAATTCTGATATTTTATTTTAAATAACTGGATTTTAGAAGGCTTAACTTCAATAGTAGGTCTAGAGTTTGTATTCAATACATGTTTGGAGTCTTCGTTTGACTTTATATCCTGACCAGGTGGCGGAGGCGGAGGAAATCCTTCCGGTCTACCAGGCAAATTAGGATTAAAATGTCCAAATTCTCTACTTCCAAAACCATTTTTCTGCATTCCATCAAACAGTATTTCAAGATTTTCATTATATAACCAATAGTTACCCGGTCCTCTGAATTTAGCTAAATTTAAATTTCCTTGTTTTTCATAGGTTTCCACCATCTGCTGTCCGTTATTCTGCAACAATTTTTCGGCAAATCTCTTATATTCTTCTTTTTCAGGTTTAAAATAGTAGAAATAACCGTAAACAGAAACAAGAATAGTATTAATTAAAGTAATAAGAATAAACCAGCCAAAACATTTTACAAATAGTTTTGAACCATAAAAGGCAGCAAAAGTTTTTTCTTTTTTTTGTTCTAATACAGGCTTACTATATGACTTTGAGTTATCTTCAGCCTCAGTTTTCTGGTTTGACATATAAATAACCAATTCCTCGAATCGTTTTTATTAAATCAGTTCCACTTTGGTTCTTTCCAAGTTTCTTTCTTAAATTACTCATATGAACATCAAGACTTCTGTCATCGTAAGTCAGACGCCTGCCTAATACCTTAAAAGCAAGTTCCTGACGTTCGACCACATTTCCAGCAGCTCTCATTAATTGCTCTAATATGCTGAATTCAACTTCTGTTAAAGAGAGAGCCACACCGTCTTTAAAAGCTTCTTTTGTGCTGCTGTCTAATTTTACACCATTTAGTTCTATTTTTAAAATACCGCTTGTATTTTGGTTCGAGGTTTCTGCTCTTCTAAAAACAGCTCTTATTCTTGCAACTAACTCTCTTGGAGAAAAAGGTTTCGGAATATAATCGTCAGCTCCTAATTCCAAGCCTAATACTCTATCTATCTCGTCTCCTTTAGCCGTAAGCATTATTACTGGAACTTTAGATATTTTGCGTATTTCTTTTAGAGCATCAATACCATTCATTTTTGGAAGCATAATATCCAGTATAACTAAATCAGCAGAAGATTCCTTAACTTTTTCTATAGCGCTTAGACCATCATGAACACATTCAGAAGCAAGTTCTTCTGCAGAAAAATACTCCTGCAGCAATTCACAAAGTTCTGTATCATCATCTACTATTAGTATACGTTTCATATTACTCTCCAAAAGTTATATTATAATATAACTATAATTCCAAAAAGGACTTTAAACAATTCATGAAAATATTAACAAATGTAAAGATGATGGTTGTTTTTCTCTGAAAATCAAATAATCATATACTTTACAAACTTAATACTTAGACAATTGCTTTTTTTTTTGATTAAATTATACTTAAGTTAGAACAAAACATTGGAGGTTTTTAATGAAAAGAATAATTGGCATAACAGCCGCCCTAATTTGTTCCCTTTTCTTTCAGAGTTCTGTTATAGCTCAAGAAGTTCCAGCGAATCCACAAATCAAAGATTCAAAACCTGTATTTGAAAAACCTATAAAAAAAGATTTCAGACCATCTGCAAAAATGCCTCGTAAAATCAGAAAAGCGCTTGAATTTTTTAAATTTGCAGATGAACTACAACTCACCGATGATCAAATAATAAAACTAAGAGCTTTTTATAAAAAATATAATTCACAAAAACCAGAAATAAAAGAACCACAAAAATCTTCTAATATGCCAGATTTCTACAAAATGACAGACGAAGAACTGGTAAAATACGCAGAAGAAGAAGCTATGAAAAAGAAGCAAAAACTAATGTTCAGGCTTCAAAAAATCATTGAATTAAGAAAAATATTAACAAAAGAACAGCTCGAAACTATAAAAAAGAGTGCTGAAGATAGAAGAGCAAAAAATAAACCTTCAAGAAAGCCTCTACCTCCAAGAAACTATATGATGCCGCCTATGTGGTCACAGTTTGGTATGATGAATCACATGCCGCCAATGGGTTGTTGTCCACAGATGGGTATGATGCCACAACCACCTATGAGACCTATGCATCAGCCTGGTATGATGCCTCATCGCAATATGCCACCAATGGGTTGTTGCCCACAGATGGGTATGATGCCTCAGCCATTTATGAGACCTATGAATCAGCCTGGTATGATGCCTCATCACAATATGCCACCAATGGGTTGTTGCCCACAGATGGGTATGATGCCTCAGCCACCTATGAGACCTATGAATCAGCCTGGTATGATGCCTCATCACAATATGCCACCAATGGGTTGTCCTCAGATGGGTATGATGCCTCAGCCACCTATGAGACCTATGCCAAAATTAGACAAACAAGGCAAAAACAAACAACCAAATCAAAAATTTGCTCAAAAGAATCATTTTCCAATGATGAATCCAATGGGTTTCTATCCTGGTTATATGCCTCAACCCAATATGATGAGTTGCTGTCCATGCCAGATGAGACCAACCATGCCTGGATTCAGAAAAAACTTTAAAGAAAAAAGACCTCCTTTTGACTTTTTATTGAAATTATTTAGTTGCAAAAAAGAGAAAGAATCTGATATAATACAAAAAGATAAGACAATAAGTAAAGAAGAACTATTTGGTAATCCCAAAAAAGAATCTTCGAAACCTAACGAAGAGAAAAAATAATTCTCTTTATTAAATACTCCAAAGGCAAGAACAATCTCAAAAGATTTTCTTACCGCTAGAATTGATGAATTCTCTGAAATATTCAGATGATTTCATAACTCACAACTAACCTCAGCTTCGCAGCCCATTTTTACATGGGCTGCTTTTTTTATACCTTGATTATAATTTTTATTAATAATATAAATATCAATAAAGCTAAACTATTATATATTTACATTTTTGGAGAAATGATGCATAGATATTTAACATTATTCATAAGTTTATTTTTCTTAACATCTTTAGCAAACGCAGCATCACTTAATGATTCATATTTTTCATCTAATAGCGGAATAATATGTTTTGATACTTCAATTATAAAAGATTTGTTAGAAGCTAATGGCGAACAGTCTGCATTAACTGATTATTATGATGAAATGGTCACAGTAATAAAAGAGCGTTTCGGATTAGATTTGAATAAAGATATAGAACATATGGGCTTCTACTTAATATTTGAAGAAAATAAAATTCATCCTTTAGGTTTTTTATCTGGTAATTTCAATATAGATGAAATGCTTATAGCCATAAAAAATAATATTGCCTCAGAACCAGAATTACTTAAATCAATTGTAATTAACGGTCAAAAAAAACCTACCCTGCAAATAGACCAAATTATATTTGTTGGCCAGAATAGCAAAACCATATGGTTTTGTGATGAATACCAATTAAAACATTTAATCAACAAAAGAATATCTTTTGAAAAAACTTCGGATTATGTTAGCGATTTAATCGGCAAATCCAATAACTTCATTATTTTAAACAAAGAACTCTGGCCTAGATTATTTGGTTATAACCAAAAAGAATTAAAAATAGACTTAGATAATGTAAAGTCTATTTCTGCTTATTTTAATAATTTCGATGTTATTATTAACGTAAATCTTGATACAAAAGAATCAGCAGAAGTATTAAAATTACAACTAGAATATTATTTTAAATCCTTTAAAGGAAACATAGAATCTCTTAACATAAATGACAACTATGTTAATATATTAAAAAAAATAAATACTTTATATTTATCAGCTAGAACTGCTGATATAATAAATAGTCTTAAATATGAAGTAAAAGACAATACTTTAGTTATACTTTTCCCTTATGATCGAACCAATTTTTATAATGCTGCTTCTGATTTTATTACTAATATAGCTTTCCCAGCCTATCAGAAAATAATGGATGAAAATAGTATTACAGAATGTTATTACGCACAACATCTCATAACTAAGGCAATAGATAAATATAATAGTGAAAACGAACCACTGATGACAGAGTATAGTGATCTTACTTTAAGAACTTCAGATTGTTTGCCTTATGAATATTCCAATATTACCAAAAGGGGATGCAGATATACAAATGTCGGCAAACTAGATGAAGGCGGATATATAATTTGTGAACAACACGGACCTGCAGTTCCCTTAATAAAACCACAAATCTCAAAAGAAAGATACATTCGAGAAAATGAAATGCTATTATGTTTTGACAATATGAGAATGCTATTAGAAGCCGTAAATCATTTTAATTCTGAAATAAAACATCATTACAACAACTCAAAACATAATATTGATAAAGACACCCCTCTCATATCTACAGAAATGAATATAGAATTATTAAAAGAAAAAGGATTTCTTAAAAAAGATTATATAGAATTACCTAACTGCGAATATTATATCAAGGGAGATATGACAGTAAAAGATTATCTCGACAGTGATGAAATAGATGACTGTGATGAAGCAGATGACTGTGATGAAGCAGATGACTGTGATGAAACAGATGACATTGAAGAATCTGCAAAAAATAAACCTAAAAAAGGATATGTGGGCTGCAAAAAACATGGATTATTAACTAAAGGACAGTTATATAATGCTCAATATGAATTTCAATTACGAAGACCGAATTTAGATAAAAATGAAGCTTTGAAACAATTATTACATAAAGAATGACTTTACAAATATTGGCATTGCTTAATGCAAGCAGAAGAGTTCTATTTAAGCTTATAACTTTACAATAGGAAAATAAAAACAATGAAAAAAATAATATATATAATATTTATATTAAATTTGATTTCTGTTTCTATGGTTTGGTCAGATGATTTTTCAGATTATTATCCAGAACAGACTAATGTTGTTATTAATCTCAATATCGACGAAAGCAGAGAATATTTAAACTGGGCTAAAGACAGCATGATGAACAAAACCTATAACACAGTTGTTTCCTGTCTCAAAGAAAAGTTATCTGTAGATATTTCAAAAGATATAAAAGAAATAAGAATATGTTTTATTAATGTTAAAATGGGTTTTCTAAGCATGGATAATTCTATCCCTTTTTTCTTTATTAATGGGGATTTTAAAAATAATGAAAATTGGCATAATATAATAAAATCAACTATTAAAGGAACAACCAACGAAGAAGGCGAAATAACAAAACTCATAATTAATGGGTCTGAAAAAAAGGTTTTTACAACAGAAAACCTTCAGTTCATACAATTAAGCGACAACCTTATATTTATTGGTATAAAAGGATCTAGCAATTTAATAGAAAGGAAGACAATTAAATTTGTAAAAGCACCAAAGGCTTTAATTAATTTAAGTAAACAAGCAAAATCTTATGCTTATTTTACTAAGCAGAACCTATGGAAAATAATATTTTTAAGTGACTTGTTCTATGAATCGAAGCATTTTATATCTGTTTCTGCGTATATAAAAGACAATGTGATTAATCTTATAGGGAATTTAGATGATCCAAATGTAGTTGAAGAAGAAACTAAAATATTTAAAGAAGACGTAAATAAATTTTATGAAAATTATAAAAAATTTTATGAACAAGAGAAAAAACTGCTGAGAAAAACCTCCCTAAACTATTTTCCAATAATAGCTAAAAGAACCTATCTCGACGCATTGTTTAAAAAAATAATTGATAATATAAAAATTACAAATAATGAAGATAGTATTATTGTTTCCCTGCCTTTTGAAAAATATTTAATAAAACATATTATTTTAAATTTAGTAGATGCAGGAATCTTTTCACTAAGCTTACATCTAAATAACTACACATTATCAGTCTGCTCAGCAAATCAAAAGGCTTTGGCAAAAGCTTTAAGCGCATATAATAGAAACGATAATTCAGATTTGCATTTTAGCTTAGATTTAAAAAACAAAAATTATGACAAGGATGAATTTTATTTAGTAAGAAAGATTAAAGATAAAATTGAAAAACCCAACAATACAGGAAAAACAACTATGTTTATAGATGTTGATACTCTATTAAAAAATGATTGTTTGGATATAGAACCAATAAAACCAGATCCTGAATGTGAATATGTAGCCTATAGAGGCTTTGATTTTAACAATTATATTGTCTATTGTTTAAAACATAGTTTTTATATTCCTAATAATAGGACTAGCTTTGGAAGAGTTTACAGAGGAGGATCATACGATCCCGGATTCTTGAATCCGGGCAAAAAGCAAATATTAAATAGTGTTGAATGTTATAAAAATCAGAAACAATTAATAGATTCTGTAGAGAAATACAATAAAAGTCATGAATTAAAGATGAAAGAATTAAATATATCCCAACTAATAAAATCTGGAATTATTGAAAAAGCTCCAATAAAACCAGATTTTCAATGTGAATATTATTCTGAAGGCGATTTATCATCGGATGACGGATGCATATATTGCAAAACACATGGTCCGGAATCTTATAAAATTGGCAATGAAAAGTTAATACAAGAAGTCATAAGTCTACGTAATATAAAATTAAGTAAAGTAGATTTTGACAAAGTAGATAGGAAAGATATCAGAACAATAAGAGAATGTAATTTTAATGTTAGATCTATAACAGCAGCTATTACTAGAAATAATGAAAAAGAAAACAGTAAAAAAATAACAACCGATTTAAATATAGCAGATATGCTTGAAAAGAAATTATTATGGAGAGATCCTAGAAAAGATAGCTCAGAATGTGAATATTATATTGAAGGTGATATGACCCAGGGAGGTCATGTAACATGCAAAAAGCATGGCTACATAATAGAATAAACCTATAGAAATAAGCAGCAAAGAGTCTTACTAACAAAATGTCAGTAAGACTCTTTATATGTTATAGCAAGAAATTTTCAAAATCAATTAAATCTTATATAATGTTTGTATTTTAAAGAATTAGCGAACTACTAGAAATTCCATTTCTTCAATAGGCATGTAATATTCTTCTTTTTCTTTTTGTTTATCTTTAATTTGTTCTATTTCTTTTTTAAAATTAGAAACATCGTTATCTATTTCTTTTAATTCTTCTGAAGTTATTTTGTTACTTATATAATTCATATAATCTTTATATATACCTTTTCTAGACCCAGAAGCATTTGATATTTTTCCCCAGAAATATGCTTTTTTAAATTTTTCTAAATCAATGTTTTTATCTTCGGATTCAGCAGTTAATTTATCTTTAAATATCCTACTAAATGAGTTCGGTAATTCAATATACTTGCAGTAATATTCAAATAATTCTTGAGAAGAACTAATATCACCCTGCTTAGCAGCAGACTCTAAACAACTTATTCCCTCGTTTTCATTTTTATCAAACTTCACTCTATTTCTATCAAAGACCACAAACCCGTTGAGTTTTCCTTTTCCAACAGAAGCTAAACTTCTAGAGTCTTCTAGTTCCACACCTAATTCAAGCCATTTTTTCTTATCTTCACAATATTTTAAACAATTAGGAATAAGTCTTACAACTCCCATTTCTTTAGCTTGATTAATATATTTTGTGTAATCATTATTGTCTTTTCCAATATTATAAGCATGGATAAGCATAAAAACAGGATGACCATTATCTGCACATTCTTTGATTATTTTTTCCCAATCTATATCATCTGGTAAAGCTTTTTCTGAAACTCTATACCTTATATCTGCTTCCTTCAATAGATAATATAACTTAGCAATAAGATTTGTCTGTTTTGTTTTTATAGCAAGAGAAACCATCTCTTTCACTTTATTAAAAACATTTGGATTATATCTGGTTTTATTTAAATATATTTTAAATAATTCAAAGATGCTGTTTTCCTCACCAAAATCTGCTGCTTTTTTATAATACTCAATCGCTTTTTCCCTACTATTTTCTCCTTCTATTCTTCCTAGAAAATAATATAAGTAACCACTTTTTGAATCTAAATAAGGTTCAATTATTTTTTTTGTTTTACTAAGATTTTTTTCTCGAATTGACCTTATCAAATAAGTATTTATTATTCCATCAATATAATCACCATTTTTTAACATTTCACAAATTTGATCATACTTTGATTTATTCTTTCTCCCAAACGTATCTATAATTCTATTATAAATACAACCGCCTTCCAAACAGCCTTCATCAAAAGATTCTTCTGCAAGTTTAATAGCCTTATCAAGATCTTTTTTTACTCCCCAAAAACCATTAGAATAAAAATTAGCCAATACCGCCTTACTTAAAGAATTATTGGAACTTTCATTTGCCAATTTCCAAGCAAGATTTTTATCAACAGGAACCTCATAAGCACCCCAACAATAATAATATGCCAGAATAGATTTTCCTACTTCACTTCCATTGTCTGAAAGTTTTTGCGATAAAGAAAAAGCTTTGTCCACATCTCCTTTATTAAAATATTTATTAGCTAATAATTCTTGAGCTTGAATATTGCCATTTTCAGCAGCTTTCTCATACCATTGAAACATAAGCGCTTTATAATCTTTTTTCTCATAATACTTTGCTAATTCAAACTGTGAATCGGCATCACCTTTTATAGCATTAGTAATTAAGGCGTTTACACTTCCATAACAACTAATTTGATAATTAAAAGACAAAGTAAGTATAAGAGCTGCTATCTTTTTCATAAATAAGCCTTTCAATAAATATTTTTCTCTAGCAACTAGTGAATACAAATTTTACTTTTATTGATTATAGATTATCACAATCATAATTTATAAAAAACTTCCCTATTGAAGTTTTTTTAGGGTTGAGGTAGAATTTTTCGACTTTATAACATAGTTGATTAAGCTATAAATGTATTATTTTAGAGATAAGAGGTAAGAGGCAAGAGATAAGAGTATTGTTTGGTTCTCAAACGATCTAAGTAAGCAATAATTTGTTTGCATGTAATCTGAACAATTCCCTAATCTCTAATCTCTAATCCCTAATCTCTAGCCTCTAATATAATAGCTTTCATAAACTATAATCTATTACTTACATAGTAAAGGAAAAAAGATGAATATCTATCGAACCCATACTTGTGGTGAACTTCGTGGTTCAGATGTCGGTAAAGAAGTAAAACTTTCCGGCTGGATACACCGCAAACGTGACTTAGGCGGAATGCTTTTCGTAACTCTTCGTGACAATTACGGTATTACTCAGGTTCTTGCCAATCCTGGCACAGATGCCTATAAAGTTTTTAACGATACAAGAATTGAATCTGTTGTTACCGTTGAAGGCAAAGTTTTAAGCCGTGGCGAAAACATCAACAAAGATATGCCTACTGGCGAAATAGAAGTAGAAGCTACTTCTGTTATAGTTCAAAGTGCAGCAGATGTTCTTCCGATGCAGGTCGCCGATGACGACAACGCACCCGAAGAAACCAGACTTACTTACAGATTCTTGGATTTACGCCGTGAAAAGCTTCACAACAATATTCTTTTGCGTTCAAAAGTTATTGCCGGAATCCGCAAACGCATGATTGAAATGGGATTCACAGAATTTCAGACTCCTATTTTAACCAGCAGCTCACCAGAAGGCGCTAGAGACTATCTTGTTCCATCAAGACTTTATCCTGGCAAATTCTATGCATTGCCACAGGCTCCACAGCAATTCAAGCAGCTGCTTATGGTTTCTGGTTTCGATAAATATTTCCAGATTGCTCCTTGTTTCAGAGATGAAGACGCTCGTGCAGACCGTTCTCCTGGTGAATTCTATCAGTTAGACGTTGAAATGTCTTTCTGCACTCAGGACGAAGTCTTTGAAGCTATGGAAAAGCTCTTTGTAAGCTTGTTTACCGAACTTGCTCCTGGCGCTAAAGTTACTGGTCCTACTTTCCCACGTATCAGCTATGAACAGGCTATGAACAGATGGGGCTGCGATAAGCCAGACCTTCGCTATGGTCTCGAAATCGAAGATGTTTCCGATATAATTGCAAAGACTGAAGGCAATTTCCTTAAAGGTGCTATTGATAGCGGTAAAGCTGTTAGAGCTATTTGCGTAAACAACGTTGGCGACAAGTCACGCAAGTTCTATTCTAACCTAGAAGCTTTCTGTAAAGAAAATGGCGCTGCTGGCCTTGCAACCTTGATTTACACTGATGCCGAAGTTAAAGGCACTGTGACTAAGCTTTTGAACGATGAAGTCAAAGCTGAACTTAAAGACAGAATGAAAGCTCAGAGCGGTTCAGCAATATTGATGGTTGCAGACGAAAAGCTTAAAGCTTCTGTAATCTTAGGGAAATTGAGAATCAAATTGGCTGACGAACTTGATTTGCGTGAAAAGAACGCTTTCAGATTCTGCTGGGTAAACGACTTCCCAATGTTTGAAAAAGACGAAGAAACTGGTCAGACAATATTCAGCCACAACCCATTCTCAATGCCACAAGGCGGTATGGATGCTCTTTTAAATCAAGACCCACTGACTATTAAGGCTTATCAGTATGATATAGTCTGCAACGGTATCGAATTAAGCTCTGGCGCCATAAGAAATCACAAGCCTGAAATTATGTATAAAGCTTTTGAAATCGCTGGTTACGACAAATCTGTTGTTGATGAAAAATTCGGTGGAATGATCAGAGCCTTCAAGTTTGGTGCTCCACCTCACGGCGGTATCGCTCCTGGAATCGACAGAATCACTATGTTGCTTGCCAATGAACAGAACATTCGTGAAGTTATCTGTTTCCCATTGAATCAGAAAGCTCAAGACTTGCTCATGCAGGCACCTGCCGAAGCTACAGAAAAACAGCTCAAGGAACTTCACCTTAAGATAGTTGAAGACTAAAACCAAAAGGCTCGCAATAGCGAGCCTTTTTTCTTGTTGCCATTGTTGTTGGTTTTTATTGTTATTAGAAGGTCTGAAAAGTATCGAATATTACATATAACCGATCTTTGCTAGCCTTCGATTAAACAATAACTACAACAACTACCAACTACAATGAAAACAATATTAGAGGTAGTTATTGTTGTTGGTTTTTGTTGTTTTTATTGTTATTAGAAGGTCTGAAAAGTATCGAATATTACATATAACCGATGTTTGCCAGCCTTCGATTAAACAATAACTACAACAACTACCAACTACAATGAAAACGATATTAGAGGTAGTTATTGTTGTTGGTTTTTATTGTAGTTTGATATATAAATTTGTGTAAAATTTTACTTTCAACTTCAAAATTTACACATTTTTTGTTATAATTTTTTAGGAGCAATTTTTATGATACCTAGATTTATAACAAAACAGCTCGATTTACTAGTAAAACAATTTCCTGTTATTACTATAATAGGCCCAAGGCAATCTGGCAAAACTACTTTAGCTAAAAATTATTTTAGTGGTTACAAATATGTAAATCTAGAAAAACCTGACGTTAGAGACTACGCAATCGATGACCCAAATGGATTTTTAAATGACAATAAGGCTCCTGTTATTTTCGACGAAATACAGCGTGTTCCAAAGCTAATTAGTTATATTCAAGATATAGTTGATACTCAAGAATCAACAGGTCAATATATTTTAACAGGCAGTCATCAACCCGCTTTAAAAGAAAGTGTTACTCAGTCTTTAGCTGGAAGAACTGCTATTTTACAACTTTTACCCTTATCTATTGCCGAACTTTCTTCAGCAGGTTATGATTTTCAAAGAAATGATTATATTTACAGAGGCTTTCTTCCCAAATTATATAAGTTAAAAGGGAAACCAAATCTTGAATATAGCAATTATTATCATACTTATGTTGAAAGAGATGTTACCTCATTAATAAATTTGCGTTACAAAAGAGAGTTTGAAATATTTATTCGTCTATTGGCAGGTCGAATAGGGCAATTAATCAATTTGAGCAGTATGGCTAACGATGTAGGTGTATCTGTAAAGACTTTATCTGAATGGTTAAACGTATTAGAAGCTAGTTTTATTATTTTCAGATTGCCTTGCTTTTTTGAGAATTTCGGGAAAAGGCTTGTGAAAACTCCAAAATTATATTTTACAGAAGTTGGCTTAGCTTCCTGGTTGCTAGGCATAACAGACGTAAAGCAACTTTCGTCACACCCTCTAATAGGAAACCTTTTTGAAAATATGGTTGTATTAGAGGCTTTAAAGCAAAGATTTAACTCTGGCAAAGAAAATGATTTATATTTTTTCAGAGATCAAAGAGGTTTTGAAATTGATTTATTATTGACCGATGGCAACAAAATTATTCCCTATGAAATAAAATCTGCTCAAACCTATACTCCTGATTTTGCAAAGAATTTAAAAACTTTTGCTCAACGGTCTGAAAACATTGAATCAGGATACGTTGTATA
>ONIU01000079.1 GCA_900317935.1 uncultured bacterium
ATTGACAAATACTTTCAAAAATAGATTTCAAATTATTCTTTATATTTTTATATAAATCATCTCTTTTAATTTTTATCAATGAATATAAATTATAAGAAGCAATCTCTCTGATTGATTTTGAAATATTTTTATTTAGTTGCGTAACATAAACTTTCAAGCCAATTAAATTACGAAATTCGTAAATTAGTTTTCGTTTTTTAAAGCAATTATCTTCTTTGGCAAAATTATTTCTAAGATTTGTTATTTCTGAAGCTTTTATTTCACTTTTTTCATTAATAAAAGAATTCATATAATATATACAGAAACACTTTTCTAAAGATATTAAATCATTTTCTTCTATAGGCCTATATAGAGAAAGATTTTTGATTATTTCCTTAGAAATATCATCTGGTTTAATTTTATCTTCATCTCTTTTGGAATTATTATAATATCTGTATCTAGATGAATTCTGATCATCTATTGATATGTAATCGTTTAAATAGAATTTAATATTCCAATAACGAGCAAAACCGCAAAAAGAAACAATTAAATCTGTTATATTTATATCTAAATCAGAAGTTATATTATCAACTATTTCAGAATATTTATCTTCGTTTATTCTTGTCTTTGTAAGTTCAAAATGTTGTAAATTTGTTTTTATATCATCTTTAATTGCAGAATAATTAGACTTAATATAATTGCGAATAAACTTATTAACAAAACAAGAGAATTTATTTACATAAAACTCTCTAAAAATGATTTCATCATTTTGATTTATAAAGAAATCGAATATTCCTGTATCTTTATATAAAATTCTATCTCGTTCTGCCCATAATAATTTATTTTTATCTATACATTCATCACTGATTTCATTATTATTAAATGAAGAACTTTTCTGATGAGACTTGCAATCTAGCAATGACGAGGGAACAAATGGTTCTATTTTGCTATAAGGAACTTTCTTAATCTTATCTATTCCAATAACATTCAATTCAATATTGCCATCTATTGACAAGGAATTTAAATATTTATCTTTATCAATATTATCTGTAGAACAAATAAGACCTTTTGGGAATATTTCTTTTCTGTCAGAACTATTATTATAACAAGATTCTTTTACTATCCAATATTTGGTTTTTACAAATAAATCATTAAAATCAAATAAATCCAAAACCTTATCAATTAATAAATTTGAAATTATGTCTTTTTCTTTTAACAAAGTTTTAATTCTATCAAAACAATTAATATTTTTATTTTTCAATATATTTGATTCAGGATAATATTCACATAATTTATTTATAGTCTTGATATTCTCTTCATAGAATTTATTTAAACTAAAATCATTTAGAAATACAATTTTATTGTCAAACAGCAAATAATCAACTGTATAATCGAAATTATCAGGATTAGGTTTAAAAACAGATGCAAATAAAGCTTCACTGCCTATTTTTGGGTTATAACCTATCATAAATGAACCTATATTAGGCATTAATAATGAGTTGATTCTATCTTCTTTATTCATTGCATAGAAGATACTATTATAATCATAATAATTTGAAACTGGAAGATATTGAAGAATTCCTTCTACTGTTCCTATTCCAAAACAAGTTAAATATTTATATGGTATTCCAAATTCTTTATCAAAATCAAAAAGATATGTATAAATAAAATCTTTTATAAAAGATGTATGTTTATAAGTATCATCATCACTACAAAATATAACAGGCTTACCATCGGAGCAATGACCAACTGCAATAACTCTATCGTTACCGTTATTATTTTCTAAGAAACACATTGTTAAATAATTATATAGAGTAAAATAAATGATATTATATATATCTTCTCTGGTAATAAGATTAGAATCAAATTTTTCATTATTGGCTTTGGCTAATTTATTGTAATCTACTTCAAGTCCTTCACAAAAAATCAACTCATAACCTTTCATTAACTGATCATCTTTTTGAAACCTTAGCTTAGGAATATCACAACTAGTATCTAAACCTAAAGGCCAACTTTCGTTTAACTTTTTTAACAAATCTTGATTTTGCATTTTTTACTCCTAAACAATAACAAAAGATAATCTTTAAAAACCATTCTATACTTATTATAAATAAAAAATTTACGAATCGGGTAATTTCATAAATGACCTTTACCATTGAGAGCAAAATAGCAAAAACAAGTTTTAAATCTCATCTTTAAGTCAGTTAATCCATAATAATGACATCAGACTCGAAACCTCAACTTAGAGTTCAGACCTTAGAGCATAGAGTTTAGTGGATCGTTTTATGTCTTCCTTCGGACTTAACTTTCTACTGCTTACCAAATTTCTCAAAAATCCGTTAGCCTGCTATCGCAGGCTTTCTTTTTGAGAAAGGGGATAGATTACCCCCTCAGACTTTTGCTTCGCAAAATCCACTTTCCTCAGCAATGCTAACACATTCTGGGGAAGCATCTTGAAGATCTGCCCCCACGAAGGTGGGGGAAGTGGCTGCCGTAAGGCAGACGACGACCAACAGGATGTTGGGAGTGCAAACGAGCGCCAGGATGGCAAGCGAGTCGTAAAGGGGTCTTTTTTAGAGATTAGAAAAGTAAGCTAAGAGAAGTCTACACATTTGTCATAAAAAGTATAGCGTATGGGCCTTAGCCCTGAAAGCTATACGGTTATGACAATGTGTAGACAAAAAAGGTAATACTAATTTTATAGCCAATTTCAAGTTTTCGCACACCTTCTCGCAATGACAATTTAAAGGCTGAGTTTTTCTTTTGTATAAAGAGAAAAATGCTATATCTATATTTGACGATATAAGCAAAAAAGATCTTTTGTTTTCTGAAAAAACTGCGACTAGAAGCAGGAAAAGAGGCTTTCCCCTCTTTTTTATGGATTTTGATTGGGTTGTCAAAGAGCTGAAAATAAATCCATATTTTGGCAAAACAAAATAAGGAAATATTTCAGCAATACAAATCATCTTTATTGTAAAAAAGTTAAAAAATATAGTTTGATTTATAATGATTTGTAGACAACTTAAGACATTTTATTATTGTTTAATAAATTAATTTTTTTTAAGTTACTACTTTTATTAGTAACTTTAATTATTAAAAGTAGCTAATTTTATTTTCATTCAATTTTATTTTAAAAATTTTTTTATAAATTATCATCAAAAAAAAGCTGCAAACTTGAGGAAGATTTAAGATATAAGTCAAAAAATGGAGATAGAAGATAAAAACCATAAGCAAGAAAAGAGCAACAGAGCAATAAAGCATAGAGCGGCTTAGAAATAAGAGGGATTAAGGGAGAAAGGGACAACTAGATTGCCACGCTTCGCTCGCAATGGCGCTCTTTTTAGGTTCAATCTTCTATCTTGAAAACTTGAAACTTGTAACTTAAATCTTGTAACTTGAAACTTAAACAACAATCACTACCAACACCAATAATTACAACTTCTTCCTTCTTCTATCTTCATTCTTCCAACTTAACAAGTATTTGCTCTATTAATAAAACAAGAGTAAAATAAAAATATGGAACTTGAAGAAATCAGAAATTACATCAAATCAATAAACGAAGATTATTTTTTGTTTGAATTACAGGGAAATAAAATTATTTTCCCAGACTATACTATACTCTCAAAGATTTTTGCTTTGATTTTCGCTATAGTCTTAACTTATGCCTACTATTATATAGCCACAAATTATTTTGTTTATACAGGTCCTGAAACCAAAAGAGCTTTTACTCTTAATACTGCCTATATAACAACTTTTATGTTTTTTGTAACTTCACTTTTTTTCTCTTTAGATAATTTAAAAAAATATACTGTAATAGATCTAGGCAACTACTGCATTTTTAATGAATTCGAATTATTCTCTTTTAAATATAAAACTAACCCAATAATCCCAAAAGATATTATTCAAATAGGAAATAATATCACAACTGCGATAACCAGGTTTTATATTAAAGGTTATCGTATTGGAGGCGGGGAATTTGAGCCAGACCCAAAAACAAATCTTTTTTATATTTATACTATTAGCTTTTTACTAAAAAACGGAAAGACTAAAAATATAATAATAGGCCCTCATAATCAAGATTACGAAACAAGTCTTAAACTTTCAAAACAAATTGCAGAATACCTAAATATTCCTCTAATTACCTGCAGCAAAGGGAATATTTTAATATCCAGAGAATATTTTAACTCCTATAAATTTGAAGAAATTCCCTCTGTGTATACAAAACAAATTTCCAACAACTAATTTTTAATAATTTGAAATAAATCAAATTTCTCAATATTAGGTCTATACTAATGATTAAGAAAGCC
Source organism: uncultured bacterium (assembly GCA_900317935.1). Lineage (GTDB taxonomy): Bacteria > Muiribacteriota > Ozemobacteria > Ozemobacterales > Ozemobacteraceae > RUG334. The sequence goes on from ONIU01000079.1 coordinate 4,287, forward strand.
TATGCGAGCATTTTCCAAACTAAGAGACCAATTGTAGTAAACATAATCACAAAAGCAAAAAAGTCATATTTACCTAAGGCATAGCTTTTATAACGGCCTCTAGGTCTATTGGGAACATAACCTCTAACTTCCATAGCATCTGCCAACTCTTCAGATCGCATAATTGCTTGTGTCAAAATAGGTATGAGGAGAGGCATAAAATTAATTGCAGAAACAATAGAGTTTTTTGATAGTTTAGCTCCTCTAGCTATTTGAGCCATTCTTATTCTATCAATTTCATTAATAAAAACAGGCATAAATCTAATTGCTATGACCATTGTCAAAGCAAGTTCATTAGAAGAAAAGCCAAATAATTTCAAAGGCTTGAAGCATTTTTCCCAAAAATACAAAAGTTCGTTCTGGGTTGAAACTCTAGTGTATAAAGTAGCCGTGATGTAGACACCCATTATCTTAAAAAAAGCACTCAAACCCGAGAAAAAATCAAAGTTTTTCCCAGTATAACTTTGAAACAAGCATATAATAACCAATAAAAACCATATTCTTTTTACAGAAGCAATAAGACTAATAGCGTCTTCCTTCAAATAAAAACAAATAAGAATTATAAATAAATTCAGATTTAAAGCAACTATCCAGGATTTGCACAAAAAAGAAAACAATAAAATATAAATTATGCAGAGCAATCCCTTAGTAATAGGACTAATCTTAGTAAATGCTGAGTTGTTATTAATCTGCTGATTCATTTTTATATTTTTCTAAAAAAGATGCTACGTCTCTAGAGTTAACTTTTGGAAGGTTATAATTCTGAGCAAAAGGCCTTAAAGCGCTGGTATACCAATCTGGTAAAGGATAAAAATCTGGATTAATGACAGCATTCGAAAGAAATTCACTAGATGAATACTGGGCAGTTTCACTTCCATTTAAAAACAATAGGCTGCTATTTTCCTGCAAAATTAGTTCTGGTTCATGAGTAACTACAATTACTATACTTTCAAGGGAAAGCGAATTAATTATCTCTGCTAAATCTGACTGCCCTGCCCTGTCTAAGCCGGCTAAGGGTTCATCTAAAAGAATTATTTTTGGTTTTAAAATTGTGCAGGCAGCAAGAGCCACTCTGCGTTTTTCCCCACCAGAGAGTTTATAAGGATATTTATCAGCATATATTTCTGGATTTAATCCCCACTTATTCATCCAAATCTCAGTAAGTGTTTTAATATTTTCTTTATCATTACCTGCAACCGTTAATGAATAAGAAATTTCTTCAAAGACTGTTGAATTAAAAAACAAAGCTTCAGGATTCTGAAAAGCTAAAGCCACATTGCCTTCTGGTTCAAAATAATCTTCATCTAATGCAACAGCACCTGTATAATCTTTATGAAATCCGGCAATCAATTTTAATAAAGTGCTTTTTCCGCAACCAGAACGACCAACAATCAAATTCAAAGACCCCGAATTAAAACCAGCGTTAATTGGTCCTAAAAAAGGATTATCATTAAAATTTATAATTAAGTTGCCAATGCTTAATTTCATTATTCTCTGTTAATAATCCTTTCAAGTTTCCAACCTTCAGGGAAATCAATACCTGCAGGTAATTCTTCAAGATTTTTAAAGCTTTCTACCGGCCCGTTAAAAAAGATATTTCCTTCATTTAAAACCATTATATTCTGAAATCTATTAATATCTTCTGGCAACTGAGAAATAACTATGATTCCTATATTACTCTGACTAACAAGGAAATTTATAATATTCCAAAATTCAATTCTAGCCCAGGGATCAAGATGAGAAGTAGGTTCATCGAATACAATCCAACTTGGTTCTAATGCTAATACAGAAGCAATACAAAGCATCTGTTTCTGCCCTCCAGAAAGTTTAGAAACAGGCATATCAAGCATATTCTCAAAACCAAATAGGGAAGCAGATTTCGTAACAAGTTGCTGTATATTATCTGTAGGCAAATTAAGGTTTTCTAATCCGAAAGCAATATCATCGCCTATAGTTGTTCCAACTATCTGATTATCTGGATTTTGGAAAATCATTCCAGAAAAATAATAAGGTGAAGACTCTTCATTTTCCTGTTCAAAAGAAATAACACCTTCTGTTGGCTTAAGTAAACCTACAATTAATCTTGCAATTGTTGATTTCCCACAGCCGTTTACACCTATTAATCCGTTAATAACACCTTTATGTAACGAAAAAGAAACCTCCTTCAAAACAAAGGAGGTTTCTTGATTGGCATTATAACAGAAGGATACTCTATCAAAGAGAATCATCTGCTTAACGTATTACTTTGTGAATTCGATAATAGCCATTTCAGCATTATCGCCACGTCTGTTACCAAGTTTGTAAATTCTAGTGTAACCACCGTTTACATCTTTGAAACGTGGAGCAATACGATTCAGAAGTTTATTGAGAACGCCTTCTACTCTGAGAATTCTAGTAGCACCGCCGCGCTTAGTGCTAACAGCAGTTTTACCACGTTCTTTAGTAACTTCTTCTTTTACTGTCTTACCGTCTACAGTTTTCTTTACAGAAACTTTTCTGGTAGCAACAGCTGGAATGTAATCAATTACGAAATCAGGCTTTGGATTCTTAGTCTGATCTTCCATGTATTTTTCAACAGCTTCACGATTTTCTTTGCTCAAATTAGAAATATATTTCTTAATTTCGTTACGGCCAAGAATTTCGCGATCGTTAGCAGCATGGAAATATGCACTAAGAGCTACACGCTTAGAAGCTCTGATAGCAGCAAGGTGTTCTTCTTTAGTCTGATTTGCATCACCCTTAGCATTAAGCTTTTCTGGGTCATTGTAATTCTTTGCAAGAGTAACTGCCTTTTCAATTACACGGCGAAGATCTTTAGCTTTAGCTAGTGTGGTTTCTATTTTTTCATATTTAACAAGTGAAGTGCAGAGAGACCTCAACAGAGCTTTTCTCTGGTGAGACTCACGACCAAACTTGCGAAGTTTTATCTGATGTCTCATTCTTCATTTCCTCCGTCATCATCAATTGAACCATCATCGTCAGGAAGCTGCATATTGAACTGAGCAAGCTTTTCTCTGACTTCTTTAAGAGACTTCTTACCGAAATTCTTAATTTCGAGAAGTTCAGAAACTTTTTTGTTAACAAGTTCACCAAGAGTCTGAATTCCAGCTCTCTTAAGGCAGTTTCTAGAACGGACTGAAAATTCAAGATCCTTAATAAGGATTTCGGTATTACCCTTCTGAGTTGGTTCCTGCTTCTGGGTTGATACCATAACAAGTTCTTCATTATGAACAGGTAAATCTTCTCTATCGTCGATGATTTCATCCTTGAGAGATTCAAACAAATCGACATGTGATTTCAAGAATCTAGCAGCAGTTTCAACAGCTTCTGCAGGCTGCATGCTGCCGTTTGTCCATACTTGAAGTGTAAGCTTGTCATAATTGATGTTTTGACCGACACGAGCTTCAGAAACATCATACATAACTCTTGTTACTGGAGAGAATTGAGAGTCTACAAGAATAGTTCCTATAGCTTCATTAGATGCTTCATTATCATCAGCAAGAACATAACCACGACCACGCTTGAAAGTAATATCCATACCAAGAGTTACATCACCAGTAATCTGAGCAATGTGAACATCTTCGTCGATAACCATAAGGTCTGGATTAGCTGGAAGATCAGCAGCAGTTACATCTGCTGGGCCTTTTACTTCAAGACGAACAGTTACGGGTTCATCAGTTTCAACATTAACTACAAGTTTCTTAAGATTAAGAATAATAGCAGTTACATCTTCAACAACACCGGGGATGCTGCAGAATTCATGCAAAACTCCGTCAATCTTAACCGAGGAAACAGCTGAACCAGGGAGAGAAGAAAGAAGAACACGTCTAAAAGCATTACCTAATGTTAAACCATAACCTCTTTCAAGTGGTTCAACTTCAATAATACCATGATTAGCGTCTTCGCCCTGTCTATATCTTAACTTAGGTTGATTAATTTCAATCACGCGAACCAGCCTCCTAATTATTAGCGAGAGTAGAATTCTACGATCAGATGTTCCTGGATCTTTGGATCAAGCTGAGAACGTTCAGGAAGAGCAAGGAATTTGCCTTTCAGATTTTCACGATCTACTTCCAGCCAAGGACTGGCTTCACGGCTTGAGTTGATTTCCAGAGCGTCTTTAATCTGGTTTTTAACTTTGCTATTTTCACGAATTGCAACAACATCACCAGCTCTGAGCTGATAACTTGGAACATTGCACTTCTTGCCATTTACTTCAAAATGACCTTGAGTAACCCACATACGAGTCTGAGCTCTAGAAAGACCAAAACCCATACGGAAAGCTACATTGTCGAGACGGGTTTCAAGCTGGTGAAGCAAGTTAACTCCAGTGTTACCACCCTGTCTGCTAGCTACTTCATAATAGCTATGGAATTGTCTTTCAAGGATACCATAAGTTCTTCTAACTTTTTGTTTGGCACGAAGTTGAACTTCATATCCTGTAGGTTTCTTTCTTGCTGCTTCAGCACCATGCTGACCGGGAACCATTGAGCGGCGCTTGAAAGCACATTTTTCTGTGAAACAACGGGCACCTTTAAGGAAAAGTTGATCACCTTCACGGCGACATAATCTACAAACTGAACCAGTATATCTAGCCATAATAAAAAGCCTCCTCAGACGCGGCGTCGTTTTGGTGGACGACAACCATTGTGTGGAATACCGGAAACGTCTTTTATTGCAGTTACTTGAATACCAGTAGTCTGCAGAGCGCGAATAGCTGATTCACGGCTCATACCGGGTCCGGCTACGAAAACTTCGATTTCTTTCATGCCATATTCAAGGGCACGTTTAGCAGTAATTTCTGCAGAAACCTGAGCGGCGTATGGGGTAGATTTTCTGGAACCTCTAAAACTATTTGAACCAGAGGAAGACCAGCATAAAACATTACCGGTCATATCGGTAATTGTCACGATAACATTATTAAAAGTTGATTGTATATGTGCCTGACCTTTAGCAACGATTTTCTTTTCGCGCTTTTTGGTTCGGACTTTGGACTTAGCTCCTGATTTTGCCATTATAATCTCCTATAAAATCAGTTTACATCCTCAAAAAGAATTAACCGTTCTTTTTGATTGCTTTTCTCGGACCTTTTCTGGTGCGAGCATTAGTTTTGGTTCTCTGACCACGAACAGGCAAGCCTTTTCTATGTCTTAAACCACGATAACAACCTATTTCCATCAATCTCTTGATGTTCATAGAAACTTCACGTCTAAGATCGCCTTCTACACGATATTCTGCTTCAAGAACTTTCTTGATGAGAGTAATTTCGTCTTCGGTGAGGTCTTTTACGCGTGTGTCCGGATTAATGTTGGTCTTCTTCAGGATATCGCCTGCAGTAGTCCAACCAATACCGTAAATGTAGGGAAGAGCTGCTTCAACGCGTTTATTGCGAGGCAGATCAACACCAGCTATACGAGCCATAATTCTTCCTCCTGGTAATTAGCCCTGTCGCTGTTTGTGTCTTGGATTTTCACAAATGACACGAACGATACCGCGACGTTTAATAATTTTACACTTTTCACAAATTTTTTTCACAGATGCCCTAACTCGCATTTTTAATTCCTCCTGCGTCAGTTTTCTATCGTTTCGTCAGGACTTATTTAAAACGATAGACGATTCGCCCACGGGTCAAATCATAGGGAGTCAATTCTACAGTGACCTTATCACCTGGAAGAATACGAATGTAATGCATTCTCATCTTGCCAGATATGTGAGCGAGTACCATAATACCATTTTCAAGTTCTACCTTAAAACTGGCATTTGGCAGTGCTTCAGAAACAGTGCCATTCATCTGAAGAGTATCACCTTTGCTCATGTTTGACTAGAACCCTTTCTTATAACCCGCCTGGCAGGTTGAGTATTGTGTACCGATCTAAAACTATGCTTAAAAAGTAAAACTTCTAAACTATAATGTTAGTCTCTACAACAAAATATAATAAGGAAACCAGCAAGTGCTGATTTCCTTAATCCCAAATCTAATTAATCGACTTAAGATTTAAGTTTGTCGATTATATCACAAATTTCTGAAAAAATCATGTCAATTTTATTTTTTCCATTAATTTTTGATAATTTTTTTCTTTCAGAATAAAAATCAATTAATGGAGCCGTCTGTTCATGATAAACATTAAGACGATTTTTAATGACTTCTTCAGAATCATCACGGCGCTGATAAAGTTCGCCACCGCAATGATCACACTTACCTTCTACGGAAGGCTTCTTATATTGAAGATGATAGGAATCTCCACATCCTTTGCAGATACGTCTATCTGCTAATCTGCTAATAAGCTCTGAGTCATCAACTTCAATAGCTATAACACCCGAAAGTTCGGTATTCATACTGGCTAAAGCTTTTTCCAATTCTTTTGCCTGTTCAACATTCCTCGGAAATCCATCAAGAAGAAAACCGTTCTTGCAGTCATCTTTCTTGATACGATTCAAAAGAATATTTAAAGTCAATTCATTTGGAACAAGTCCGCCGCTTTCGATAAAGGATTTTAATCTAGTCCCCAAAGAAGAACCTGACGAGATTTCGCTTCTCATCAGGTCTCCGGTTGATATCTGAGGAATAGAATACTTTTCCTGTATCATCCTGGCCTGAGTACCTTTTCCAGCTCCTGGAGGTCCAAGAAATATAAGATTAAGTATTCGTTTTTCTGTCATCTCATCTTAAACCTTTGCTTTTCTTCATGAAACCTTCATAATTTCTAGTTACAAGATGTGATTCCAACTGTCTCATGGTATCCATTGCAACACCGACAACAATCAGCAATGCTGTGCCGCCGAAATAGAAGTTTACACTCATATATTTAATTAGAAGGTTAGGAATAACAGCTATGACAGAGAGGAATATACCACCAGCAAACGTTACTCTGGAAGTGGTTTTTTCCAAGAATTCAACAGTCTTCTGACCAGCACGAATACCGGGAATAAATCCACCATACTTCTTCATATTGTCTGCCAATTCCTGAATATTAAAGGTTATAGCAGTATAGAAATATGTAAAGAAGATAATTAGAACTACATATATTATAAGATATGTAAAGGAATTATAATCGAAAACTCCTAACAACCAATCAACAAAATTGTTTGCAAGATATGGTTCCATAAACTTTGCTCCGCGAAGCCATTGGAAAATCATTGCAGGAAACATTAATATAGAACTTGCAAAGATAACAGGAATAACCCCGGCCTGGTTCACGCGCAAAGGAATATATGTATTCTGACCACCGTATACACGTCTACCAACAACACGTTTAGCATATTGAACAGGTATCTTTCTAACCCCATCCTGAACGTAAACAATAAGTAGAATTGTTATGTATATAATAAATAACAAAGCTGCTGCTGCGAGATAATCTTTAGGATCATCACTTTTGAATACAGCCAAATATTGCATTACCGCTTCAGGGAGACCAGCCAAAATACCAACAGTAATTAGTATAGATATACCATTACCGATACCACGAGAAGTCATTTGCTCACCGAGCCACATAATAAATGACGTTCCAGCGGTAAGTGTTATTACAGCCATAAACTTGAAAGCCCAGCCAGCATGTGGAACAGCACCAACTCTTTCAAGCATATAGCTGATACCCAAAGCTTGCAGAGCACCTATCAGAACTGTCCCGTATCTGGTATACTGGTTAATAGTCTTTCGCCCTTCTTCGCCTTGATTTTTAGCAAGATCTTCGAAATACGGTATAACGTATACGAGTAACTGCATAATAATTGAAGAGTTGATGTATGGGGCAATACCTAATGCGAATATTGAAAAACGCCTTAAAGCACCACCTGAAAACATATTCAGGAATGAGAATATTTCTGATTCCGGAAGAGCTTTCAATAATGCAGCACCATCAACTCCAGGAGTCGGGATATGAGTCCCGATTCTGAAGACTATAATCATGCCAAGGGTGAAGAGAATTCTATTCCTGAGTTCAGGAATCTTCAATGAGTTCGATAGGCTCTGAAACAATTAGATCACCTCAACAGCTTTTCCGCCGACTTTTTCAATCATTTCTTTTGCAGCTGCAGAGAAATGATGGGCATGAACAGTGAGAGGTTTGGTTATTTCACCACGAGCAAGAACTTTTACTGGAAGCTTAAAGTTCTTAACTAAACCAGTTTCAACCATTTTTTCATAGGTAACTTCATCGTTAGCATTGAAAGTATGTTCTAAAGCTGTCAAATTAACAACAGCAAATTCAATGCGATGAGGATTGGTAAAACCACGTTTTGGGAGAATGCGGACGAGACGCATCTGACCGCCTTCAAATCCTGCATATGGATGTCTCTTGCTACCGCGGCCCAACTGTCCGTCATGACCTCTTGTAGCCTGATTACCCATACCAGAACCTTTACCACGACCTACTCTTCTTTTATCTTTAGTTGAGCCAATAGCTTTCTTTAGATTACCAAGATTCAACATATTAGATCTCCTTACTTAACTTCGATCCAGCGCTGCATCTTGCTAACCATACCAAGAATCTGAGGAGTTGCTACATGTTCAACTTCCTGGAGCATCTTGCGGAGCCCGAGAGCGTGAAGAGTCTTAACCTGGCGTTCATTAGCGCCAATCATACTTTTAACTAATTTGATAGTAATTTTCTTTTCATCAGCCATTGCAGTTCTCCTTAGCCTTTGATTACCTGGCTTGGAGTGATACCACGTTGTTTAGCAACTGAATCTACACCGCGCATATCGCGAAGAGCGTTCATTGTTGCTTTAGCCAGATTAACCGGATTCTTAGAACCGATACGTTTAGACAAAACGTCTTTTACACCAAGAGCTTCGAATATTGCACGAACTGCACCACCAGCGATAACGCCTGTCCCAGGAGCAGCAGGTTTAATTATAACCTGAGAGGAACCAAAGCGACCAACATATGGATGTGCAACAGTATCCTTATTCAAAGGAACCTGAATCATGACTTTCTTTGCTCTGTCGAAGCCTTTTCTTACTGCATCCGGAACAGCCTTAGCTTTACCTAATGCAATACCGACTTTACCCTTCTGATCGCCTACGCATACCAGAACGGAGAAGCCAAAGTGTCTACCACCTTTAACGGTTTTGCTGACACGATTTACGTATATAATCTTTTCAGTGTATTCGTTTTCGACGGGCTGTTCGCGACGGCGATTTTCACGGCGAGAACGAGGATTCTGAGTCTTTTCTTGTTCAGTCATCGTGTTTTTCTCCCTTAGAATTTTAAGCCGCCATCTCTGGCACCATCAGCCAGTTCTTTAATGCGACCATGATATTTATAGCCACCCTTATCGAATACTACAGTAGTGATGCCTTTATCAAGAGCTTTCTTAGCGATTCTCTGACCGATAGACTTGGCGCCAGCTTTATTGCCGCCGTTTACATCACCGCGAACTTCTTTTTCGAGTGAGCTTGCAGTTACTAAAGTTTTACCTTCTTCATCGTCTATAATCTGAGCATAAATGTGCTTAAGGCTGCGGAAAACAGCAAGACGAGGACGCTGTGCATTACCAGACAGATAGAATCTGCTGCGTGCATGACGTTTCTGGCGTAATTCTTTTTTACCTATTTTCATATTATTATCCTCCTAATAAGCCTTAAGCAGCAAG
>ONIU01000078.1 GCA_900317935.1 uncultured bacterium
TAATATTACCAAACAGGGTGGATATTTGTGTTATCCAGAAATGACTACAAACGGAATGTTTATATCTTGTGGCAAACAAGCCAATACATTCTATGCTGGTCCAACATCTAGTAAATTTTATGATGAAATAGGTTATGCAGGTATTACAAGCAACTACATTGGCGCTTGGTCTACCTCAACTTCTGGTTTTGTTCATAGAACTTTTGGTTCAGAAACAAACCTCCGTTTATATGATGTAGTAAAACACCCTAAAGAAACTGGAAACAATTATTATCCTCCAACCAGACATAAAGTCTATGACTATACTTTACCATTTATGGGGGATTATAGTAATAATCCATTAGAACTAACTGGCTTTGTAGTATTATCCTGGCAGGATTTGACTGCCAGCGAAGAAGAATTTGAAGCATTCTGATTGCCTTTAAACTTGGTATTATGTTAGTATAAGGTAATCTTGGAGAATAAAAATATGGAAGACCGTTGTCCTTTGTGTTTAAAAATGAAAGAGTTTAATGTTCCTGAAGAGGAATATTTAAAGTATCAAAACACAGAGCGTTTTGTTTGCAAGCAATGTGCAGAAGAGATCAAAGGGCAAATGCGGCCGACATGGCAGGTCATTGCAGGCAGAGTGTTTCCACGCAGTTTACGAAACCTCTAATTTAAGTCATACTATTATATAATATTTATTTAAACTTTATATTTGCGTATGGATAAAAGCTTAGATTTGTTTTGCTCAATTCTGTCTAGAGAGACTGGACTGACTTTTCCAACATCCAGATATTCTTTCGTGGAAAATCGATTAGCCCCTCTTTTAGAAAAGTATGATTGTTCTAACCCTAATGAACTGATTATAAAAGCCAAGCAGGATTTAAAGCTTCGAATAGATATAATCAACACTTTAACAACTAACGAAACCTGGTTTTTCAGACACCCGGAACATTTCGAAATTTTAAAAGAGAATGTTTTTCCACAAATAATAAAAACTAAGTCAAACAAAATAATAAATATCTGGTCTGCAGGCTGTTCTACAGGTGCAGAACTTTATTCTATCCTAATAACAGCAAAAGAATCAATTCCAGAATCAGAAAACTTCAGAATCAATATTCTTGGTAGCGACATTTCTTATGAAGCTATTCTAGCAGCTAGAAAAGGCGTTTACTCTTCCCGTGAACTTAGAAAAACTCCATCCTATTTAATTGAAAAATATTTCACCAAAATAGATGATGAAACTTATAAAATTAATGATGTAATGAAACAAGATGTATCCTTTGAATTTTTAAATCTTTTAGAAACCTGGCCGCCACGCACATTCGATATCATTTTCTGTAGAAATACCATGATTTATTTCAACAAAGAAAATAAAGACAAGTTACTTAAAAAGTTTTTTAGAAATCTTGAATTAGATGGATATTTCTTTACTAGCGCCAACGAACAGATAGACTCCAATACAGAAGACTGTGGTTTTAGTAAAATATACTTAAAAAATGAATTTATTTACCAAAAAACCAACCAAAGAAATAAAACCTGTGACATATTTTTCAATAGCCCCACAGATTTATTACGTGCCACAAACCTATTGAAAAAGAATTTGTATTATTTTCAGTATGGTTCAGCAGACAAAAATGAAAAAAATAAAATAAGATATATACAAGTCTTGTCTACTGATTATGACAAAATAATTAAATTTCTAGTTTTGCATTCTATAGAACCTTCTATAAATCCTATAAAATACAGATAAAAAAAATATTCATTATTGGCCCCCTTCTGCCGATTATTTTACAAAGGCATAATTATATACATAAAAGATTGCCATTATTGGATTTATGAGCAGCTTTGGAGGCCGGCAATGATAGAAAACAAATTCAATCAGATTATAACTGACTGCAAAAAAAGAATAGAAGCAAATCCTCGTGATTTCTTTGCATATTATCAGCTGGCACGCGCACTAGAACTGTCTGGTGACACAGACATGGCTATTAAAGTTTTTAGAGACGCCATAACTATAAATCCAAAAGATGCCTATGCTCACAATTTTGTCGGATTAGCCTACCGCAACAAAGGTATGCTTGATGAAGCTATTGTAGAATTCAAAAAAGCAATTATGTATAATCCTGGATATGCATATCCCTATGCAAATCTTGGCGTAATATATAAACTAAAAGGAATGTCTGACGAAGCAATTATTCGCTTCAAGAAAGCTATTTCTTTAAAACCCGATTTTGCCTTTGCCCATCTTCAGCTAGGTTTAATTTTCAGATTAAAGAAGCTTTATGAAGAATCTATTTCTAGATTAAAAACAGCTATAAAGCTCAACAGAGAGTATGCATATGCACATTTTTCACTAGGAGCTGTTTATCTTGAAATTGGAAAACCCAAAAAAGCTATAGTTGAGTTTAAAAAAGCTATACTTTTAAATCCTGAAGATGCCCACTCAATATGCCAGCTTGGCAGATGCTATGTTGCACTGGAAAAATACGAAGAAGGCATCAAAAATCTTCGTGAATCAATAAAGATTAATCCAGATAACGCTTACGCCTTTTTAAATCTGGGAATAGCCTATTTCTTCTCTCAGAACTATGACGATGCGGTTGAAGCCCTTAAACGAGTCGGTGCTATTTCCCCGTCTTTAATAGAAGCCAATTTCTACCTTGGACAAACCTTCTTGAAGCAGGGTATGGACGATGCTGCTTTAAGCGAATTCAAAAAAGTCTCAAAAGTAGACTCTAAATATCCTAGAATTCACCTTTATACAGGAATGGTTCTGCGCAAGAAAGGCGATATAGTAAAAGCTATCGAACAGTTTAAACTGGAAAATTCCATAAATTCCAACGATGCAGAACTTCACTTCAATCTTGCTCTAGCTTATAAAGACCGTGGTATGCTCGATGATGCTGCAGGGGAATTAAAAAGAAGTCTTTTCCTTAACGCCAATATGAGCCGCGCACATGATGTTTTAGGTGAAATTTACGATGTTAAAGGTCTTTGCGACCAAGCTGTCTACCACTGGAACAAAGCTGGAGAAATCCGCAAAAAAATGGGTGATGAACCTCTAATCAAGCCTATTAATGTTATCAAGAGCAAAACAGAAATAGACATGATGATAGAAAAATACAAAACTGAAGTTGCCAATAACCCCAACAACACTGAAGCCCATTACAAACTAGCTTCTGCTTATAAGAATAAAGAACTCTATGATGAAGCTATCTTAGAATTTAGAAAGGTTATTGCTCTTAACCCATATGATTCTTTTGCCAATTACAATCTTGAAGTAATTTACAGATTAAAAGGCATAGACGATCAGAACATAACTCGTTGGAAAAAGACTGTTACAGTAAATCCAGATAATGCTGGAGCTCACTATAGATTAGGGCTCGCCTACCGTGAAAAAGGCCAGCTTGATGAAGCCATAAGAGAATGGGAAAAAGCAGTTGCCTTAGACCCTGATTTCTCTCATGCCCATCTGCAGCTCGGTATTGCTTACAAAAATGTCGGCAAGTCAGAACAGGCTATCAATTCATGGAACAAAACCATTGAACTAGACCCGGAATTTCAAGAAGCTTTCTACCATCTCGGTAAAGCCTATCTTAATCAGGGCAGATTAGAAGAAGCTATTTCCTCTATTAAGCGAACAATTAAACTTGATCCTACAGACTCTGAAAGCAGATTCCTATTAGGTTTAATATATAAAAACAATGGTATGATGCAGGAATCTAGAGAAGCATTTGAAGATTTGCTAAGACTTGACGACTGCAACGCAAATGTTCTAACAGCATTAGCTTCTGTATATAAGAATCTTGGCGAATTTGACAATGCTATAAATTGCATAACCATGAGCATAAGGTTAGACAATTCAAAGTTCTATTCTCATTATCTTTTAGGAAGCATTTACCGCAGTATTGGCAAAACAGATATGGCTGAAGAAGAATTTAAGAAAGCCATTTCTATAAACCCAGACGACGCTTTCTCTCAATACAGTCTTGGTGTTTTGTATAAAAATTCCGGCCGTATTCCTGAAGCAATTAAAGCTTTCTCTGCTTCAATAGATCTGGACAACGACGACGCTTATTCACACTCACATCTTGGAGTAGCCTTATATGATGCCGGTCAGTTAGACGGAGCTATTATAGCTTTACAGAAAGCTATACAAATCAATCCAGATGATCCTTACATTCTCTACAACATAGGTCTTGCTTATCTGGATAAACACATGATCGACTCTGCTATTGATGCATTAGTAAGAGTTGTTAATATAAATCCGTCTGATTCTTATGCTTGTTTCTATCTAGGTCAGGCTTACGAAGAAAAGAATCTTCTCCGAGAAGCCAAAGCCTGCTATAAACGTGCCGGCGAAAACTCTCCGCCAAACACACAAATTGCAAGATTTGCCAAAGAAGCTTGTTTAAGACTTCAATAAATGATGTTTCCCAACCCCTATAGAAATGAATCCCAGGTGGTTTTTCAATACGATGTTGAGCAATAAAATGAAAAATACAAATATCTATAAAAGATTAAGTATATTAGGAATACTGTCTGTATTTCTAACTGCTGCGGCATTGCTTATTGGCTGTTCAGATGATGTTAAGCCTCGTGAAGGTGCAATTGAGGGAAGAATTCTCAATCTCACCGGCAAAGGCTTGAAAGACGCTCTGGTTGAATGGGAATATGATAGAACCAAATGGGGTTTAACCGATGAAAACGGTCACTATCTTGTAGATGGTGTTGGATTTGGTACACAAAACTTTGTTATTACTGCAAATGGTTATAGATCAACTATTTTTAAAGCCCCTGTTTACTCAGGCTTAACAACTCATGTAAATGATGTTTCTATTCAGGGCCTGAGCTTTGTTTACTCTGATATAAAAGTTGAAAAAACTACAGCAACAACTGCTTTAATCAGTTGGAAAACTTCAGATTATACAAATGCAGTTATTGAATATGGTCTGACCGAAGCCTTAGGCAAATATGCACGAGAAAAAGCAGGTTTCTACTCTACAACCCATTCTCTTGAAATAACAAATTTAGATCCTGAAAAAACCTATTACTTTAAAATAAGCGCAAGCCGTGAAGGACAAAGCGTAGAAAGTTCAATAATGTCAACTTTCTCAACTTTAAATTCTTTTGAAGACGGTAGCGCACCAACTCCTCCGACTAATGTTGAAGCAGCATTAAATGGAATTCCAGGGCAAGTAGTTGTTTTTTGGAAACCTAATTACGAAGCAGACCTTAAAGGCTATAAAATTTATAGAAGCGATGTTTCCACCGGCAACTTTACTGAAGTCACAAATGGCTTTATGGCAAGAGGTCAGGAAAGATTCACCGATACAACTGTTATACCTGGGAAGAAGTATTTTTACCACGTAACAGCAGTTGACCAAGCCAACAACGAAAGTGGCTTCAACAATGTTACCGAAATACTTGTTCCAGGCAATATTACATCCGAAGTTCACTGGACACTTGCCAACAGTCCTTATATAGTTAAAGGTGATATTAATGTTTCTGAGTTCGGTATTTTACACATTGATGGTGGAGTCAAAGTTCTAATAGACGAAACAGATGGTTTAAACAGCGGCGTTAATGACTTAATAGAAATTAATGTTAACGGTACATTAGTCGCATCCGCGGGAAATAGCTTGCCTATAACTATAGCAGCCAACAAGCCGAATCCGTCAAAAGCAACCTGGAACGGAATTAAATTTACTAATTCTTTAAACGTTTCAAATACTATGGTTAATTTCGTTATTTCAGATGCTGACAAAGGAATTTCAATAGATAATTCTGATTTAATATTATCAAAAGTAGAAATGATTAATTGTAATACAGCTGTTGAAATCATGAACACTTCAGACGTTACAGTGGATAAGATCATAACCAGACGTTGTACAACCGGCATAAATATATCAAATAATAAAAATGCAACAGTTACTAATTGTACATTCATTCATCCCACAAACTGCATTATTGCAACAAACAATAATGGTTTGAGAGTAACCGGAAGCAATATGCTTGAATATACTGGAACTGGTATAATTAGCGATGAAGCAGGAGGAAATGTCGAATTTTTAAATAATCTCTTCGTATCTCCTTCTTCACTAGCTTTACAAATAAACGGTAAATGCCAGAGAGTTGAAAACTCAGTTTTTGACTCTCCCTATGCAATACAAATCAAATCTGAAATTCCTGTTATTCAGAAAAATCTTTTTATGGCTGAGAGAAGTTTATATTCCGAAGGGAAAAAATGCATAGAATACCTAGGAACATATTCTGAACCAGAATTTGGCCCCAATAATGTTGAAGGTTTTTCTGCAGAAAATGCTTATATTAACTGTTCTGCGCATACAGAAAGCACAACAAGTTCTGATATTATGCTTGTTAAAGACGTTTCTGGCGAAAAATATGATTATCGCTTGAGACAACCCTACCCCAATAATTCAGACCCATGGGGAATCATAAGAGAAGAAAATCCCTATTCTGAAGAATAATTACCTATTAACATTTTTCTGTTTCCAATTACATACACTTAGTTCTCTATTAAGTAAATTATTGAGATCTTAACAGATAAAAGTTGTGTAATAGCTAGCCAAAAGCCGAGATTGATTCCCTGTTTATCAATTCATATTTAATATACTAAACAAATTTAGGGAATTTTTCCTTGTTAATTATGGATAAAATTCCCTAAATTTTTCCCTATTAGAAAGTAAAATTTCCCCTGTTAAAATATTAACCAACAATATTTATAATTTTAATAATAAAAAATCCTGAGTGTACACAAAAATTCTTTTCAAAAACCCTCTAATAGTCAATGTCTTAACAAAACTTAAAAAAATATAAAATAAAAGTTGATTTTTGGCATTAGTTTTGCAATAATTAATTGTGGCGATGCCAAAATATTTCAGGAGGAATTAATATGAATCGTTTCTTTAGAGAAGAAGAAGGACAAGGTCTTGTAGAATATGCTCTCATCATTGGTTTGATTGCAATCGTTGCTATCGCAGCTCTTTCTGCAGCTGGTGGAAGCGTAAGCGGTCTCTTCGAAAACATCAATGGTAAGCTCAATACTGCTAACAATGGTCAAGGCCTTGGCACTAGCGGTAACTAATTAATTAGTAACAAAAAAGGCAGGCTTTGCCTGCCTTTTTTGTTATAAAACCCAAAAGAAAGTAAAACAATGCAAAGAAAAAACAAAAAATCTGGTCAGGGTTTGGTTGAATATGCATTAATTATAGGCTTAATTGCTATAGTTGCTATTGCTACATTATCTCAAGTATCTGGAACATTAAAGAATTTCTATTTTGATACAATTCCAAACGCACTAAATTCTATTCCTGGTTCAACAAATCAACATTAACACAATAAATAAAAATTCTTTTATCCTATTGACACAAATTAAGATTCGTACTAATATCAAGTCATATCCTTTTTGAACTCTTTTGAGGAGAAGTTGACTTGAAAAAGACGAAGATTATATCTATTATTGTAGCAATGTTGGCTGTAGTAGCCTTGGGTATATTCATGGGCAAATACATGTTTAAGCTCATGGAGTTAAAAAGTACCCAAAATTCTACTACTAGCAGTAGTAATTCTAATACTCTTTCTGCATCTAATCAACAAGGTTCTGTACAAGTTTTGTATGGCGATAAATCAGATAATTCTTCAAATACAGTAGATGCAACCAATTATCAAAATATACAGGCTACAGAAACTCCAAAATTATCTACTACAGTAAATAATACTTCTTCATCTTCGGCTATAGCCTCAAATAATTCAGATTCAGAAAAAAACAACAACAAACCTGCAAACGACAACTCGGTATTTTCCCCAACAGGACCGAGATGGTATGCTTATGCAACCACAAACGGTCTGAATGTCAGAGAAACACCCGATAAAAAAGGGAAGTTCATGTTTAAAGTTGCCAAAGGTACTAGAGGTGTAGTTAAAGAAAAAAAAGATGGCTGGACCTACATTCAATGGGATTTCAACAAGAAAAAAGGCTGGTCTATAGATGACTATTTAGTCCAAGGTCCTGCAAATATAGTTGAAAATGTTATAAATAAAACAGCAGACAAAAAGATTGAAAATATAAGCAAAGATCAGCTAACTCAAGCCAAAATAGAAAAAGAAATAGAAACAAGTAAAACCATAATAGGTATTGCAACTTCTGCAACATTAGCTGATAATGTCATAACCTACACAAATGGGAAAGAGTTACCTAAAAAGGGTACAATCACACCTGTAAACGGAGCAAATATTAGAGAAGCCCCATCAACTCAAAGTGCTAAGCTAGTTAAACTGCCAAAAGGTACAACAGTAGGAATCAAAAGTGTAAAGCAGGTTGACCAGTATCAGTGGTTTGAAATAACTTACAGTAATGGTGCAAAAACAGGTTGGACAAGAGAAGATAATCTAAAATTCTAATCTGAATCAGGTTTCTTTATAATAGTTGGTAAAGTTTCTATTTTCTTTACCCTTCTTCCACAAAATGGACAAAACCTGATTCTATCTACAGTTAAAGCACGACAATTAGAGCATACCGCCAGAAAACCAACTGGTGGTATATCTTTTTTCAGGGCTTGTATCCATATTTCATAAGTTAGATATAAAAAGAAAGAAATCAAAGCAATTATAATCCCATTATAGGCAGAAATTGAATAACGGAACAATATAAAATCAAAAAAACCGTGCAAAGAAGACGAAGTTAGAATGCCAATATTCAGATAAAAACCAGTTTTTATTGGAGATTTTATTAATGAAAAGGCTGTAGCAGAAAAATAACTACAAATACAAGCAAAAGACAAATGCGCTGCCGAACTGACCAAGACTCTAGGTAAAACAACAGAAGAACCATATACCATATAATATTGAATATTTTCAAGAAAGGAAAAAGCTAAGGCACTGCCAGCAAAGCTCATAAAAACAAAAGTTGGTCTGAATCCACTTTCTTTATTCAAACAACAGACAAGGTGAGCTGAAAGAGTCTTAAAACCTTCTTCCACAAAACCTATTATACCAATACATGCTATTAACGTAATGTACCATTCTCTTGGTGCAGATAAAAAGTTTCTTATTTCCCCACCCAAATAAATCTCAATTGGGACATATATGAGTCTAACAAAAAAGATTGCAAAGCAACCTCCAATTATTCCGTTCCAAAAAGCTTTATTCAATTCTTTATCTGCCCAGTGCTTTCTGGCAATTGCATAGAAAATAACAATTGGAAATACAAGAATAACAGCGAAAACAATATCATCAAAACTAGATTGCAAAGTAATTATTCCCTTGAAAAATTAGCTTGATAAATGCATTTTCCATTCTTTCTTGCTACATGGAAAACAAAACCAGAACAATCTGCATTCCAAACAGGTCTGAAACTTTCATAAATTCCAGGGAAAGACAGCACTTCTTCCTTGCCGGAAGAAATATCCTGCAAAACTATGACATTTTTACTGCCGCCTGCATTCAAAGATCTGGTAAAAGCCAAAAGTTTATTATCAGGAGAAATATCAGCCATCCAGTTTCTTGAATTGGCTTTAACAATAGCTTCTGGCTCACCTAATGGTTCAAAACTTACTTTCATAATATGAGATATCTTCATATTTTCTATTATTCTCGTAAAAATAATGCTTTTACCATCTGGAGTCCAGCGAGGCTCTCTATCATTAACATTTCCCTTCGTTACCTGAGTTATTTTATTCTTATTAAATAACTCAAGAACATAAATGCGGTTCTTTCCATCACCTCTGTTAGAGACAAAAGCAATCTTTTTCCCATCAGGTGAAATGCATGGCATCATATTCTTTGTATTTCCAGAGGTAAGTGCCATATTGTTTCCGCTTTTTCTGTCATAAAGAAAAATATGTTCAGGTTTTTCGCTATCACTTGAAAAAACAATCATATTACCATCAGGAGTTAACTCTGGAGTCCACACATTACCTTTCCATTCAAAAACCTTTTTTGGAACAGCTTTTTCTGAAGGTGATTTTATAAAACATTGGAATGTAGGTTTTCCGTTGTAATCTTGTCTATTAGAAGCAAACAGTAATTCTTTACCGTTTCTGCTGATAAAACCGTGATAACTGTCTCTATCCGACTGTTCTAATAATGAAACACTTTTATAAACTAAATTTCCTTCCGGGAATTTCTTTTCAGCATTTGAATTATTAATATTTGATTCTGTAAACAATGTGGTTTCAGAACCCGAACTTATTACTTCAGAAGAGCCATTTTCATATTCTTCTACAATAATTACTTCATCTGACCCTTTTGCCTTATTTATTGGCTCTGTTTCTTCTGAGCTATCTTGAGTAGGGTTTTCAACAGCTAAATTAGAAGTAGCAGAAGATACTTCGGATGAATTATCAGAAAGATTTGGTTTTTCTTCCGTTTTTATTTCTGAAGTTTTTTCCACTGTTTCAGATACAGGATTGTTATCTTTTAAAGGTTCATTATTTTGTAATACTGGTTCAGACTTTTCTTCAGCTTTTTTTTCTTCAATCTGTTCTTTTGGACTTATAATTTTACTTTCGTTAATAGGCTGCAGACCAGCAACATCTTCTTTTTCTGAATATAAAGTTGTAGTCGTAGATTTATCATCATATCTGACTTCTACTCTTATATTATTTGACTCTGAAGCCACAGAAGTATTATTTGAAATCTCAGAAACATTATTGTCTTTTTTTATCCACTTATTGAACAAAGAATGCTTCCAAATTTCACCTTTAAAAATATAAGTATCAAACAAACTACCTACAAAAGCTCCTGACAAGAAAATAAAAAGACCTAGAACCATTCTTTTATGACGTCTTTGTCTTCTCTTTTTAGGTGTATCACAATCAGGGCAGTTAATTTCCCTACCCGGCAGTTTTCTACCGCATCTGAAACAGTACATTATTGTCTCCTTACAAATAAGCAAAGATATTATAACCTATGTCATAAACAAAATACAATTGTTAAATAGCCTTTAAGCAAATCTAAATATTTTCTGAATAATAGCCGATAAACAAGACAGATTGATTTTTGGAGGCTTTTAAAAATGTTAAATATTGGGATAAAGATAGTTGCACTAACCATTGTTTATTTCGTTGGTTGGTTTGTTATTGAAAAATTATATAATTATATTGCTCTAAAACTTGATAAAACATCTACAAAAACCTCTAGTGTCAAAAAAAGAAAAATCGTTCCATTGGCTTCTGTTACCCCAGTAGACCAAACTTGGCGTTATATTAAAGGTCTTAAAAGTCCAGATTGGAGAGTCAGACGTATTGCCTGTCTTCAACTTGGTGACCGCAGAGGAACCGCTGTAGTTGAAGCTCTAATAGAAGCATTAAACGACCCTAAAGAAGAAGTAAGCTTAGCAGCTGGTGAATCCTTAGCTAAAATTGGTGATCCATTAGCTATTGAAGCCTTATCTAACCATTGCAGAGAATTAGAAGAATCTTCAGAAAGATCCTACGAAAACTATCGTGCAGCATAAAAGCATGTATATATAATACGTAGACACTTAAATGTGACAGAAGAAAGCCCTAGTAAAAATCAAATAATAATAAAATACTGTCTGCCTCTAACGGCAGTCAGTTTTATTATTTATTTATGCGGATTTTTTAAAGCAGAATCAGCTCAGATATATCTGTGGTCATCCGCAGTTTTTTCTATTTTAGCCATTGCTATAATTTACTGTCATACAGTAGACAAGATTAATCAAGAAAGAAATGACGAAATAGAAAACATCAAAACCGAAGCAGAGAAACTTTCTAAGCTTCACTATAACCTGCATCTTATTAACCCTAACAAAGAACTCAAAGAACAGATAGAATATGGGCTAAAAGTATTGTCTGAAACAATAAAAGAACCAACGTTCGCATGTTTTAATTATAAAAACAAAAACTTAAATTTTTTGGCAGCTTCGAGAAGTAACGGTTTCAACGAACAACAGAATATTTCTAGTGAAGACCCGTTAATAAAAGATATTACCAATAAAATAGATTCAATTACAGACTATGAATCCTTTGTAAAATCTGGTGGGAATACGAAACCAGTAGTCTTTGCAAACGAAAGTAATATAAAAGGACAAATTTTTACTATAGAATTATATTCGAATGTTTATGCTCTATTAGTAGAATTAGGCAAAGGCAAACTTGAAGATTCAGAAAATCGCATAATCTCGGAGTTCTGCAAAGGCATAGCTTTGATATTTGCCAACAACAAAGAATCTAATAATGATAAAGCTAACCAAACCCCTGAAAAAAATATAAAAGAAGTAGACCATCAGCTTGCTGACAATCTATATGATTCCATGCTACCCAGCTCATTACCATCAATTCCAGGCTGGGAACTTGCAAAATACTTTTATCCATCCGCTAAAAGAGCTGATTTTATGGATATTTTCAATCTGACAACAGATAAATATATGATTCTGCTAGGCAAATGTTCAGGCTCTGGAATAAATGCAGCCATGTATGTAAGCAAACTTAAAGTTATAATCAGGTGTTTTGTAGAAGAATTTCAAAGCCCAGCCAAGTTATTGAATAAGATTTCAAAATATCTGAATTCAGAATTGATGCCGGATTTATTTGTAGACGTTACAGCAATCGCATTCAGTCCTATTGATAGCCAGGTTACAGTAGCAATGGCCGGCAATACTATTCCCATAATAAACAGAACAAGAAGCGGTTATGCAGAACTGCCTGAATTAGAGACAGGAATTCCCTTAGGCCTCTTTAATCAGGGAACTGAACCATATAAAGACCAGGTAATCAATATAATGCCTGGAGACGGTATTATTCTTCATACTGACGGTATAACAGACCTGCCTGGCAAAGGCATAGAAAGATTCAGCAATGAAGACTTAAAAAATATATTGGAAAAATTACCAGAGCAAGATGCAGATGACATGCTAAATACACTGGTAAAACAAATCAAAGGTAAAAATTCTAATGAACTTCCAGAGGAAGATCATAGTATAATCTATCTAAAAGCGGAGTAATAAAAATGAGTAACGAATCACCAATAATTGAAACCCACATATTTTTTAGCAGCCGCAAGGACAAAGATATATTTAAAAATACTCTGGAACGGGCCTTTGAGTTCCCTGTCGAGAATATATCTATAGAATTCGAGGATAGACCTGACGAATTTTATAAAACAATCAATGACCGCACGAAAAAGATTATCTTCAGCATACCAAAACCAGAAAAGATTACTAAAATTGAAGGCGTTTTCAGTGATGGTGGAACCTTCGTTCTTCAAAACAACAACCTTACTGTTATTGTGCATGAAGATGAATATAATTATGAGCTTTTAGATTCTATGAAAAATGTTCTTGGACCGGTCTTCCCTCTGTGGATGTTCAAAACTCCTTATATCTGGGGTGCAACCTTATTTGAAGACTATGAAAGACAGCACTTTTTCGATGCAAGAAACTATTCTGTCCGCTCACAAAAATTAGATGAACCAGAATTAGACATTTATAGGCGAGATAATGGTATAATACATAAAGTCAGATTCTTTACAAAAGAAAACTACGAAAGCGACGAAGAAGGATTGAGAATCCTAGCTCCCGTATTCCAAGAACTTAGAGAGAGTCTGCAAAAGCGAAATTACGAATGCCTTGAAGTATTGCGTAATTATGTTATAGATAAACCAGCCTTCAGGCATATGGAGCCTAGAACAAAACAGGCAAAGGATATTAAAGCTATATTAAAAGCTGACTAAAAACAAAAAGGAACTTGATATGGCAGAAACAGTTTACAATGAAGAAATGCTTGATGAAGTCATAGATGCATGTATAAAACATCTACGTCTCCAGCCAAACGACCATGAAAAGCTGTTTTACTTAGGAAATGCCTTCTTTTTAAAGAAGCAATACGACAAAGCTTCTTTTTGTTATGTAAAAGCAGTAAACAAGAATCCTAAAAATCCAGTGTATTACACTCATTTGGGACATGCTTACAGAGAATTGGGAGATAGAGACCAGGCTGTTGCTGCTTATGAATCAGTTCTCTCCCTAAACCCAAAATTTGCAGACGCTCATTTTAATATTGGTCTGGTATTTTTTGAAAATAAAATTTACGACAAAGCATTATCTAGCTTTACAAATGCTCTGAATATTAATTCTAAGTATGCTGCTGCACGCTATTATATTGGTAGAATCTACGAAGACCAGGGTCTATCTGCTAAAGCCATGAAAGAATATAGACAAATACTAGAAGATTCTATTTTTGATAAATTAAAGAAAAGCAGCGTAACTATTGATTTCGGAGCTATTTTCTCAGACTTAGGACTCTTAGATCAGGCAGAAGAAGAATACCGTCGACTTTTAAAACTTCACCCGGAATATGCAGACTTGCATTTTCACCTTGGAATCATATTGAGGAAAAAAGGTGATGGAGACGGAGCTATGGAACAGTTCAGACAAGCAATCAAGTTAAACCCACATTATATGGAAGCCCGCAGAAAATATTGGGAATCAGCACAATAGTTTGCGGTTGCCGATTGCCTAGTCGTGCATTCTTTCGTGGGTTGCATAATATTTGAATAAAGTGTAAAATGTTTGCTGAATTATGTTTAAGCGAAAGAAAATAGGCCAACTTTTAATAGAAGCCGGGCACATTGGCGAAAAAGAACTAAACATCGCTTTAGCTGAACAAAAAAAGCGTGGAAAGCGTATTGGACAAGTCTTAATAGAGCTTGGCTATCT